>DASUXL010000098.1:0-6118 GCA_036377915.1 Candidatus Limnocylindrales bacterium
GCATCGGCGGCAGGTCACATGCGACAAGGCGGACATCGCGACACCGGCCCGGTTCACCGGGTCGGATCGCGCCAACAGATCGGGAGCTGGCCGCCGCGCGCGAGGCCGTCGGTCTGCACAGGGAGCTGGTGGGCGGCAACAGGCCCGCTTACTTGCGCGACCCGGCCGTTCGCAAGAACCTCGATCCGCGTGGCCGAGGCCCGTTGCCGGGCCGGGGAGCTAGCGGTGCGCTAGCGGTGCGCTAGCGGGGGCGCAGGGCTGCCCCGGACGCCGAACGGGATCCGGTGACAGTCGCGCAGGTCGCACGTCCGAGCCAGGCCGTCCCGCAGAGGATCCCGATCGTGGACGGTCAGGAACCGAGCTGGTCGATGAAGTCCGCGGCGGGCATCGGCTTGGAGAACATCGGGTAGTCGTACTTGAGCGCGTTCTCGTGCTCCTCCGGCGAGGTCGCCGCCACGCAGTCGCTGAGCGTGATGACCTGGTAGCCGTTCTCGTAGCCGGACCGCATCGTGGACTCGACACAGCAGTTCGTCAGGAACCCGCCGAGCACGAGTGTCTCGATGCCCTTGCTGCGGAGGATGAAGTCGAGGTTGGTGCTGGCAAAGGTGTCGAGGCCGCGCTTGCCCTCGATCACGATGTCACCCTCCGCCGGAGCCAGCTCGTCGACGATCGCTGCACCCCACGAGCCCTTGACGAACGCGTTGCCGTCGACGACACCCTTGAGAATGCCGTAGGGGTGCTCGCTGATCTCGTGGTAGCCCTCGGCGAACATGATCGGGGCATACATCACCGTGGCGCCGGCCGACCGAGCGGCGTCCACGACATCCTTGGTCTTGCTCAGCATCTTGGTCTGGTCCATCACCTCGGACACCGCGCCGTGCAGGACGCCACCCTCGGACGTGAAGTCGTTCTGGTACTCGATCAGCACCACGGCGGTCTTCTTCGGGTCGATCGACATGTCTGTCCTCCTCGGGAACCCGTGTGTTCGCGACGCTAGACCCGACCGACCTCCCGAACAACCCGCCTACGGCCGGCGAATCGCTGCGTCGGCTGCTGCCGCCTGGGCGAGTTCAGGTCGTGATGCGACGACGGCCAGGGCGGTGTAGATCATCGCCACTCTCCAGCCTGCGACGAAGTCTGCGGATGGGACTGAGCCGGCGAGGTAGCCCTCCCGGAAGGTGAGCCGGTCGGCCGGGTCGGTCCACCGGTGGAAGCCCAGGGCCTGGTCGCTGACGTAGGAGTCAGCGAAGTCGATCAGGCCGGTCAGCGATCGGCTACTGGTCACGCTCCGCGTGACGATGCGCCAACGGCGAGCCGTTAGGCGCTCGCAGACGGCCATTTCGGTCCGGTGGGCTCGGATTCCACGGCAGCCGGTACGCGCGATTGCTGTTGACGCTGTCCGGGAGCCTCGGACTCGATACAAGATCTCTTTTCCTAACCCCCGGGTTCGGGGTGTATGGCGCCGAGGTCAGCGAGAAGCCTGGAGCGCTGCTCCTCCAATTCGGCCACCTGTGCCCGGAGCCGCTTCAGGTCAAGATTGACACGTGCCAACTCAGCTCTTGCCTGCCGCTCCCTGAGATACCGGTCACCGAACCTGGCCGTGACGAGAGCCTCGACCTCCCGGCGCAGGAGCCTCAGCCACGGGTTTCCGTGCATCGAGCTGAGGCGATACTGCAGCTCGCCCACGCGGATCGCCGCGACGATCTCATCCTGCGTCAGCCCGAACTCCGCGCGGGCGGTCTTGTCGCTCAGTGTCGCGCCCTTGCGCCCCCATTCTCGGTCCTGGCCGGCCATCGCTTGTTCATCCTGGTTCACCATCGCTCAGCCGCCTCGCAGGCCGAGGGCGGCCAGTTCGCGGTTGACGTCGGCGAGGCTGAACCGCCAGCGCCGCGTCGGTTCGTCGTTGGAATCACCGGACCCGTGCTCTTCTGGCGGGTACTCTTCTGGAGAGTCGCCGCTGAATTCGGCGCAGACCGGGTAATTCCGCATAAGCTCGCGCTCCCGGGTGCCCTCCAGCGTGATCTCGTGCTGCCAGCAGGCACCAAGATCGTAGGTGTATGAGATCTTCCCGGCACCTGACGCCGCTAGTTCCCCCAGCCGCGGTTCTTCCTCGTCCCTGGCTCCGTCAAGGCCGACGAACGGGTCACTGTAGCTCTTCTTCCCGACCCGGAAGACATGCAGGTGATCGCCGTCCCAGCCGTAAGCCACCTGGATCACCTCGTGCAGGTCACCCAGCGTCGCGGTGGCGGGCACCTGCACCCTCCGCCAGATCGGTGGCCGCATGCCCTGCAGCGAGACCTTCAGCTGGACGACCTGGTCGCTCGAGCGAGGCGCGCCCGATGCGGCGAACTCGGTTACCGACCGCGCCAGTTCCCGGGCACCGGGATGCCCGGTGGCCAGCACGGAGGCCAGCTGTTCGCCCAGGCAGTCCCCGGGCATGGCGTCGGTCACGCAGCTGAGCGCCTCATCCGGGCCCTTGTCCTCCAGCGCGGCCGCGGCCGCTTCCGCCGCGAGCCAGCGCCGATCCGCGTCGTCGGGCTCTGGCCCGTGGTTCATGCTGGCCAGCGCGGCCCGCGCGTGCGGACCGACGCACGGCGCCGCCGCCAGCTCCCGCCACGCGGGCAGGGAGTCGCCGCCGAGCCGTTCGGTCACCCTGACCGCCCGGAAGCGCTGTAGCGGCGACGCCTGCTCCGCGGCGGCGAGGATCTCCCACGCGGCTTCGGAAGGATCGCGTTCGGCCAGCCAGCCCCACGCGACATGCCACTGTTGCTCCTCGTCGGCGAACCGGGCGAACTCGGTGATCAACTCTGCGGCTGTCAGCCGCGGGCTGGCCAGGGCGGCCATGTCGGCGCAGATCCGACCTGCCGCCCAGCCGCCCAGCCGTGTGATCGCGGGCCCGCCCGGAGTCGCAGCGACGGCCCCGAACCCTGCGAGCAATGTCACCAGCCCGGCCAGCGGGTCGTCCGCCTCCAGGTCGTAGTACCGGCCTGCTGCATGCAGCGGCTCCCAGGAAGACTTGTCGTGCAGGTCGCACAGCGCGTCCAGCTTCTCGCGCACGGCCGCCCACAAGGCCCGGCCCGGTGGTGCAGTATCGGCGCCGGCCAGAACGATGAGCAGCGCCCGTGCCAGCAGCCGGACGCTGTCCTCATCGTCCGGACGCGACTCCGCGGCGCACACCGCGCGCAGGCCGGCCAGCCAGCCCTCGAGCACGTCCGCATCTGACTGCTCGCTGGATTCCAGCGCGGCCTCGGCCGTGACCATCCCTGCGTCGATCCGTAGCAGGCCCAGCGCGACCGCCAGGCACCACGGCCGGTGCAGTTCCCTGACGTCGGCCGCCGTGCGCACCCGCGCCGGCACCCGCACGCCCAGCAGCGCGCCGGCGGCCGGCACATCGGGCCGGCGCAGCACCCGGCCGGCGGTCACCCGCCTCTGGCCGGCCCCGATCCACCCGGCCAGCGCGGCAGCATGACGCATGACCGTGCACTCCCTGGCCAGTCGCGCAGCGGTGCCCAGATCATCACCGGTGCTCGCCGTTCCCATCGCCGAAACCTATCGCGCCGCCGCCGTCCGCATCGCGACAATCGCTACGATGCGCGGAACGGGTTCCACTGGTTCGGCCGTCGTCATACGAGCAGGGAGGCGTCGCAAGACATGTTGATGTCCTATGTGACTCTTGACCGTATCTGCCGGCAGGAAGCTCGTGCCGACTCGGCGATCGGCCGCACGCTGGCGCGCAGCGGCAGGCCGACCCGATCGAGTGCCGAGCAGCTCACCGACGAGGATCTGCTGGGCAAGCTGCGGGAATTCGGCGTCGACCTGGATCGCGGGGGCGTGGCCCAGCAGTGCGCAGGAGCGCTCTCGGCCGAGGAAGTCGCCCGTCCACTGCTGGAGGAGAGCCAACGCCGCGACGACATCCACGTGGACTGGATCTGGATCTGCCTCGTCACTCTCTGGCAGCGGTGGTGGCCGGATCGGGTGTGCCTGGAACTTCTGGACGACAAGGTGCAGGCGGGCTACGACGAAAGCGAGGTGACCGCCCAGGCGGCGATCTGGCTTGATGCCTGGTCTGACGTGCTGCGCCTGTGCGATGCCACGGGGATCGGGTCGATCGCGGAGTTCGATGACCGGTTCCCGATGACCCAGTCGCTGTACAACTGGAGCCAGGATCTCGCGGACGCCCTGTGGAACGCGGGACTGCGCGATCGCGGGCTTGTCCAGGCTCGGATCGACGTCTGCGAAGAGGCGTTGCGCAGGTTTCCCCGCGAAGACCAGCTGATGACCGAGAACCGCCGCCGGGCGCTGGCCGAGTCGTACTTCGAGGACGGCCTGACCAGCAAAGCAGAAGAACTGTACGGGGAGTGGCTCGACGCCGACCCCGGCTGGGGGTGGGGCTGGATCGGCTGGGCCGACTGCTACACCGCGGGCTGGCGCACGTCGCGCGACTACGAGCGGGCCGAGGAACTGCTGCGGCGTGGATACGCCGTGCCGGGCGTGCGCGACCGGGACTACATCGCCAGCCGCGTGCGCGACCTGTGCGAGGAAACGGGGCGTCCTGATGAAGCCCGCGAGTTCACGAAGCCGGCCAGCCAGTTGGAGCGAGACGCGCCACCGGTGAGCGCGTCGCACACGTGGGATCTGGCCAACCATGCGCCAGCGCAAACAGTGGCGCGCCAGACAACACGGCTGGACTTCGGCGCCGAAGGGCTACCGCTGAACCAGCTTGACAGCGCGATGCAGGCGCTGAGGGCACAGTCATCCGGCTCGCCAAGATCCGCCTCGCCGGCTCGTGCGGCCAAGGTCGGCCGGAATGCACCGTGCCCGTGCGGAAGCGCGAAGAAGTTCAAGAAGTGCTGCGGCTCCCCGCTCGCGAGGAGTTACTACGCCGCTCCCGGGACTTCGCCCGGGATCGGTGGCCCCTTCGGGGCAGCTCTGGTCGCCGCGGGGTTCGGTTCCTTACGGTGCGTGGATGGGCCAGGTCGATGAGTTCACCGCACGGTACGCCGATCTTCTGACGGGCGGCTATGACTGCGTCGACCGGATCGTGATCAACGCCTACGAGCGGTTCGGATACCACCCGGGGGGGTTCCGGACCTGGTGGCGGCGCTGGCACGACGATGGCGACGCGACCCTGGACAACGCCCACCTGATCCGGCTGGCCGGCCGGTTCGCCCGGCGGGTCAAGGCGTGGGGGGCGGCCAACGGGGTGCCGGTGGTGTTCTGCAAGGCCGGGGAGCGCAAGCACCGGATGGCCGAGGAGTACCTGCGTACCCACCGAGTCGGGGTGGGGGTGTTCCTGGTCCTGGCGGCGAAGGCGCCGGCGACGGTGTGGAAGGTGCACCGGTCTGCGTCCTCGGGGCGGATCCGCAACCTGGAGCGGACCCGGCAGTACGTCAACCACTACTCCTTCCACATCATCGACCCCGAGTGGGGGCATGTGACGATCAAGATGAGCGGGCACCCGCCGTTCGGGGCCCAGGTCATCCTCAACGGCCACGAGTATCTGGCCTGCGCCGCGCAGGCGGCCGGGCTGAGCTTCACCAAGGAGGGCAACTGCTTTACTCGCATCGATGATCCGCAACGCCTGGCTCGGGTCGCAGAGACCTTGTCCCAGCCCGGGACTGTAGGGCGCCTGGGCCAGGTCATCGACCGGTGGATCTACACCGCCTGTCTGTGCTTCGGCCTCGACCTGGACGAGCAGGCCCGCAGCGGGTTCTGCTACAACTACGCGGTCTACCAGGTCGAGTACTCCCGCAACCTGATCTTCGGCTCCGGGGCGGTGATGGACCGGGTGTTCAACGCCGTGCTCGACCGGACCCGGACCCGGCTGGACGTGCCCACCCTGCGCACCCTGTTCGGGGTGGGTCAACGCCCTCGTCGCCGTCCGGATGCGGACCTGGCGATCGACCAGGCAGTCGTGATCGAGAGACCCAGGTGGGACCTGACGTTGTTCAAGATCAACTTCGGACGGTTGACGTTGAAGGGCTACACCAAGGGCGAACACGTGCTGCGGTTCGAGGCGATCGTGCACAACACCCGCGCGTTGCGCACCGGCCGGGTGCTAGGACAAATTCCCGGACATCGTGGCCCGACTGGCCGGCATGGTGGACCGGTTCACCAG
>DASUXL010000099.1:0-17403 GCA_036377915.1 Candidatus Limnocylindrales bacterium
GGTCTATCACGGCGCGATCCATTACTGGGTACACGACGGGGGCGAGCTTTACGACTACTTCCGCCCGGACAGCGGCTACGGCTTCACCTACCCGCCCTTCGCCGCGGTCGCGATGCTGCCGCTGGCGGTGTTCGGCTGGCATCCGGCGATCGCGGCGAACCTTGTCCTGTCCACGGCGGTCGCGGCCGGGCTGCTGCACTTCCTGGTCGACCCGATCGCGCGGCGGGAGGGCTGGAGCCGTTGGTACACCTTCGGCCTTGCCGCGTGCCTGTTCGCGATGCTGGGTCCGGTCCGGGACACGTTCAGCTTCGGCCAGATCAACCTGCTCCTGGTCGGCCTGGTCTACGCCGATCTTTGGCTGCTTTCCCGTTGCGGGACAAGACGTTTCGCCGGTGTCGGGATCGGCCTGGCGGCCGCGGTAAAGCTGACCCCGGCCATCTTCATCGCCTACCTGCTCCTGACGCGGCGCTGGCGGGCGGCGGGGGTCGCGACCGGTACGGCGGCAGGTGCCACGCTGCTTGCCGCGGCGGTCGCTCCGGACGCCTCCCGCGCGTACTTCACCGACCTGCTGTGGGACACGGGCCGGATCGGGTCGCTGGACTACGTTTCCAACCAGTCGCTCATGGGATTCGTTGCCCGGCTCGACCCGCAGCACCCCAGCCGTCTACTTTGGATCACTCTGGTCGCCGCGGTCCTGGCGGTGTGGGCCTGGCGGGTGCGCGGGGCGGACGAGCGGGCCGGGTGGGCGCTGACCGGCGCCGCCGCCTGCCTGGTCAGCCCGATCACCTGGGTCCATCATCTGGTGTGGCTCGTGCCCGGGCTGGTCGTGCTCGCCGACTCGGTGCTGCCGTGGAAGTCACGCAACCCGCTCCGGTTGTGGTCGGGTGTCGCGGCTTACGCCACGCTCGCCACGGGCGTCGTGTGGCTGTGGTCGGGCCCCGATCCGCTGCCCTTCGGCGGGATCGGCGTGCTCGGCGCCAACGCCTTCGTCATCGTCACGCTGGCGATGCTCGCCCGCTTGCCAACCCAGGCGCGTATTTGATAAGTATCAATGGTCCGGGCGTTTGATGCTTCGCTGCTTCCTGCTCGCAGAAAGGCTCACCGCCGTGTTTGGACGAAAGCTGCTCGCAGCATTGGTACTCTCCGTCTTCTTGGCGCCCCCCGCGCAAGCGGCCCCACCGCAACCGGTCAACAGCGGATGGACGTGCGACGTCCGCATCTCAGCGTGGAACGGCTACTTCACCGCCACCGGCACGCTCGGCTGGTCCGGTCCACCCCCGACACCGGGGTGGACGGTCACCTTCGTACTGCCGAGCAACCTGACCGTGCAGCAGGTGTGGAGCGGGACCTACACCCAGTCCGGGGCCAACGGCCGCATCACCAGCCCGTCGTGGGGAGGCTTCGTGCCGCTCAACTTCGGGTTCAGCGGCAGGTACACGGGCGCCTTCACGCCGCCGTCAGACATCCGGGTCGACAGTGTGCCCTGCACCGTGACCGTAGCCTGACCCCCGCTTGGGGGCGATTGCCAGGCAGTCGCCCCCGAGCGGAGTGGGTGGGCTAGAGGGATTGGGCCAGCTTGCCGTGGCGGTGCACCTCGACCTGCATCGAGGATCGGTTGTAGGTCAACCAGACCCCGTGCTCCTCGTCGAGGATGATCCGGCGCCCGGGGTCCAGCCGCATATCGTTGGGGCCCAAGCGCACCCCCTGCTCGTAGTGTGCTTCGATGTCGATCGCCGCTCCGCTTGCCTTCTCCGCCGCACCCGTGGCGGGAAAGGAGATCCCTTGGTTCCAGCGGCCGAGGATGCGGATCGCGCTGTCCCCCGGGTAGGCCGACTGGCTGGAGTTGAGGATGACGACTCCGATCGCCGCCCCACCTCCGGAGATCCGGTAGAGCTCCATGTTGTACCCGATGCTCAGTGAATTTGTGCTTCTGGGGAGGAAGCCGTCGGGGCTCCACCGCAGCCCGTGCTGCAGCTCGGAGTGGAATCCGGTGGCCCATGGGCTTCCGGCGCTGGAAGCGAACAGTCGCACGGTGGCACCGGCGCTTTGCGAGGTGTCGCGGGTGGCGGCGGTCGCCGTGGTGTTGCGCAGTTCGATGTACAGCGGCCACGCGAACGAGTTGACCTGCGTGTTCTCCGAGATGAGGGAGAGGACCTGGTTGGTGTGATGCGACGGTACGCCGACGGGATCCCTTCTGGCCCAACGGACTCCGGTGTCGAGCGCGGGCGGCGACACGGGCGGGTCGGAGAAGTCCATCCGGGTCACGAGGGGGTTGCCGGAGTCGGCGAGGGCCGGGCGGGCGTGGAGGAACCCGACACTCGCCGCGACCGCCCCGACGCCGGCCGCGACAAGCAGCCCGCGCCTGCTGGAAGTGGCCGGCGTCACAGCGGTCGATTCCGTGGGGGCCAGTTTCGCCTCCAGTTTCTCCAAGCGCCGCAGTAACTCTGCGTTCTCCTGCCGCAGCGCGGTGACCTGCGATTCCAGGTGGTCATTTGTAGGAAGCATGACTGACGGTATCGACGGTGACTCACGCAAATGACACGCGGAATCTCACCAGGCTGAGGGATTGGCCCGCGTCCAGGCGGGTATGCGACCTGTCGACGTTTGATAAAAGGGGGAAACATGACCGCGGAGGCTTTGCTGAGAATCGAGGCGGCCGGGGTGGTCCTGGAGGCCGAACGCAGCGTTCCAGAGGATGCTTCAGGGGTGGTGGTCGTGGCCGACGGTGCCCGGCGGACGCGGATGAGCCGCCGCCACCGCGAGATCACCGGACAGCTCAACACCGTGGGGCTGGCGACGATCCTGCTTGACACCGCGCCCGGCCGGGATCGGCTGCCGCCGGACACCGGGCTGGTCAGCGGCCGTCTCGCCGCCGTGCTCGACTGGGCCGGCGGGCGGCCGGAGACCGCCGGGCTGCCGTGCGGACTGCTGTGCAGCGGCACCGCGGTTGCCGCGGGGCTGCTGACCGCGGCCCGCCGCATCGACCTGGTGCGGGCGCTGGTCGGCTGGGACGGCCGGCCCAACGTGGGCGTGACCACGCTGGTGCAGGTCGCGGCGCCGACCCTGCTGGCCGTCGACTCAGGCGACCAGTCCGCGGTGCAGGCGTGCGAGTACGCCGCGGCACACCTTGCGGGCGTGTGCAAGCTGCACTCAATGCCCGGCACGGTTCCCGGCGAGAACGGGGAGCGGACCGAGGCGGTGGGACGAGCGGCCGCCGCGTGGTTCGGCGAGCACTTTCGGGACGACTAGTGTGTGGACGATGAGCGATGCCAACGGGTACGAGCCCGCACGCGAACCCAACGACCTGGGCCGTTTCTTCCTCGACCGGGCAAACGCCGGCGATCTCGAAGGGCTGGTCGCACTCTACGAACCCGATGCGGTGCTTGCCTTTCCCTCCGGGCGGATCGCCACCGGCACCGATGAGATCCGCCGGGTGCTGGCGACGTTCCTTGCCGACCGTCCCCAGTTCAAGCCGGGTGAGCAGCGGCCGGCGCTGGTCAGCGGCGACCTCGCGCTGACCTCGACCCGCCTCGCCAGCGGCGGGGTCACCGCCGAGGTAGCCCGCCGCCAGGCGGACGGGACGTGGCTATGGGCTCTCGACCAACCCGGAATTGCCTGATATGGGTACCCCGAAAGGCAGTCCACTGGTTTCGTCGACGCAGATCTCCCGCAGTCTCGCATACAGATCGAGCACCACCGCGGGCTGTTCATCCCACAGATCGTGGCGCTCGAACGGGTCGTTCTCGATGTCATAGAGCTGGCCGCGCGGATTGTCCTTGTCCCACACCGGGTTGGTGTGGGCTCTGCCCGACCCGGACGCGAACAGGTTGGAGATGGACGGCTCGGAGAATCCGCCTCCCGAGCCGGGGGCGAAGATGGCCTTCCACCGTCCATATCGGAGGGCGAACCGGCCGCCCAGGCTGTGGTGCACGATCGGGCGGTCCTCGTAGGGGCGGCCGGGGTCGACGAGCGCGGTGAGCTGGTTGACCCCGTCCCGCGCCGCGACCGTCAGGCCGGCCGCCGCCCGGGATCAGGCTCAGCGCCGTGTCGAGCAGCTTGTCCATATCGGACTCGACGAACGCGCCGGAGACGAGGGCGGCAATGACCCGGGCGGCGTGGACGGCCTCGCCGTCGTGGCTCACGCGGGCCGCCCGCTCGGCCAGGTCGGCGGCGGCTTGCGGGATGCCGAGTTTTGAAATCCTCGTGGCTGGTTGTTTTCACCGGTATGGGGCCGGTCACATCGCCGATCCCCTCCAGCAGCGCCTCGTCGCACAACTCCTCGGCGATCACCGCCTCCTCGACGACCAGCTCGGCGCAGACCGCCTCCAGCACGGGTAGCAGGCGCGGCTGGTTGCGCGCCCACACCAGGTCGATGGTTTCGACGCCACTGGGCACCGGCAGCCCGGGGTCGGCCACGACAAGGGTCTCGGTGTGACCCATGCCCGCGATCACAGCGAGCAGCCGTGGATGCCAGAGTCCGTTGCCGCGCATTACTTTGCTCCCCTTAGAAATTTCTCAAGTTCGGTGGCTGTGGGCAGGGCCGATTGCGCCCCGGGTTTGGTCGCCGCCAGGGCTCCGCCGGCGCACCCGCGCCGGACCGCTTCGGTGAGCGCCAGTCCATCCGCGAGGGAAACCGCCAAGGCGCCGCAGAAGCTGTCCCCGGCACCGGTCGTGTCGACGGCATCGACCCTGAAGGCTTCTTGCCGGTGCACGCCCTCGGCGGTCACGGCGATCGCCCCGCGCGACCCGAGCGTCACCACGCAGGCCCGCAAGCCGTGGGCGGCAACGCTTCCCCAGCTCGGCTCGGTGGAGCCGAACAGCTGCGTCGCCTCACCCTCGTTGACGACAAGGATGTCCACGTTGGACAGCAGCCGCTGCAACTCCTTGCCCGGCTGCTTCGGCAACGGTGCGGCGTTGAGCACGACGGTCGCACCGGCCTGCCTCGCCTGGACCGCCGCCTCCACGCACGTGCTCAGCGGGATCTCCAGTTGAAGCAGCAGCACGCAGTCCGCGCTCAGCGAAAGCTCTACATCGGACAGCAGGGCGTTGGCGCCGGCCGCCACGACAATCGTGTTCTCCCCCGCCGGTTCCACGACGATCATCGCCAGTCCGGTGGCGGCGTCGCGGACCGTGGTCAGATTCGCCAGCTCCACACCTTCGGCCGCCAGCGAGCGGCGCAGGTCCGCACCGAACGTGTCGTCGCCGACCGCCGCGAACAGCACCGCCTGCGCCCCGAGCCGTTGTGCGGCAACGGCCTGGTTGCCTCCCTTGCCGCCGGGACGGAACGCCACCTCGGATCCGAGCACCGTCTCGCCGGGGGCGGGCAGGTGGGGTACGGCCACCGACAGGTCGAGGTTGACGCTGCCTACGACTACCACTCGACTCATAGCTCGGTCACCTCATCGGCGCAGCCGCACGAGCCGCGAGTCATCAGCGATACCGGCAGCACGTCGGCCGGGCCGCTCTCGCCGTTCATCTGGTCCAGCAGGTGGGTCAGGGCGGCGCGGCCCATGTCGGCGAACGGCTGGGACATGGTGGTCAGCGCGGGGATGGCATAGGCCGTGGCCGGGATACCGTCGAAGGAGGCGAGCGCGACGTCGTCCGGGCAGCGCAGCCCAAGGTGCGCAACGGCTCTGAGCACACCCAGGGCCTGCTCGTCGCTGGCGACGAAGAGCGCGTCCGGCCGGTCCTTTCTGGACAGGATGTCCAGCGCCGCCCGGTAACCGGCGTGCCTGCCGAACGGCGCGTGCCACACCTTCATCGCGTTGGGGCGAATGCCCTCCTCGGCCAGCGCGTCGCGCCAGCCCGCCACGCGGTCGTGGGCCGGCAACACGTCGCGCGGACCGGCAAGGCACGCGATCCGGCGCCGGCCGTGCTCGACGAGATGCCGTGTCGCCGCATACGCCCCGCCGCGGTTGTCGACCAGAACCGCGGGCGCGCCCGCGCCGGGGATCTGGCGGTCGAGCGAGACCCACGGCGTCCCCGAACGCCTCAGGTCATCCAGGCAGCCCACCGGACCGTGGGCGGGGACCAGGAACAGCCCGTCGACCTGGCGGGCCAGGAAGGTACGCACATAGCTGGTCTGCCGCTCGTCGTCCTCGGCCGCGTTGCCGATCAGGAGCGTGTAGCCCTGCGCGTAGGACGCCTCCTCGATCGCCCGCGCCAGTTCGGCGAAGAACGGGTTGGCGTTGTCCGGGACCACCAGACCCAGGGTCATCGTGCGGTTCATCCGCAGTGACCGGGCAATACCGTTGGGGCGGTAGCCGAGTTGCTCGATCGCGGCGAGCACCCTCGCCTTGGTCTCGGGGGACACACCCCGAGGCCCGCCGTTGAGCACGTAGCTCACGACCGCCGGGGAGGTCCCGGCAAGCCTGGCCACGTCCGCGCGCCGAATTGTCACGCCTTCGCCTTCCGTCAACACGAGTTGCGTTGCGAGATGCAGAGCATCATGTGTCATCGCGGTGAAGTTGCGCAACACGTGTTGACGTCGGCGTTACCGAATCGTGATCTTAGAAGGGCGAAGCGCCGTTGATGTTGACGCGGATGCTGTAGAGCGAGCTGGAAGCCGTGATGTACAACTGGTTTCGCTTCGGCCCGCCGAAGGTGAAGTTGGCGACCACCTCGGGCACGCGCAGCTTGCCGATGAGCGTGCCGTCCGGGTCGAAGCAGTGCAACCCGTCGTGGGCCGCCGCCCACAGCCGCCCGCCGTCGTCGAACCGGATCCCGTCGAAGGTACCGGCGTCGCAGGTCGCGAAGACCTCGCCGCCGGAGAGCGAACCGTCGGGCGCCACCGCGAAGCGGCGGAGGTGGTCGCGCCGGCTGTCGGCGATGAACAGGTCGCGCTCGTCGAGGGAGAATGCCAGACCGTTGGGGCGGTCGAAGTCGTCGGCGACGACGCGGACCTCCCCGCTGCGCGGGTCGATCCGGTACACCTGGCAGGCACCGATCTCGCTGGGCGCCTTGTGCCCCTCGTAGTCGCTGTCGATGCCGTAGCTCGGATCGGTGAACCAGATCGACCCGTCCGAGTGCTCGACGACATCGTTGGGACTGTTGAACCGCTTGCCCTCGACCCGTTCGGCGAGCACCGTGATCGAACCGTCGTGCTCGGTGCGGGTGACACGGCGGTTCCCCTGCTCGCAGGTGATCAGGCGCCCGTGGCGATCCACGGTGTGGCCGTTGGCGTACCCCGAAGGTTGCCGGAACACCCCGACCGCGCCCGTGGTCTCGTCGTAGCGCAGCACTCGATCGTTGGGGATGTCGCTGAAAAGGAGGTACCGTCCGGCCGGGAAGTAGGCGGGACCTTCGGTCCACCGGCAGCCGGTATGGAGTCGCTCCATCCACCCGTCACCGTTGATTCCGGCGAACCGCCCGTCCAGGATCTCGAACTCGGTCTTGATCACCTCGCGGCTCGCCTCAGTCCGGATCGAACTCTCCCGCCCGCGCAGCGGCGAGGAACGCCTCCCACTCGGCCCGAGTGAACTCCAGCCGGGCCCCGTCGGGCCGCGTCGAATTGCGGACGATCACACCATCGGGTGTCTGCCGGAACTCCACGCATCCATTCGACTCGCATCGAGCCGCACGGCGCCATGTAACGCCACCACCATCGAAGCCGGCCACTGCTCCACCCCCAAAGCGCCTGTGGACCAAGGGTAGAGAGGTAAGCGCTGCCGAGCCAATGGCCCAGCAGCGATTGGCACATTCGGTCCTCGGTCCGATACGGACCGCTATCTTGACTCAGCTCTTCTAGAGGTCTCCCGAACGAATTTCGTCTACGAACGCCTGCCAAGCATCTTTGGAAATCCTCAGAACCGGACTGTGTGGATCCTTCGAGTCTCTGACCAGGACACTTTCGCCCGACACAGCTACTTCGATGCAGCCACTGGACTCGCAGTAGCTGCTCTTGCGCCAGTCCGGTGAGGATGCTTCCTCCATTTGACTTCCCCTCGCTTGAATAGATGGTCTACATAATCGTTAACTGGGACATCCGTGAATCGTCACGACACCTGTATCTCAGGGGCCACTTGAGCGTGGATGCCCCTGGCGGTCGAGATCGACCCACAGCGCGGCAGCGCGCGCCTCGATCAGGCGAAGGGTCGCCTCCGGGCTGAGCGCCTTGTCCCACATACCTTCGAAGCGCTTACGGTACAGGTCGATGACGTGGCGATCCTGCTCGATCTCGTCGAGAAGTTGGGCCTCCTTGTAAAGGATGGCGTTCGCCTCCTCGCCGAGGTCCAGCACAACGAAGGAGTTCAGCATCGCCAGCGGACCACCGTCGGCGAACGGAAGGACCCTGATGGTCAGGTAGCCTTGCCTGACCAGGGTCAGCAGATGATCAAGCTGCTCGGCAAGAGTGCGCGGTCCCCCGATGTCGCGATGCAACACCGACTCGTCCAAGATGACCAGATACTTGGGACGCGCGCTGCGTTCGAACACATGCGCGCGACGGCGAGCCCTGATTTCTAGCCGGATCCTACGAACCTCATCGGACAGTTCTGCCCGCCAGACCCGAAGGACGTTCTCGGAGTAACTTGGGACCTGCAACAGCCCCGGCACCAGGGTGGGATGGAACACCCTGATCGCGGAAGCCTCGCTCTCGAAGTCGAGCAGCTCCCTGGTCGCGGCCGAAAGATGCTTGCTATACGGGGGCTGATTCCACCAGGCGCGCCGCGCACGTCGTGAGGCGCTGGCGATCCCGGCCAGCTCGTCAATCTTGTCCGGATCGGACACGCCCAGATGATTGAGGAGCGCCAGGAGGTCGGTCCGGGAGATCCTGACCTCGCCGCTCTCGATGCGCTGGACCTTCGACAGGGACCAGTCAAGGGCGGCGGCGATCTGCCCTTGGGTCAGTCCCTTCTCCTCGCGCGTGCGGCGGAGGAACAGACGGAGGCTGCGCTGCGCGCTCGCTTGGACCTGAGCCTTCTCCTGGACCATCTGGCCTTCTTGGGCGGTTACCTGGCGTGGCACGCCCGCCTGCAATTAGCCATATCGCAGAGCGAGATGCCGCTGCTCGAAACAACGCCGTGGACTTTACACGGTGACGGTCACGTCTGCGACACCACTTTGGATACATATTTGTTGACGCAGGTCGATCGCCTCGCGTACCGCGGTGGCACGCGAGGCGAAGGTTGGCGGGGCCTATCTCTCATCGAGGTTGTGCTCGACGGCTCGTTGCAGGGCCCGGCCTATCTGGCCCAGCAGTTGCTTGTCCGGTGTCCGGAACAGACAGACGACCCGCCCCCGGCAGATCGCCCTCAGCTCGTACAGCTGCCTTTCGCTTCTCCAGCAGCCGGCCAGCATCGTTGCTGACAACGTGATGACGGCCAGGCTCAGCAACGGCCAGACCGCGGCCGCCGGCAACTCGCCGCGCGCCGCCGCGGCGATGAAGGCCACCGCGCCCGCCCCGATCGAGGCGGCCCTTGGCAAAAGCGTGCCGCAGGTGGGCTCGGCCTGGACCATGTGCACCTGGGAGAGCTCGCGTATCAGGTACGCCGCGCTCTCCGGGTCGCGCACCTGGAACACCTCGTGAGTGATGTATGCGCAACGCCCGCGATAGAAGACGGTCATCCCCTACCCCCTCTTGTCTGGCTATTGCGAGAAGGCAGGCTCGTGCGCCACGATGGCTAGTGCAGCAGGTCCGCCCTTCTCGCAAAAGGGTGAGGCCGGTGGCGGCATCCGGTGCCAGCCGAGGTGCCGCCATATTCGTGGTTATCGGTGTTACCTGTCCGGCAAGTATGAGGGCGGTCAAGCCGTGATCGCTATACCGCAAAGTGCCATACGGCAGATTGCGGCACGTTCACTCACGTTCGGATCACAGGGCGCTGAATGTACGGCGAGTGTACGGCCCAGATGCGCCCGGAACTTACCGTCGATCCCCATCGAGGTTCATTAACTTGGGAGGTCGATAATGGCAAGCTCCGTCAAGTCATTGCTCGCCGTCGCCGCGATGACCGGCACGCTGCTGGCTGTGCCTGCCGCGCCCGCCGCGGCCGACACTGTTTTCGGCACAGTCACCAAACAGGACAACCCGCTTCACGTCCGCTCCGGCCCCAGACTGGAGTATCTGTCGATCGCCGAACGCCAGCGCGGTGACCGGGTCGCGCTGCAATGCCACACCACCGGCGAGGAGGTCGGCGGGACGCGGAAGTGGTTCCAGATCGCCAACAGCGGGTTCGTCCCGGCCACCTTCATCGACTGGAACGGCACGACACCGGAGTGCCGGTACGCGGCCGCCCCGCCGGATCCCAACCCCCGCATCAAGAATGAGGCGATCGACTGGCAGTTCCGGCGTCTCGGCTCCACCTCGTGGGAGGGTGAGTGCCTGGCGTTCCAGCGGGCGTCGTTCGGGTACGGCAGTTCGGGCTGGGCCACCGCCGAGATCGGCGGCGACTGGATCGCGAGCCACGGCTTCATGCACAACGGCGTCCCGCCGCGCGGGGCTTTGGTGTGGTACCACAATTCTTCCGGCACCGGACATGTCGTCGTGAGCATCGGCAACGGCGAAATCATCGGCACGTCGGTCAACGGCAAGGTCGGCGTCGCCGGATACCTTTACCACTCCGGCTATCGCGGCTGGTCGGTCCCCTACTTCCCGTTCGGCAGCTGAAATCTGTTGATGCCTGGCGGCGCTTGCACCGCCAGGCATTCCCCCGCTATGCCGGTACGCTTGCGCTTTCTTTGGGGGTACCGGCTACAGCGCGCTTTTCTCCAGAAGTGACCCGCATCGCGGCGATGATCACGAGGCCGACGGCCAGGTGCATCAGCCCGAGGGTGACGGCCGCCGCGGCCGTCATCTGGCTCAGCGGCACGAACGAAATCAATAGGACCACAATCGCGACGGTGGTCCAGATCGGCTTGGCGCGGGCGCGCGTGAGCCGTTCCAGCAGCGCGATGGAGGCCCAGCCCGCCAGGGCGGGGCCGATACTGAAGAGGATGATCTGGACCGGACCGATCTCCATCGGCTTGCCCTGCCAATCCGTCGTCATAAGTTCGACATCGAATACCGGAACGGCGATCACCCAGATGATCAGCGCCGCGATGGCGGCGAAGACACCACTGAGCGCGCGTACCACCGTAGATGGCATGTTGGACCTCTTTCATCCCCAGGTATGATCGAGACTAGATGCTGATGACAAAAGCATGCTCGAAACAACTAATTGCGTCAAGCATATATTGGAGATTCCATGCCCGACGCCAAGCCCTCGCTTGATCCATCCGTGGCGGCTGTGGACCGAGCGCTGGACATCTTGCGGCGCAAGCTCGCTCCCCGGGGCATGCGCCGGATCAGCGATGACCATCAGTGCGAGGGCGGAGCGCACACCATCCCGTTGCTCGCCGCGATAGCCGGTGACGCCGACGGCGAGGTCACGGTCGGCGGGCTCGCCGCCACGATGTGCGTCGATCCGTCGCGCGCCAGCCGGATGGTGACCGCCGCGATCGATGCCGGCCACGTGCGGCGGCTTGCGTCCCAGGCCGACGGGCGCAGGACCGTGCTGGAGCTGACCGACGACGGCCGGGCGGTGCTCGCCACGGCCGGCGAATTCTGGAAAGGCCGATACGGCAACGCTATGGCCGACTGGACCGAGCGCGAACGCCGCGAGTTCGCCCGGCTCCTCACCCGATTCTGCGACGGCCTCGACTGACTGTGCTGATTGTCGCTCTGACCCGCCCCCGACCGCTCCTGAACATTAGGAGCCCATCCGTCGCTGGTCAGCGCGGTTCGGCCTGGCCGCCGTGCTTCGGATCGACGCCACCAACCTCGGTGTCGCGGCACCCTGAAGTACGCCATCACCGGCGAGAACGGCGGGCCGTTCACCGCGACCTCCAAGGTCACGATCGCCTCGGGTGTGGATCTCGGTTTCGCTACCAGCACGGGCTCGTGCCCTACCGCCTCGACGCTTGCCGGTACTCGGAGTCGGGCAACTGGCTGGAGGCCACCTGCCCGCTCGCCGGCACGCTGGAGCCGGAAGTCGCCTACGCGATCGACGCCCCGCTCACGGTCGGCCTTCCCGCCGACGCGCTCGGGGACAAGTATGTGGACGCGGAGCTCATCCCTGCCGACGCGCCGGCCAGCGGCGGCCTCGCCGTCACCGAACTGTTCGGCCGCGCATCGGCTGACCTGGATGGCACGGACAACTGGGCCTACTACGGGTTCAACGTGGCCAACGGCCACGACATCGCGGTCGCCAGCCGCTCTACAAAGTGCGGCATGCCCGAGGACCGGTTCATGACGGGTGAGTCGTTCGAGCGTGAGTTCGGGCTGCGGACCCCGGTCGAGTACTCCGACGACGACCTCGCCAACAACACCGCCGATGTCACCATCACCGCTCCGGTGGCGGGCGGGATCGGCGGAAGCCTGCCGGTCACTGGCGCCAAGCTGACCGCCATCGCCCTGGGCGGGATCGCTCTGCTCGCCCTCGGTCTGCCGGCTCTCTACACCGGCCGCCGCCGGACGGCCTGACCCGCGTTTGAGGGGGCGCTCAACCGTGCATCCGGCGCAGCGCCTCCTCCACCACGACCGACACGGGCCTGCTGTCAAAGGCCACCAGCGTCATGCTCTCCGGTTTATCCTTGGGGCTGAAGACATATTCCAGGTCGTCCGGTGACCGCGAGAACCGCAGCAGCTGCCCCCTCGCCCGCTCGTCGTCGGCGAGCGCGGGCGCCAGTGCCGCCGCCAGACGCAGGCCGGGTAACGGACTGTCAAGCCATTGGGTTGGCCGCTCATCCAACTCACCAAGGCACACGATAGCGTTGGCCCGGTCGGCGATCGTACCGTCCGAAGCCGACGCTCTGTGCTCCAGCCAAGCCGTCAAGTCTGCCCGCCTGTCCTGCCTTCCGGCACCGTCCAGCAACGCCACACACGCAGCAGCCGCCGCCGCGCTCGTCTGCCCGTGCATCGCGCCTTTAGGTGCAGAGCCACCCGCAAAACCACCCACACCGACTGCGTCTTTGGGTGCAGAGCCACCCGCGCCCCCAGTACCCTTCGAACCGTCCAGGTAGGACAGTGCGCTGTCGAAGAGGGCGGGAAGCACCGCCCGGCAGGCGTCGAACGGCTCCCCCGCCCCTTCACTCAGCTTTGCGACAGTCCTGAAGAAGGCGAGCACACCGGCTCGCAAGGACGGATCGTCGCCACCGAACCGCTCGTCGGCGATGAGCAGGGTCAGCAGCTCGGCCGCGGGCGCCGTGGCGGACCATACTCGTCCTCGCCCGACCAGCGCGGACCACAGGTGGGTGTAGCCGCCGACCGCCTCCACGGGACGGTCAACTTCGTTGGCCCACAGCGCTTTTAGCCGTTCGGGCGTGTCGACCGCAGGCCCCAGGGCATGCTCGAGCGAGGCCCAGGGCACATGAGCCGCTCGCTCGGCGAACTCCTCCCACAGGTCCACCGGCACGGCACCTCAGTCCAAAGTCGACATCGCGCGCCGGGCGACATCGATCAGCGCCGGCCTTACCGCGGCAGTGTCCACGCCCTCGACGTTCAGCGCCTGCAGACTCACGGCCAGGAAAAGCTTTTCGTGCCATACGGACAGCGTGTAGTTGGTCATGACCTGGGGTGCGTCGCTGGACATCGGGATGGCGAACATCAGGGCCCGCTCGCCGATCCCGGACACCTCCTCGTTTCCCTCCCCGTCGAGCTGGTGCCGATCCAACTGTGCCCGCGCCTGCTCGGGCGTGGCGAATGTCCTGGCCCCCAGCGCGACCAGTGCAACGCCAGCCTCTTCGCCGCCCTCGGCCACGATCCGGTACCCACAAGAAATCTCCTGCGATCCCGGAGTCTCCTCGACCATGACGGCCGGACCGGTGCCGAACAGCCGCTGCAGCGGCTCCACTTCAAAATCGTTGCACGCCTTGCCTTCGGTGGAATACTCGGAGGGCCAGAACAAGAAGAAGCCGGCGCCGAGGACGAGTACCACGGACACCGCCATCACCACCACAACCACATTTCGCCTCATCGCTCCCCCTCCGTACGCACCGCGGCCGCGGCCGCGAGGACCACGGCACCGCGCGGCGAAAGCCGATAGCCGATCTCCAGGCTCTCGGTGAGCCCAAGCTCCTTCAACTTGCGCACATACCGCTTGAACACCGGCGTCTCCCATCCCACCGACTCGGCCAGGTCCGGGGCGCGCACCGCGGGCCGCTGCCCGATCAGCTCCAGGAACCGCAGGGTCCACGGTTCCCGGCCGGAAGCGTGGTCCATCGCGGCAAGCCGGTCAAGGATCGCCTTCACCTCCGCCTCGGACAGGTCGCTCTGCCCTCGCAACGCGATTCTCGGGTCCGCCCCGGCCGGGCGCAGCTCGACGCGGAAGATGTCACCCTCCTTGCCGAGCAGGAACCGGCGCAGTTCGGCCTTTGTCGGGAAGCCGGCAAGCCGCGCATCCTGGCCCGTGATGGCGCTGAGCGTGACCCGCTGCACCGATGTGACCTCGACCAGGCCGATCGCCGTGCGCAGCCGGGTGCCCGCCTTTACCCGCGCGCGATCCCAGCGCCGGAACGCGAGCGTCACTTCGCCCGCGGCGATGGCGTGCAGGGTGGCTACCGGAATCAACATCAAACACAGGGTAGCCGCAGGGCTCAGGCGCCAGCCTCCCCCCACGGTCGGGCCGTGCCTTTAAACCGATAAACCAGCAGCTCAAGATGGACTGCAACATCTTGGCCGGGTCAACTGTTGACTTAATAGGGACGACAGGAGGGCAGGAGGGCAGGCGAATGCCGCTGATGACGCAACCGGAGACGGCGGAGTTCTCGGGCTTCTACACCGCCTACTTCGGACGGATCGCCGGCCAGCTGCACGCCTACCTCGGCGACCGTGGCGAGGCGCAGGACCTGACGCAGGAGGCGTTCTGCCGCGCCTTCGAACGCTGGGCCAAGATTAGCACCTACGATCGCCCCGATGCCTGGGTGCGCCAGGTCGCCTGGAACCTTGCCACCAACCGCCTGCGCCACCTGCGCGTGGCAATGCGCCACCTGGCCGGCCAGCGCGAGGAGTTCGTCGACGGCCCCACGCCCGACCGCGTGCTGCTCACCCGGGCGCTGGCCAAGCTGCCGCCCAAGCAGCGCCTGGCGGTCGTGCTGCATCACATGGGTCAACTGTCCACTTCGGAGATTGCGCGGCAGCAGAACGTCGCCGAGGGCACGGTCCGCTCGTGGCTTTCGCGCGGCCGGACCCGCCTTGCCGAGCAGCTCACCGAGGCGCCGGCGGATTGGGATGACGCTCCGGCGATTCCGGCTCCAGGGATCGATGAAACCATTTCGGGGGTACGGCGGCGGCGTGCGATCAGGCGGGCAACGCTCGCCGCCGTCGTAGCGGCACTCGTGGCGCTTCCCCTGGCCATCATGTTGCGCGCCAAGGGTTCCGAGCCACCCATCATCGGCCCGACCACACCACCGTCAAGCCCATCGGCCAGCCCTTCACCAAGCCCCCCAACGGCCCGGCAGGTGATCGGGCACGCGGCGCTGCTGGCCGAGCGGGCACCGGCCCCGCCTCAGCCCGGGCCCGGCCAGGTGATCCTGATGGTGCAGACGCAGTACGACTCGGTCGGCTCGCACAAGCAGGAGCGCTGGCTCGACCCCAACGGCGCGATCCCGCTCAGGATCCGCAGCTTCGAGGAGGGCGGGCACGTCGACGACCAGACCGAGAAGGAACGCAAACGCTGGATCGACCAGATGCGGGCAGAGATGGCCAAGGTCGGCCCGGGGCTGCACTATCCAACCTGGACGGCACTGTCGGCGCACACCACCGATCCGCAGGCGCTGCTTCATGAACTGACGCAGGGGCGCCCGTACAACGCCGGCAACGTGGCGCAAATAGTCGGGGCGGTGTCCGAAGGGATGGACGCGCTGGCTCCGCCACGGCTAAAGGCCGCCCTGCTGCGGGCACTCGCGCTGGTCGACGGCGTGTCCGCGGAGCTGGTCACGGCGCCTGACGGCAGCCAGGTGTGGGCCGTCGGCGGCGCACAAGACGAGTCGTTGCGCCGGGAGGTGCTCGTCAGCGCGACCACCGGTCTGATCGTGGGCCACCGCGACGTGACGCTCGTCAAGTACACCTACCCCGCCGGCGCCGAACCGTGCGAAGGCTGCGCCACGCGACCCAGGCCAAGCCCGATGCCGATCCTGCCCACCCCGACCACGACCGTGATGTGGCAGACAACCCTCACTGCCAGATAACCCACAGCACCGCCTCCAGCCCGCCCGCCGCAACGGTTTCGGCGGGAAGCGCCTCGACGATCGCGCGGATTCCGGACTCTCGTCGGGCAAGAGGCAGACCGACATGCCCACCGCGACGGCGACCAGTGGATGGCCAGCCAGGACAAGGGCAAGCCAAGGGAAGAAGCAGCCCGGCCCCGTCCAATTCGCTCGCCCAAGGATGGGTCACGCTGACCCTCTCGTCCAGACCATGCACGGCGTAGCGCACTAGGCTGATCGTCACCATGACGAACGTACTCTGGTACAGCAAGCCCGCGACGTCCTGGGACAGCCACGCGCTCCCGATCGGCAATGGCGCTCTCGGTGCGATGATTTTTGGTGGGGTACCGGTAGAACGCTTGCAAATCAACGAAAAGTCGCTGTGGACGGGAGGGCCCGGTAGCCACCCCGACCACACCTTCGGCAACTGGCCAAGCCCCCGCCCCGGTGCACTGGACGAGGCCCGGCGGCGCATCGACCTCGACGGCCGGCTCGACAACGACGAGGCGGTGCGGCTGCTCGGCCAGCCGCGCGCCGGATATGGCGCGTACCAGAGCCTTGCCGACCTATTACTCGACTTCGACCATGGCGGCGGCGACGACGTCACCGGGTACCGCCGCGAGCTCGACATCGCCAATGCGATCGCTCGGGTCACCTACCGGACCGGCGGAGTCACCCACGAACGCGAGTACTTCGCCGGCCATCCCGGCAACGTCATCGTCGCCCGCTTGCGCGCCAACGCATCCGGCCGGGTCACCTTCACGCTGCGACTGGACGCCGCCCAGCCCGGCGCCGCCATCTCGGTCTCCGAAAGTCGCCTGACCCTCCACGGAGCCTTGCACGACAACGCTTTGCGGTATCACGCCGAGATCCAGGTCCGCGCCGAAGGAGGGCAGCGCGTCGACGGCCGGCGCACAATCACCGTGACCGCCGCTGACAGCGCGGTCATCATCGTGTCGGCCGGGACCGACTATGCGGCCGTCTACCCGCACTACCGCGGCGAAGACCCGTCCGGCCGGGTCCGGCACGCCGTCGACGTGGCCGCCGCAACCCCGTTCGAACAGCTCCTCGAAAACCACCGAAGCGACCACCGTGCACTGTTTGACCGTGTCACCCTCGACCTCGGCGGCGCCGCACCTTCCGCCCTCCCACCGACCGATGAGCAGCTGGCCGCCTACGGCACCGGCGACGAACCCGCCGACCGTGCCCTGGAGGCGACCTACT
>DASUXL010000100.1:0-29564 GCA_036377915.1 Candidatus Limnocylindrales bacterium
ATCGTCTCTCCGTCAGGAAGCCGAGCATTGCGGTTCTGGCGCGGCGAGGACCTTGCGAACCGTGCCTTAAGCCAGCCGTAGGAAAAGATGCCACCTGGTAATTGCCGTAGAAGCCGACGAACCGGTTTCCCCCACCGTCCCAGGCCCTGGGTCTTGCGCTCAAGCTTCCAGAGCAATTCTTGCCAAAGCACGGTTGCACGCGATTCGCCGGTCTCTTCACTATCGGAACTTGGAGGGGTCACCTGCTCAGGTTAAGGCGAGAACTACTAAATACAACGGCCGCCGTGATACATCATCAGTCGGTATATCCAGCGCGCGTGTCTCAGTTCAATCGGCCGATGCTCGTACGCAACCGCTCCCGGAACTCCACCACACGGGGCAGCGCGGCGTATGGTTCGGAGTCGGCCAGCAGTTCGCGGAGTCGGGCTTGGATCGTCGTGGACGTGACGTGTTCGGCCATGCCGAGTATCTGGTCGCCGTCGTCGCACGCCTGTTCCGCCTCACCAGCCAGGAAACGTATTTTTACCAGTCGAATGTGACCAAACAGCTTGCTTCGTCCTTGGCCTTCGGGCACCTTCGCTATCTGGTCGACGGTGTGCTTCTCGGCCTCGATAGCCAAGCGGCGATCCTCTTGCGCCAGCACCAAGTACGCCACGGCCGCCGACACGGACAACTCAGCTTCTGACACATCGAGCGCCCGGTGCCATGCGGTACTTGCCATCGCCATGGCCTCTTCGCTGGCCTGAGCATAAAGATCGAACGAGGAATTCAGCGCACCACGGACCTTCGGCAGCGAAGATAGACCGAGGTGGCACAACCCGTTTTCGGCTCGTCTGGCCGCCGACCCCGGCAGCGACGTTGCCAGCCTCCGCCACAGACCTTCCGGTCAACGCGCCGCAGCCTGTGCAACAGCTCGCCCTGCCGATGGCCGACCCGGCGCTGCTGGAACGGGCCAACGAGGCCGCACGCCAGTACCGCACCGAGCACGGCACCAGGATCAGCCCGGGACAACTGGCTGTGCGGCTTCGCAAGGTGAACACGAAACAGGCCGCCGAGCTGCTGGAGACGATCGACGACACCCCGATAACCGAACCGACGACCAACGGCCGTCCGATCAGGACGAACCGGTAATGACTGTCTTGATGTGGAGCGTCGCACCCGAGCCAAGCTCGGGTGCGGCCCCCTGCGCCGAGCCGGTCACCAACGCCACGCTGCGTCGGCGTCCGAGGCTGCTGGACCTGTGCTGCGGCGCCGGTGGCGCCTCGGTCGGCTACTACCTGGCCGGGTTCGACGTCACCGGCGTGGACATCGACCCACAACCGTATTATCCGTTCCCGTTCCTGCACGCCGACGCGCTGACCGTCGACCTGACCGGCTTCGACGTGATCGCCGCCTCACCACCGTGCCAACGCTGGAGTTCTGCCACCCCACCGGGCCACCGGGCACACCACCCCGACTTGATCGACCCGATCCGCCACCGCCTCATGCACGCGGTCGCCGAGCCGGGTGGCCCGTGGGCCTACGTCATCGAGAACGTGCCCGGCGCCCCGCTACGCGATCCGGTCACCATATGCGGCGACACCCTACGCCTGGGCGTGCGCCGTCACCGGCTCTTCGAATCCAACCTTGAAGTTCCACCCCAGGACCGGACACCGGGGTTTCATGCCGCGAGGGCGATGGGTGGACGGTAGCAGACGCGGGCTTCGCGTGGAGTCTGCTGTTTGAGTGTCGAATGTAGACGGTGCTGGTTGTAGTAGGCGAGGTAGGTGAAAACCGCTTGGCGGGCCTCGGCTCTGGTGGCCCAGACGTGGGTGCCGATCTCGGCCTTGAGGCTGGCGAAAAACGACTCGGCAACAGCATTGTCATAACACGAGCCCACGCGGCCCATCGAGGCCCGCAGCCGCAGCAAGGCGAGCGTCGTACGGAATTGTGTTGAGGTGTACTGGGATCCGCGGTCGGAGTGAAAGATCGCGTCGGCGGCGATCAGCCCGCGGCGGTGGGCCAGCTCGACGGCGTCACAGACCAGCTCGGCACGCATGTGCTCGGCCATGGCATGGCCGATGACCTCGCGGTTGAACAGGTCGATGGTGGTGGCCAGGTACAGCCAGCCCTCGCCGGTGGGCAGGTAGGTGATGTCACCGACGAGCCGCTGTCCCGGGGCCGGGGCGGTGAAGTCGCGGCCGATCAGGTCCGGCGCCGGCACGGCGGTGGCATCGGGGCGGGTCAACGAGCGGCGCCGCCGCCGGGTGACACCGACGATGCGACGTTCCCGCATGATCCGTTCGACCCGCTTACGGTTGACCTGCCTGCCGCGTCGACGCAGTTCGTCAGTGACCCGTGGGGAGCCGTAGGCGCCGCGGTGCTCGCCGTGGATGGCGCGGATCTGCCCGGCCAGTTCGTCGTCGGCCTCGGCACGCGCCTGGCAGGCCGGTTGGGCGGCCAGCCATTCGTAGTAGCCCTGCCGACGCTTGACCGCCAGGACGCGGCACAGCCGCGCGACGCCGTAAGTGGCGTGATGTTCAGAGATGAACCGGTAGCGGTGGATCATCGACCCATCTCTTTCGCAAAATACTGGGCTGCCTTGCGGAGAATGTCCTTCTCCAGCTCCAGTTCGGCGACCTTACTGCGCAGCCGACGCAGTTCGTCACGCTCATCGGCGGTCAGCTCACCATCACCGCTGCGCCGTGCAGCGGCCTGCCCCTCGGCACGCTTGGCGGCGTTGACCCAGCCACGCAGGGTCTCATGGTTAACGCCGAGCTCACGGCCGATCTCACGCAGCGGCCGGCTCGGCGAGGACCGCACCAGCGCGACCGCGTCTCGCCGGAACTCCTCGGGATACTTTGATGGACGAGGCACCAGGACATCCTTCCCCAGACCATTGTCTGGTTTCATCCCTGAAGGAGCGGTGCCGGTCAAGCCCCGGGTTTGTGGTGTTGTG
Source organism: Candidatus Limnocylindrales bacterium (assembly GCA_036377915.1). GTDB lineage: Bacteria > Actinomycetota > Actinomycetes > Mycobacteriales > Micromonosporaceae > Allorhizocola. The sequence goes on from DASUXL010000100.1 coordinate 2,939, forward strand.
ACCGTTTCTTGATCGGCTTTTGGGCAGAGTGTTCTGGCGCCGGGTCGAGTGAGAAGACCGGTTGGGAGGTGTGGCAGGAACAGGTATGGGGTTGTGGGGTGCCGCGCTCCATTGTCTGATGTGGACAAAGTGGCAAGCCGGGTTCCCGGGTGCCGTTCATCCCTTCGCCGTGATGGTCAACGGCATGGAGTAATGCGGCTGCGGCCAGGTGGGGTCAATCAGACAGGTCGACCACGCCTGGGGTGGGGGTCAGAAACCAGACGACCTCGCACACTGGCCGCGCCGGGATCATGGTCACGCCTTTCCCCTTACCGATGCTTCTGCTAGGCAACGGATTTCTCCGTCGCGTAGCCCGTAGAAGACCAGAGTGAGAAGCTTGCGGGCGCAGGCGACCTTGGCCACACCGCTGCCCCGGGTGCCGGCCAGCCTTACCCTGGCGCCCAGCAGCGGTCCGCCGCGGATGCGTTGCACCGCTTCGATGCAGGCCCAGCGCACGAGGCGGTTGCCCTGTTTGGTGATCCGCCCCCGGCGGACCTTGGTGTCGGACTCGCGGTGCCGCGGGGTCAGCCCGGCCCACGCGCACAGTTGGTCGGGCCGGGCGAAGCGGGTGACATCACCGATCTCGGCCACCAGGACGGCCGCCAGTGTCGGCCCCACCCCGTCGATGGCCTGGACAGCTTTCCAGCCGGGTATCTGGGCCACGCGGTAGCCGATGGCTTTGGCCACGAGGTCGATCTCCTTGTCGCATGCGTGGATCAGCCTGCGCAGGCTGGCGATGCGGGCCTGATAGGCCGGTGCCAGCCGCAGCCGAGCCAGCATCCTTTCGCCGGCGGCACCGAACAGGTCGCTCATCGGCACGGCGATGCCGCATTTGGCCAAAACGGCGTGGACGCTGCACTTGAGCCCGGTGCGTAGCGAGACCAGCTTGGCTCGGTGGCGCACCAGCTCCCGCAGTTCCCGCACCGGCGGCGGGGCGATCCACGCCTCGGGCAGCCGGCCCATCCGCAGCAGGTCGGCAAGGTCCGCCGCGTCCCGCTCGTCGTTTTTCACCCGCCGGTAGGCGAATCCCTTGACACCCAACGGATGCGCCAGATGCACGGCCGCACCGTGGTCGGCGAGCAAATCGGCTGCCCAGTACCAGCCGTAGGTGGCCTCCAACACCACCTCGGGCGCCTCACCCATCAACGCGATCTGCTCGGCGAACGCCTGCGGGTCGTTGTCGATGCGTGCCTTGCCCAACACCTCACCCTCCGGCGTCATCCGCACCAGCACCGAACGTCGCCGGTGCAGATCGATACCCACGATCTGCCGGCCGCAGTAGCCTGACATCAGGGGCCTCCAAACTGACGTGACGAACATTGACCACTTCCAGTGAACCGCGCAACGCGTGATCACCAGAAGCGTCACCAGGAGCGGAGGCCCCGCTCCTTCATCGCATCAGGGTGTCCGGTCCAACGGGGGAACCTCACCTGCCGTTGGCCGGTACACCGTGCTGGCACGACCGGCCCGCCCCACCGGTGTCGGTGTATGGCACCTACGGCCAACACCGCCGCATCGGCGGTCAGCGCACCGGCCCGGCACCGTCCACCGATGAGGCCCGGATGGCGATGGGTATCGACTGGATGCCCTGGCCCGCACTGACCCAAGCCATCCCCCCGGCCTATACCCTGTGGCTGGGCAGCCAGCTCCTCATCCTGGGCCGTGACGAAATCCGCCGGCGGGAAACGTCACCGGCGAGCTCGGGGGAAACGTCACCAGACCGCGGGGCAAACGTCACAGGTGACGTAACCCCGTCGACGGGGTTACGTCACTGCCGCTGCGGCACCACACTTCCGGCCCGTGCCTCCACCGGCCGCTGGCCCCGCTACTGCTCGCATGCCTGCCGCCAGGCTGCCTACCGCGACCGGCAACGCACCACCGGGCGGCAACCATGACCCCCATCACCGCGTCGCTGCCCGCTCTGGACCCGTTGCGGCTCAACCTGTTCGCCCGCTCCACGGATACCGCCCGGCAGGCGTTGGCCCGTGCGGCCCGCGACGATTTCCCCGACTGGCTGGCACACGTCGGCTCGGCTGCCCAGTGCACGCGACCGGTCCGGCTGGCCGGAACGATCACCACCTACCACGGCACGGGTGTGGGTACCGCAACTGATCCGGTCACCTACAGCAGATCCACATGGGACACGTCCGCCTTGCCTGACGGGGTGCTCTACAAACGGTGTGGTAATCGGCGCGCGGCCGTCTGCCCCGCCTGCTCGAAGATCTACCAGCGTGACGCGTATCAGATCGTGCGGGCCGGAATCGTTGGCGGGCACGGTGTCCCGGAGTCGGTGGCGCAGCATCAGGCGATGTTCACCACCCTGACCGCCCCCGGCTTCGGCACCGTGCACAACCGGGTGGTGCGGCGGCACACCTGCGGCAACCGCAGCCGCTGTGACTGCCGGGCCGAGATCTGCCACCCCCGCCGCGACCACCCGACCTGCGAGCACGGCACGGTGCAAGCCTGCTGGGCACGCCACGACAACGGTGACAAACGCGTCGGTAAGCCGATCTGCGGCGACTGCTACGACTACGACACACACGTGGTGTGGAACAGCTTCGCCGGGGAGTTGTGGCGGCGCACCAAACAGGCCATCGACCGGGAGCTGTCCAAACTGTGCCGTGCCAAGAAAATCCCGCGTGTGGTTGTGGGCGTCAACCCCCGTACCGGACGGCCGGTCACCAAGTCGGCGGCACAGGTCAGTTGCGGCAAAGCGGGTGAGTTTCAGATGCGCGGCGTGGTGCACTTCCACGCTCTGATCCGCCTGGACGGACGCGACCCCGACGACCCGAAAAAGATTGTGCCACCACCTGACGGGCTGACCGTCCGGGATCTGGAGACGGCGATCGTGGCGGCCGTCCGCTCGCAAGGTTTTGACACGCCGCCGCACCCGGACGCACCTGAGGGTTGGCGCATTCAGTGGGGCACACAGCTCGACAACCGGCCCGTGTCGCTGTCCGGGCACGGTGAGGTCACCGATGAGCAGGTCGCCCGCTACCTTGCCAAGTACGCCACCAAGTCCACCGAGGTTACCGGGCACAGCTCCGCGCGGCTGACCGAGGAAACCGTTGGCCGGTACGCCGACGTGGCCGGTAGCCACGTTCAGCGCCTCGTCGCCGCCTGCTGGCGCATCGGGCGTCCCCACAAAACCGAACTCCTCCAACAAGCCTATGCCCGGCTGCTTTCGGCGATCGGCGCCACCGGTGCCGAACTGGGGCACCTCGCCCCGGACGACACCAGCGCGCAGGCACCGATCTTCGATCGGCTGCACCGCACAATCGGAGATCTGGTCGACGTGGCCGAAGCGGTACCCGGACGCCACCGACCCAAGCATGTCGCTCCGGCCTCCGGTGCGGTGAAGCCATGGATTTGCCCAGCCTGCGCCACCCCATCGAGGCACGTGCAATGCCAGACTTGCCTTGCCCAGCAACGCAACCGGGCACAGCGTCACCTGCGGCTGCTGTTCCTGCTACTCCTGCTCGGGGAAATCCAAGCGCCACACCCGGACGAACCCAACCCATACGCCGGTCTGCGCCGGTGGGCGCACATGCTCGGCTTCGGCGGGCACTTCTTCACCCAATCGGCCCGCTACTCGGTCACCTTCCGCATCAAACGCGAGGAACGCATCACCTTCCGCCGCAACGAAAACCCGGCGTCAGAAGCCGAAGATGCCGATGCCGACCGTGACGGCGAGGAAACCGTCGTGGTCGTCAACAGCCTGAGCCTGGCCGGGATCGGCTGGCACACCACGGCAGACGCCATGCTCGCCCAAACCGCCTCAGCGCTCGCCAGAGAACATCAACAACTCGCCCGTCACCTCATCATGGCCACACCCATTTGAGCAAGAACACTGTCAAGCCTGCCTTGACAACCGTCTGCGGAAGGGGTGACAAAGCATGCCCGGGCCTGCACCGCTTCGCCTCCCGTCAGAGGTGGCGGAGCTGCTGCGCTGCTCGGAATGGTGGGTCAAGGAACAGGCCCGGCGCGGCCGTATCCCCCACAGCCGCATCGGTGGCGGCTACCGGTTCACCGACGAACACGTCGCCGAGATCGTGCGCATCTTCGAACACCGCCCCGGAGACCAGCCCGCCGCTCCGCCCGCACCCCGGCGAGCGGTCCAGCGGCCAGACGACGGGGACGGCTCGACGGTGGTGTACCTGAAGGCACGCACACCCCGACGCGCCCGCACCACCGGCATAGACCGGGCGGCCTGACGAACAAGGAAGGAGGAACAATTCCATGGGATATGCGGAAAAGCGTGGCGACTACTGGCGCGGCCGGTACAAGCTCGCACCGGGCAAGTACGGCACGGTCAAAGATGAGCAAGGCGCTACGGTCCGCTTCCGCACCAAGCGGGAGGCGGAGACGGCGGCCAACGACGCCGAGTCCACCGTGCGCAGCGGTAGCCGCAAGCCGAATGTCGAGCGGATCACGTTCGGCACGTATGTCAACATCTGGTACGCCAGACAAGATTTGGCTGCCTCGACGATGCAGAACTACCGCCACCACATCGAGGAACACCTACTGCCCGCGTTCGAGAACACGGTGATGGCCGACATCCGGCGCGAGGACGTCATCGCCTGGGAACGGGGCGAGCGGGCGGCGGGCTACGCCGAGTCGAGCCTCAAATCGTGGCGCTCGACCCTGCACCTGATCCTGGCCGACGCAGAGGAGGAAGGGTTGATCACCTCGAACCCGGCGGCCCGACGCCGCAACCGGGGCAAACGGGCCGGACGCTCCCGGCGACGTGGCCCGGAGAAGGCGATCACCACCGCGTTGGGTGTCCTGCTCATCGCCGAACGAGCCGCCCTGCTGTCCGGCCGTGATGACGAGTTCGTCGCAGTCATAACCAAGGGGTTCACCGGGATGCGGTGGGGTGAGCTGGTCGGCCTGGAAACCTGCTACCTGCGGCCGACCATAGTCCGGATCGAATGGCAACTCTACGAGCTGGACAACGGCGTGCTGCACCGCTGCCCGCCCAAGGACGACTCTTACCGCGACATCGTCACCCCCGACTGGCTCAACCGCCTCCTGGCCGAGCAGGTCAACCGGACCCGCCCCAAGTCCTGCCCCTGCCACGGGCAGATCTACGCGTTCAGCGGCCACCGGCCACCCAACCACGCACCACGCAAGGGCGGGACGACCATGGCTGACGTGGCGCGGCGCGCTGGTGTCTCGATCGGCTTGGTGTCGATGGCGCTGAACCATCCCAACGTCGTCAGCGAGGCCGCGCGCGTCACGATAGCCGCCGCGATGGCGGATCTCGGGTATGTACGTGGCGGCTGGACAGGCGAGCTGGCTCCGCACTGGCGGCGCACCGGGTTTGCCACGTGGCTGTTCCACCCGGCGGCCACGGGCCGGTACCCGAAGAAGGGCCACCTTCCGCCGCGCGCGGTGCCGGTGCTCGCCGATCCGTGGCCGGGGATTCCGGCACGCGGTCGCAATGCTGCCGGACGGGCGGACGCGTGCTGGGTGCCGATCGCGCCAGGCTTAACTCCGCACGGCCTACGCCACACCTACAAGACGCTCATGGAAGAGCTGGGCACTCCCGCCAAACTGATGGATCAGCAGATGGGCCACGACGACGGCTCCGTCCAGGCTCGCTACTCGCACGCGACCGTGACCATGGTCCAGCGGCTCATGGACGGGCTGACCGAGCTTTGGGAGGCGGCTCTGGAAATCCGCCGGGAGATGGTGCCCGGCTCGCCGGTTGTCGTGCTGGATCGTTTGCTACGCAAGGGGGATCTGTCATGACCGTGAAAGATCGTCTCCCGGATTTCTCCCAGGGGAGGGTGAAAGGAGCAAAACAGGCTGGCTCCCGGACCGGGAAGCCAGCCTCTCAGCTGCGAAAACTACTGGTGGGCGATACTGGGTTTGAACCAGTGACCTCTTCCGTGTCAAGGAAGCGCGCTCCCACTGCGCCAATCGCCCGTGCATTTTGGTCTTGCTGTGCGAGGTGGAGACGGGATTTGAACCCGTGTACACGGCTTTGCAGGCCGTTGCCTCGCCTCTCGGCCACTCCACCGTGGTGCGCCTTTCGGCCTCCGAGCGGATGACGAGACTCGAACTCGCGACCCTCACCTTGGCAAGGTGATGCGCTACCAACTGCGCTACATCCGCATAGCCGGGCACCGGAGCGCCCGACAGCAGAGAACTTTAGCCGACATCACCCATGGGCGGCAAACCGGATCCCCTCTGGTGTGTCATCCGGGCGTACGGGCCAGGCCTGAGCAGGCATCGGCCCTGTCCAGGCGTTGGCGTGCGGAGGTGAGCGCTGATCCGGACACCGGCTTGGCCTGGCCTGTGCCGCTGATCACGCCTGGGGTGAACGACCGGTTCGTCACGTTCCAGCCCGACTGGGCGGAAACGGTCAGGCTGAGCAGGCCGGTGTCGGTGCTCTTGGACGGGCCGTACCAGAGGAAGTTGCCAAGGCCGTAGTGGACGTAGCTCGCGCCGATGAAGCCGTCGCCCTGTGGCATGTGGGCGTGCGTGCCGACGATGACCTGGGCGCCCGCCTCGGCAAGCGCACGCGCCGCTGACTTCTGCTCCCCGTTGGGGCAGTAGCTGCCTTCAGTCCCCCAGTGCAAGTAGACGATGACGAGATCGGCGACGCTGCGGGCCTTCTTCACGGCCGCCACGGACAGCTGCATGTTGAACGCCATCGCGATACCCGGTCGGCTCTCGGTGGGCTTCCACTGCTCGGCCAGTTCGTGTACCTGGGACAGGGCGACGACCCCGACCCTGACGCCCTTAACGGTCGTGACATACGGCTCGTACGCCTCGGCCACATTCCGCCCGGCCCCGACGACCGGCATGTTCGCCGCCTTGGCCGAGTCGAGTGTGTCGAGCAGGCCGGTCTGACCGTAGTCAAGCGTGTGGTTGTTGGCGATCGACACGAGGTCGATCCCGGCGGCCTGTATCGCGGCGTAGGCGGTGGGCGGAGCCCGGAAGTGGTACCGCTTCGGCTGCTCCGTGCCCCTGGTCGTGATCGCCGACTCGAGGTTGACCATCGCGAAGTCCGCGGCCCGCAGCTGCTCGGCGAACGGCCCGAACGCGGTCTGCGGATCCTTCAGCAACGGCAGCGTCCGGTCGACGAAGTGGACGTCTCCCCCGAACGCGAGCGTCAGCGAGCCCGCGACCGACGGCGAAAGCGACGAGGCCGGCACGGGCGAAGCGGACGGGTTCCGCGACGGGAACGTGATCGGGCCGGTGCTGGACGGCGTGCAGGCGGCGGTGAGCGCGGTGGCGCAGACAACGGCGCAGGCGAGGACGGCGATTCGGGGGGCGCTCACAGGGCCGAGGGTAACCCGCTGGCACCAGCATCCGGGCGCCCGCTAGAGTAGCCGGAGCGGCAACGCGGATGTAGCGCAGTTGGTAGCGCATCACCTTGCCAAGGTGAGGGTCGCGAGTTCGAGTCTCGTCATCCGCTCTTTCCCACCCCGTCCAGTTCGACCACCTCGGCGTCCGCGTGCTGGCGCACCTTTTCGATGACCTCCAGGGCCGCGCCTTTCGTGCGGTAGGACTCCCCCACGCACACGATCTGGCCGTCGGCCGTCTTGAGCCGGAACCGCCACTGCCCCCGGACATCGGTGTAAAGCTCGAATCTGCCGGTCATAACCGGATTATCCCCGGATCGCCCGCGGCCCGATCACTTCCGCGCCAAGTGCCTTCACCCGTTCCCGCAGCGCACGGTCGGCCGTGACCACGACCCGCCGCCGGCCGGGCTCGGCGGCCACCAGCTCGACGATGGCGTCGTCTCCGGAACCCGAAGCGGCGTGAACCGGTACCCCCGGAATTGATGAAATCCCACGCGCCTTGCCCTCCACCACCAACCGCACATCGTAGTCTTTTGCTTGGGGTACAAGGGAATCGCGCAACCTTTCGGCGGCCGCGGGGCGGTCGCGCCACCAGCCGTCGGGCACCGAGCCCATGACGTTGGCGGCGTCGACGATCAGGAGCGGTCTCAAAAATGTCACCCCTTCCGTGCAGTATGGCAGCATGACCGAGCAGCTCGACCGGTTGCGCAAGCTCTGCCTTGCCCTGCCCGAGGTCACCGAGCGCGTCAGCCACGGGGAGCCGGCCTGGTTCGTGCGCGGCAAGAAGCAATTCGTCACCCTCGCCGATCATCATCATGACGACCGGCTGGCATTCTGGTGCGCCGCGCCGCCCGGCGCGCAGGAGGCCCTGGTCGGCTCCGACCCCGAGCACTACTTCCGGCCACCCTATGTCGGGCATCGCGGCTGGCTCGGGGTGTACCTAGACGTCAAGATCGAATGGGACGAGATCGCCGAGATTGTTGTCGATGCTTACCGCGCCGTCGCGCCAAGCAAGCTCGTGGCCTTGCTCGAGGACTCTACGCTGGGATCATGAGAGGGAGCGTGGCCCGCATCTGGGCAGCCGTAATCACCGGAATTCTATCGACGTTCGTCATCCCGGCAGTGGCGTGGGCCGAGGAGTCCGGCGTCGCCGAGGAACTACGCCGCCGGCCGCGCATCGGCGGTTTCTTCGGCGTCATCGGCGCGCTGTGCTGCCTGGTCGTCGTGGTCGGCATCGTGCTTGCCGTGCTGATGATCGCGCGCAGGCGGGGCGGCGGCAGCAACCAGAACCGCTACTGATCCACGGTGAAGATGACGTGCTTGCCGTCGCGGGCAGCCTTCTGGAAGAACGCCACGAGGTCCGCGAAGTTGGTCCACGTGTAGTCGAAGTCGTCATCCCCGAACGGGCCGTCGTAGTCCTCCCGGTCGATGGCGTCATAGCCGGCACGCAGGCGTGACACGTCGACCCCGGCCCTGGCTTCAGCTTCCGGCGGGCACGGCGGCGCGGACCCGGACCAGGACGTGCTCGACGAGCGTGATGAGCACATTCTTGACCGAGGTGCGGTCGCGGGCGTCGCACAGCAGCACGGGCACGTGACCGTCCAGATCCAGGGCCTCACGCACCTGCACCTCGGTGTACTGCTGCTCGGAGTCGAAGCAGTTGACCGCCACCACGAACGGCGTGCCCCGCTGCTCGAAATAATCGATGGCGGCGAAGGAGTCGGCGAGTCGCCGGGTGTCGGCTATCACCACCGCACCGAGTGCGCCGGTTGCCAACTCGTCCCACAAAAACCAAAACCGGTTCTGGCCGGGGGTACCAAATAAATAGAGCACTAACGATGGACTGATGGTGATCCGGCCGAAGTCCATCGCCACGGTCGTCGTCAGCTTCTCGGAAACACCCGTCGTATCGTCGGTCTCCATCCCCGCCGTCGTGAGCACTTCCTCCGTCCGTAATGGACTTATCTCGCTCACCGCGCCGACCATCGTGGTCTTGCCGGCGCCGAAGCCGCCGGCGATCAGGATTTTCAGCGCCTGTGGCGGCGCGGCGTCAGAGCGCACGGAGTCCATGGATAACCGCCTGCAATGTGTCGATGTCCGGTAGGTCGTCTGTCGGGGGTGGGTCGTAGCGCGCGACCATGCCCGCCGAGAGCAGGTCGCACAGCAGCACCCGCACCACGCCCAGGGGAAGGTCCACCCGGGCGGCCACCTCGGCCACCGGCCGAGGCTCCTGAGTGAGGGCGAGGATCGCTTGATGTTCCGGGCTGGGCGTCTCCTCCGCGAGACTGGAGACCGCCACCACGTGCGTGATCAGATCCAGGTCGGCCGTCTGCGGCTCGACCCGGCCGCCCGTCACCATGTACGGGCGCACGACCGGTCCGGCCTCGTGGTCCCACCAGGCCGGTCCGTCGTCGGGCAGTTGCTCGGCCCGGTCAGCGGCCATCTGACCCCGGCCTGGATGGGGTGGCCAGATGGGTCCCGACCCGGGTCGCCAGCATTGTCATCTCGTAGGCGAGCACGCCCAGGTCGCAGTCGGGCGCGGCCAGCACGCAAAGGCACGAGCCATGCCCGGCGGTGCTGACGAGAAGGAAGGCATCCTCCATCTCGACGATGGTCTGGCGCACGTGGCCCCCGCGGAACCGCTGCCCGGCGCCGCGGGCAAGGCTCGAGAACCCGGCCGCCACCGCCGCCAGGTGCTCGGCGTCGTCCCGGGCCATCCCGGACGACGCGGCCGTCAGCATGCCGTCGACGGAGAGCACCACAGCGCACCGCGCCTGCGGCACCCGGGTGATCAGCTCGTCAAGGAGCCAGTCGGTCGCGTGTCGCGTCATCGTCGGTCCCACTGGGGGTACCCCCTTCATCAGACTCGTTGCCGCCGCCGGTGATGTCTTGTGAACTTGCCGCTTTGGCTGCGTGCGCCCGGCCGAGCAGGGATCCGGATTGGAACGCCGCCATGCGGGAACGCACCTCGTCGGCGCTGCGCTGGATCTGCTCGGGAGCGGGCTGGGCTCGCTTGAGGTCGACGGTGACAGCTTCGGCCACCACGGTAGCGGTCGTGTCGGGATCGGCTTTCGGGGGTGCCTCGGGGATTGCCCGGCGTACCCTTCTCGGCAAGCCATCAACTATGGGTACCGTGACCGCCTCGCCCTTGTCCTGAACGAACGACTGCGCCGATATCTCGTGCGGGACAGCCGAGGTCAACGGTTTGCTGGTGTCTTCGGCCCCCGCTCCCGCCACGACAAGCTCGGCCGGGATCAGGATGACGGCGGTGACACCACCGTAAGGCGAGGTGCGCAGCCGCACCGTGACGCCCTGGCGCTCGGCGAGCTTGGCGACGACCAGCAGCCCCAGGCGGGCGCTGTGTGCCGGGTCGAACAGGGGCGGCTCGGCCAGGCGCAGGTTGGCCTCGGCCAGCTCCTGCTCGCTCATGCCCAGCCCGCGGTCCTCGATCTGCAGGGCAAGGCCGTTGCCGACCGCCTCGGCGTGGACGCGGACCTGGGTGTGCGGTGGGGCGAACGAGGTCGCGTTCTCGAGCAGCTCGGCGAGCAGGTGGATGAGGTCGCCGACGGACCGGCCGGCGACGTGCAGCTCGGGCAGGCGCTCGATGCTGACCCGGACGTAGTCCTCGATCTCGGAGGTGGCCCCGCGGACCACGTCGACGATGGGTACCGGATGCCGCCAGCCGCGCCCCGGTGCGGAACCGGCCAGGATCACCAGCGCCTCGGCGTGGCGGCGCATGCGGGTGGCCATGTGGTCGAGCTTGAACAGATCCTCGAGCTCCTGCGGGGTGGTGGTGCGCCGCTCCATCCGGTCGAGCAGGGTCAGCTGGCGGTGCAGCAGCGCCTGCGAACGCCGGGCGATGTTGAGGAAGACGTCGCTGATCCCGCGGCGCAGCGTCGCCTCGTCGACCGCTGCCCGGATCGCGGTGCGCTGCACCGCCTCGAAGGCGTGACCGACCTGCCCGACCTCGTCGGTACCGACCGCGACCATGGGCACGTTCAGCGCCGGGTCGGCGGCGATCGCACCGGCCGCGCCGGGCTGGCGCAGCACGGCGATGGCCCGGGGCAGCTGCTCGTTGGCGACGGCGAGCGCGGACACGCGCAGCCGCTCGAGGCGGCGCACGACCGAGCGTCCGGTGCGCAGGGCGAGCACGAGCGCCAGGGCCGCGCAGAGCAGGCCGGCGAGGCCGGCGATCAGCGGCCGGGAGAACGCCGCCACGCCAACCTTGTTGGCCAGGGCCAGCGCCTCGGCCGCCGCCGCGTCCTCGGTGCGGTCGAGCTGGTTGAGGACCGAGTCGGTGCTCACCCGCCACACGCCCGGGTCGATCGGTACCTTCTCACCGGTCAGGTTGCCGAGCGACTCCTCCATCGCGAACAGCGTCGTATACGCGTTTCCGTCAACGATCGCTTGGTAGCTCGCCCGGTGCTGCGGGGTGAGCCGCGACATCGCCTCGTCCTGCTGGTGGCGGCGGGAGCCGATCGCCATCAGCAGCCGGGTGCGCTCGGTCGCGGTGATCTTCTGGTCGGAGATGGCGGCGGTGACGACGGAGTCCTCGCGGGCTAGCAGCTCGCGGGCGCGGCTCATGCCGTAGATGGAGTGGGCGACCTGGGAAAGGTGGGCGTCGGAGACGTAGGTCAGGGGCGCGAACATGACGTAGGCCGCGTCGATGATGCCGTTGTAGAGCCCGACCGTCGTGGAGGCATCGGCCTTGCCGGCGTCGAAGTCGGCCCGCACCTGAGCCAGACCGTCCATATTGGAGACGAAGGAGTCGACGGTGGCGACGTGCCCGGCGGGCAGCGACTCGCGGCCGTTGTCATCGGCGAAGCGCTGCTTGAACAGGCGGTAGCGCTCGTCGGTCTGGCCCCGCTGCGCCAGCAGGTCAGGCGCGGTCGGGCTGCCACCGCCCGACATCCGCCGCTCCTTTTGCAGCTCCACCACCACAAGCTCGCCGAAGCTGGTGACGGCGTGGTCATACTTGTTTGTTTCCAACAGGTTCAGCGCGGGCCCGACGGTCGCGGCGACTCCGAAGACGGCCAAGCCGGTAATGGCGATGAGCGGCACCACTGCCAAAGTCATAATCTTGGCACGGATGCTCCAGCCACGGCTTCTCACACTGACCACGTCCAAGGGTACGATGCGCCCGCGCCGCAGGTCACTCCCCCCGAGCAACAAGGTCGCGGATTTTCTGTCTTGACAATGCCTCCGGCCGAAGAACCTAACTGTTTCGCCCGCACTTGTCCACTCTGCCGGTACCCCCTGGCAATGCTTGACAAGCCAAGAAGCCCTGGTCCACATTGAGCCGTGCTAGACACTGGGAGCATCGTAGCGATCGGTTCGGCCGGTCTGTCGATCTTCGCCGCTGTCATCTCCGGCTTTATGGCGCAACGGTCAAGCCGGCTGGAGCACCGGCTGGAGCTGGAGCGGCAGAGGGAGACCAAGGCCGAGCAGACCGAGGAAATTCTTAGCCGGTACAGGGAACCGCTGCTCCTGGCGGCCAACAGCCTGCAGAGCAGGTTCAACAACGCGGTCGGCGGCGACTATCTGCACCGGTTTCTTCACTGCGGGGATCCGGAGGAGGAGCGGTATGCGCGCGATTTCACCGTTTACACGGTCGCCGAGTACTTCTGCTGGGTCGAGGTGATCCGGCGCGAGCTGCGCTTCCTGGATCTGGGCAGTGAGGAACGGACGCGAGAGTTCAACCGCCACCTCGAGGGCGTGTCCCGGATCTTTCTGGATATACATGGGCATTCGCGGCCGCAGTTCCGGCTGTTCCGCGGGCAGCAGCGCGCGATCGGCGAGCTGATGATGGTGCTGACCCCCGGCGGCGCCACGGACTGCATGACCTACCCGGCGTTCGTCTCCAAATTGGACAACGATCCCGAGTTCGCCCGCTGGTTCAAGCGCCTGCGCAAGGACGTCGATTGCTTCGTGACCGAGGACTGGGCCGGAAACATCCGGCAGGTGCATGTGCAATGGGCACTGATCGATCTGATTGACTTCCTCGACCCGAACCGGATCCGGCTCACCCAGAGCCGGGACAAGCTCGCCGAGACGGAACAGGCGAATGCGATCAGCACCATCCCCGAATTGAGTCACTGATCAGCCGAAACACCGGGTGGAAAGCCGGCGGAATGCCGGCGGAATGCTGGATCCGGCCGCGCTGACCTGGGGAGGTTGACGGGCGCGACCGGATCACTTAGATCACATCTCCTTATTGAGCGCCGGTCAAGTCCTCCGGATGGACGGCCAGAGCTGGCCAATCAGAGCGGCGGTCAGTGGCTGACGATGTAGCGCCACATGTCGACGCCGAAGCTGAACTTCAGAGTCAGAAACGCGACGGCCGCAAGGAAAACCAGCCCGGCCAGTCCGATGAGGATCCGGACGACAAGCGACTGACGCCCCATCCAACGCGTCCACGCCCGTAACTTCTCACGGGTGAAGCCCAGAAGGTGCCGGGCCCAGACGAACTCGATCCCCCAGATGGTCAGGCCCAGCAGCACGATGAGCCAGCCCGGCCCGGGAAGCGGGATGAGCACGAACCCCACCGCCACCACCAGGCCGCCGAGCACGGCGACCAGGACCTTGATCGCGAGGTCGCCCAGCGGGTTTGCGCGGACGGCCAGATAGGTAAGGCGGATACGGTCCCTGAGCCGGGAAAGGGCAGATCGATCTGTCGGATCCTGGCCCACCGGCAGCTCCCCTCAAACATCGCCCGTCACCAACAACTATCACCGGGCGTTACCGGAGTGTGTCGATGGGACTCGACGCACCGTACCAACCACTTAACACGGCCAAAGCGGGCATTCTACCTCTAGTAGCAGCGGTGACGTGCCCGTTTCCTGCGATCTTCCCACGTGAGAGTGAGATCGACGCATGGCGGAGCGTAAAGGGGAGGATCACCGTGAGTATGGGAAGGACGAAGCGAGTGAGCTCCGTCGCAAAGCCGGGGGGAGTACGTCCATGAGTGCCATCCGTCCCACGACCGTCGAGGTCGAGACGTCATTGCGCCTCGTCGCGCCCGACGCGACATCACTGCCGGTCCGGGCCAGCCTGCGCTACGACCCGGCCGACCCGTACGCGGTACACGTCCTGTTCCATGCCGAATCCGCCGGAGGTGAGGCGGTAAGCTGGTCGTTCGCCCGCGAGCTGCTCGTCACCGGGCTCGACGAGCCCGCCGGCATCGGTGACGTCCGGGTCTGGCCCTGGGCCACACCGCGCGGAGACTTCGTCGCGCTGGCCCTCTCCTCGCCCGATGGAAACGCGCTGTTCGAAGTACCGCGAAGCGTGCTCGTCCGGTTCCTGCGCCGCACGTATGTCGTGGTGCCGCGCGGCCGCGAAACCGATCACCTGGACGTGGACGCCGCCGTCAACCGCCTGCTCGCCGGTCGGTAACCCGGTGGCGGTAACCATGACGCGTATATCGCCCGCAGCGTGATAGAGTCTGGATCCGTTGCGGGCGATTGGCGCAGCGGGAGCGCGCTTCCTTCACACGGAAGAGGTCACTGGTTCGATCCCAGTATCGCCCACCAGCAGGATATTCGTATGGGAATGTCCGAATTCAGATGAGCCCGTATTGCTGCTGACCAGCGGCGATGCGGGTTCGTTGCTACGTATGGTTCCGGTGAGGTAGGCACGGTCGGGCGGCGTTGACCTATGGCCGACGCCGCGCAGTGGGCATCCCGTCAACTGATGGATCCGCGGTCGGCCAGGGCCGGGTCGATGTCAACGGTCATGCCGCC
Source organism: Candidatus Limnocylindrales bacterium (assembly GCA_036377915.1). Taxonomy (GTDB): domain Bacteria; phylum Actinomycetota; class Actinomycetes; order Mycobacteriales; family Micromonosporaceae; genus Allorhizocola. The sequence goes on from DASUXL010000100.1 coordinate 18,033, forward strand.
GGCCGCGCTCGAACGGGCATCGTCGTCGCTGTCGCCGTTCTCACGACCTTCACCGCCTGCAGCGTTCTCGTGGCGCTCGACTATGCGGGCACCTGGCCGTCCGCACCCGGTGGCCTGCTGGAACGGGGTCGCGATCTTCGCGGCCATGACCTGGCCCGTTTCGATCGTGGAGACTGGTGGCCGCCTGCTGCACGTCTAACTTTCGCTCCTCCTCGATGGAGGGGCTGTCAGCGCGGCACGCGCTGACTGAGGAAGTGAGGCCACGTAACCTCAACGAGTGAGCCTCACGAGGTCCACCGTCAGCATCCAGGGCGCACCACCTCCGACCTTCGCTTCGCTCAGGCCACCTCCTTCATCGAGGAAGAGGGAACGAGATAACGCACGAAGTTTGTCTCGAAAGGATGTTGCACGTATGAAAATCACGTCGCACAACGCCGCCGACGCTCCGCAGCCCACCGTAGGCCATGCGCAAGTCGTCGAGGTCAGCGGCGCGACACGCTTTGCTTATTTCAGCGGCCAGGTGCCGGTGACGCGCGACGGCGCCGTGCCGGGCTCCTTCGCCGAGCAAAGCCGGCTCATTTGGAGAAACATCGAAGCGCAGCTCGCAGAGGTCGGCATGACGCTCGATAATGTCGTCAAGGTCACGACATTTCTCTCGGACCGCAAATACGCGATCGAAAATCGCGCCATTCGCACCGAGGTCATGGGCGCGCGTACGCGGGCGCTCACCGTCATCATTTGCGGCCTCTTCGACGAAGCGTGGCTGCTTGAGATCGAGGTCGTCGCGGCGGCCTAAGCCGCCTTTTGCTCCGCAAACCGTTCCGCCGCCATGCGTTGCTGAGATAGCGGCCGAAGCAATGATCCGAAACGGCCTGGACGCGCGTTTCGTCCGGGCGCTCATGGCGCGCTACCAGCGTGAGATGCAACAGCCCGCGATGGTGACCGACGAGGTCGAGAAGATCCTCGGCCGCCCCGCCCGCACCTTCGCCGCCTGGGTCACCGACCACCAAGGAGCATGGTCATGACGAAGTACGCGCGGTTCGCCAGCGTCGTGTTCGCAGGACTCTTCGCTGGATTCCTGACCGCAGTCCTCGTCCTGGAGCTCTCGCTGCGAAGCTTCGACAGCACGATCTACACCCAGGTCCGGCAGGTCGAGCTCGACTCCCTCGACAAACTCGCCGTCGCCACACTCCTGCCGGCGCTGATCGCCACAGCGGTGCTGGTTTACCGGACCTTCCGAACGAACAAGCGATGGCTGACCGTGGCCGCGCTTGCCCTACTACTGTTCATCTTCGGGCTCACGCTCATCGTCAACCTTCCGATCAACGACGACCAACTCGGCTGGAACACTCAGTCCCCGCCCTCCGGCTGGGCCAACGTGCGGGACACATGGCAGGTCGCCCACGCCATCCGGACCGTAGCCGCAGTCCTCGCCTTCGCGGTGCTCGCCGCATTGGACGGCTGGCTTCCCGCCAGCGCCGAGCCGGGCCGGTCCGGGACGCGGCCAGGCTGGCCCGGCAGGGACGTGACGGTGGCCGGTTTCGTACGCAGATCCTAAGAGACCGACTGAGTGTCCACTGCGAACGGAAAGCCCGGCGGTACCAAGGGCTCAGCCACCGCCGAGCGATACCTCCCCGGGGGGTGACCCACCGCGCGTTTGAACGCGCGGGCGAACGCGAACTCGGAGTCGTAGCCCACCTTGTGGGCGATCTCGCGCAACGGGTGACGCTCCTCGCGCAGCAGCCGGGACGCGACGGTCATGCGCCATGCGGTGACGTAGGTCATCGGTGCCTGGCCCGTGAGCGTGGTGAACCGACGGCTGAACGTGGCCCTGGGCGTGCCAACGGCGCGGGCCAGCCCGGCGACCGTCCACTGGTGGCCGGGATCGCGGTGGATCAGCGCCAGCGCGCCGCCGACGACCGGGTCGTAGAACGCGCGCATCCAGGCGTTGCCCGCGCCGTTACCGCCGAGGTCCGAGCCGGCGTCCTGCTCGGCCAGGCGGGCCCGTAGTACATAGACGAACAGCAGGTCGACCAGGCCGGCAATGACGGCCGGCGCACCCGGGTCGGTGCGGTCCACCTCGTCGGAGAGCAGGTCCACCGCGGCAGCCAGACCGGTGCCGCGTGCCCGCCGCGCGTCGAGGTGGAGCACTTCCGGCAGGGTCGCGGTGAGCGGGTGCCGTGGACCCGGGTCGAGCAGGTACCCGCCGCACAACAGCCCGGTGGCCGGCCCGGGACCGTCCAGGACCACCTCGTTCGCCCTGATCGCGCTCAGCGGCCCGCCGATCAGCTCGGCCAGCGGTCGCGTCGGCGTGCCCGGGCTGTCGACCATCGCATGCGCGCAGCCGGACGGCACCAGCACGACGTCGCCGCAGGTGAGCCGGATCGGATCGTGGCCGTCGCGGGTGAGCCAGCAGGCCCCGGAGGTCACCACGTGGAAGCTGGCCAGCCGACCGGCCGGGACGCTGATGCCCCATGGGGCGTGAAACCGGCTGCGGCTGTAGACGATCGTGCCATGCCGGGTCGCAGCCACGATGTCGGCGACGATGTCGGCGACCAGGTCGCCTGTGCGTTTCGTTCGCTCGATGGATTGCAGCACCATGCCGCAGACGGTACGCCAGTGCGACGATCAGACATAGATCCCGTGTGAACTATCATGGCCCGGCTCATTGAGCGTACATAGTGTCGGAGCGGCAACGAGAGCCGACAAAATGTGGAGGACCCTGTGAGTCGAACCATTCCGGTCACGGATGCGACCGGCGAGACCAGACGCATCAATGCCAACAATGTGCGCACGAATACCGGCCGCAACCCAGTCACACTCGCGCAGTCCACAGCCGACACGGCAGGAGCGTGGCGCCGGTGAGCACCGCGACGACAAGCGCGCCCGCCGCGCTGATCACCGGGGGCACCTCGGGCATCGGGCTGGCGACCGCCCAGGTCCTGCACGAAAAGGGGTACGGCGTGCTCGTCACCGGACGCAATCCGCAAACCCTGGCCGCCGCCCGCAGCGACCTGCCCGACAAGGTCCACGTTCTGCGGGCCGATGTCGGCTCGCTGACCGACTCGGAACGGGTCGCCGAGGAACTCTTGCGGCACTTCGGAAAGGTGGACCTTGTGTTCCTCAACGCCGCGCAGATCCGCCTCGGCCCGATCGACAGCGTGGACGAGAAGACGTTCGACGAGCAGTTCGACGTCAACGTCAAAGGGCATTACTTCATATTGCAGAAGGTGCTGCCACTGGTACCCACGGGCGGTTCGGTGGTGTTCAACAGCTCGGTAGCCTCCGCCAAAGGCATGCCCGACTCGTCGGTCTACAGCGCCACCAAGGGTGCCGTGCAGTCGCTGGTCAGCTCGCTCGCGGTCGAACTGGGGCCGCGCGGCATCCGCGTCAACGCGGTCAGCCCAGGCCCGGTCAAGACACCGGCCCAGTACAAGACCGGCATCCCGAGGGAGGCCATGGACCAGATGATGGAACAGCTCGCCAACCGGCTGCCACTGGGCCGGATCGGCCACGACCACGAGATCGCCCAAATGGTCGCGTTCCTCGCCTCCCCCGCGGCAGGCTTCATCACCGGCGCCACCATGGTGGTCGACGGGGGCTTCGCGATCAGCTAACGATCAATCGAGTTACGCAACCACATCAACACACAACAAACCTCAACGAGGGAGAGGGCATGTCCCCACCGGCCGTTCTGGTCATCGGAGCCAGCGGAAACGTAGGCTCAGCACTCATCAACGAACTCATCCCCGATCACGAGGCGGGGCTGCTTCATCTGGTCGCAGCCACCCGCAAGCCAGGGGCGGCAGACTCGCTGCGGGAGCGCGGCATCGAGGTGCGCCATCTCGATCTGGACGACGCGGGGATGGGTGGTCTGGGCGCTATTCAGCCCAGTTTTGAGGGTATCGACCGACTATTTCTGCTCACCAGTTATGACGTCAAAATGCTCGCCCAATCGAAGGTGGCCGTCGACGCGGCGAAGGCGGCGGGGGCGTCCCACATCGTTCATCTCGGCGCGGGCCACTCCGACCCAAACACCATCGAGTACTCCACCTGGCATGAGCTCATCGAGGCGTACATCGAACGCTCCAGGCTCGGCTACACGCATGTGTGGCCCTCCGCGTTCCTGCAGCTGCTCCCGATGAGCGTTCCGGCGCCCGGCGTCCTGGCCTACTTCATCGGCGACGGCCGGTCGAACTGGGTGGACATCGGCGACGTCGCGGCCGTGGCTGCCGCGGCGCTGCGCGATCCCAAGGCGCACGATGGACGTGCGTACCACGTAGCCGCCGAGTCGGCGTCGATCACCGAGATCGCCAACGCGCTCAGCGAGATAACGGGACGGCCCTGGCGGTACGAGCAGACGAAACCACAGGTCTTCTACGACCAGATGGTCGCGGGCGGCTTCGATCCGATCTACATGCGCGGCGTCCGCGACTACATGGAGCGCGTCGGCAACGGCTCGCTCACCGATCCCGTCAGTGTCTACGACACCATCAAGACGGTGACAGGACGCCCGGCCACGTCGATGCGCCAGTTCCTGGAAAGCCACCGGGACTTGTTCCAGCGGTGAGCGGCGATGACGTGCCGACCGGTATCGGCAGCACCGAGGGACGCGACGCTGTATCCGGTACCCCAATGACACCTCGCGAGGTGACCGAATAGGGGATGGTCAATATACTGTCTATGTTGGACGGCCCGCCGGCGTGCACGACCTGACCAACCGGCACAACTTCCACAATCATTAGCCCGGCCGAGCTCGACGAGGTGGTCACGTCCGCCTGGCGCGCTTTCGGTGATGGACCGCAGCGCATCTGCACGCCACCAGACTCAGCTTTCAGCCGGAATTGACACTGTCGCGCAAGGCCGCGGGCACCGTGCATGAGCGGGTACTGTGCGCCGCCCGGGAGGCTTTATGGCCAAGGGGTCCGCGGTCTTTCGCGCAGATGCCAGCCGAGCGCATCTACACCGACAAGGGCCTGACCGGCACCAACCGCAACCGGCCCGGCACTCCGGCGGAAGAGCGCGTTGACGCACTCGCAACAGCGACTCGTCGCGCTTGAGTGCCGCGAGTCCGGCAACGCGATGGGCCGAACACAGCTTCGCCCACTCGTCCAGCGTCGGCGCCGGGCCGGGCTCGGACAGCCGCCGCCTGCGTTTAAGGCTCGCCTGCAGGATCTGGCAACGTGCCTTGGCCGCGTGTTCGTCGGGATGCGCCGAGTCACAGATCATCCGTCCCTGGTGGCGGTAGCGGACCCGATACCCCGAACCGATCTGTTCGACCCATGCCACGGGGACCTCCCGAACATTGGAAACGCCCGATCGGACATAAATTTATCAAGTCGAATCGGTCGATGGCTCGAAATTCCCTAGACAGGTGATCCCGTACTGTCGCTTACCAATTGAGCCTTTGCGTCGCCAGAGCCAGTGAGTTGTGACCTTGAAAAGTGTGGAGCCAGAATCTCGTGACTTTAGGAGCCAGTTCGCCGACGGGCTCCGCACGAACGCTGGAGGGCATAGAACGGGCCGTTTGACCGGCCCTGTTTTCGGGCCAGTTTCGCGTCGGCGAACTGATCCCTGATACGCCACTTACATCGACGTGACCTTTGGCGCCCTTATGAAGGTTTGTCAAGGAAGCGTCGGAACGTCGTGCCACCATGAGTGCGATCGGCCCATCCGCCGGCGCCGCGACGCCGGTCGGCCACCGCCCCAGGAGGTGGAAAACTTGTCCAACGACAACGAAATCCGTCCCTTCCGGCTCGACACGCCGGAAGAAGCAATCACCGACCTGCGCCGGCGCATCGCGGCCACGCGCTGGCCCGCCCGGGAGCTAGTTACGGATCGCTCCCAGGGCGTGCAGCTGGCGACGATTCAGGAGCTGGCCCGCTACTGGACGACCGATCACGACTGGCGCGCGTTCGAGGCGAAGCTGAACGCCCTGCCGCAGTACACCACGGACATCGACGGCGTCGAAATCCACTTCATCCACGTAAGGTCGCAGCACGAGGACGCCCTGCCGCTGATCATGACGCATGGCTGGCCAGGCTCGGTCGTCGAACTGCTAGGGGTCATCGGCCCGCTCACCGACCCGACCGCGCACGGCGCACCGGCACGGGACGCCTTCCACCTCGTCCTGCCGTCACTGCCCGGCTACGGTTTCTCGGGCGAGCCGACCGAGCTCGGCTGGGAGTCCGGCCGGATCGCCCGCGCGTGGGCGGAGCTGATGGACCGCCTCGGCTACACGCGTTATGTCGCGCAGGGAGGCGACGTGGGCGCCGACGTCACGGACGCGATGGGCCGCCAAGGACCCGAAGGGCTGCTCGGCATCCACGTCAACCTGCTCGCCGCGGCGCTGGGCATCAAGGACCACCTGCCAGCGGAGTCCGAGGAGGAACACGCTGCGCACGACGCCCTCAAGGCGTTCATGGCGGACGGCTTCGCCTACTTCCTGGAGCAGTCCACCCGGCCGCAGACGATCGGATACTCCCTGCTGGATTCACCCGTCGGGCTGGCCGCCTGGATGCTCGACCACGACACGGACAGCTACAACAAGATCTCCCGCGCGTTCGTCGACGGCGAGCCCGCGGGGAAGCTGACCCGCGACAACATCGTCGACAACATCATGCTGTACTGGCTGACCGGCACCGGCGCCTCTGCGGCCCGTTGGTACTGGGAATTTGGACGGTTCGTGGCCCGTGCGGCCGCGGCCGGCCAGACTCCTCCCCCGGTCACGGTTCCGGTGGGCTTCACGACGTTCCCCGGCGAACTCTTTGCCGCCCCGCGCAGCTGGGTCAAGACGGTCTACCCCAACCTCGCGTATTTCAACGCGGTCGGCAGCGGTGGCCACTTCGCCGCCTGGGAAGAGCCCGACCTGTTCGCAACCGAGGTGCGGGCCGCATTCCGGCCACTGCAAGAATCCTGAGCCGCGCGGGTTCGCACCGTAGCACCGCAATGTGGCCGGGCAGTGATGGTGGCCTGCGCAACAACGGACTCGTCAATGTCCGTTTGCGGCCCGCTGCGTGAAGGCGGCGCTGGGCTTCTCAATAAGACGCCCTGTTCGGACACCCGTCGCCTGGTCTCAGCGCGAAACGCCTGGCGAACAAGCTGATCGGGAGTCCGTCCGTGAACTCCACCATTGTTGTTGTAGCCACTATGAAAGGAACACCATGAGCGCGCCGACGACCAATGTCCCGCCGATCGTGTTGATCCACGGGCTTTGGATGACTGCCAGAAGCTGGGACCGGTGGGCGGAGCATTACCGGGCGAAGGGACATGAGGTCATCGTGCCGACCTACCCGGGATTCGAGATCGAGGTCGAAGCCCTGCGCGAAAACCCCGAGATCATCGCCGAGGCATCCGTCCCCGCAACGCTCAACCACCTCAGTAGGGTGGTCGAGGACCTGGACCGCCCGCCGATCATCATGGGCCACTCCTTCGGCGGGACCTTCACCCAGCTCCTGGTCAACCGCGGGTTGGGCGCGGCTGCCGTGACGATCGACTCGGCGCCACCCGAGGGCGTGCGGGTGAACCCGCCGTCCCAAATCAAGTCCCTGTTCCCGGTTCTCGCCAACCCGGCCAACCGGCACCGCGCCGTGGGCTTCACCAAGGAACAGTTCCACTATGCGTTCGCCAACACGTGCACCCGGGAGGAATCCGATGCGGCATACGACCGCCTCCACATCCCGGCGCCGGGCAACTGGGTGTGGGCGTACGGCCTGATAGCCAACTGGAAGCCGGGCCACCAGGAGACTTGGGTCGACTACGACCTGGACGACCGTGCTCCGCTGCTGTTCATCATGGGCGGCAAGGACCACCTGATGCCGCCCTCGGTGATCCGCTCGAACGCGAAGAAGTACCGCAACTCCGAGGCGCTGACCGAGACCTACGAGTTCCCGGACCGCTCACACTTCACCGGTGTCGAGCCTGGCTGGGAGCAGGTGGCCGACTACGCGCTCGAGTGGGCGACCAGCCACGCGCGTGCGCCGCAGGGCTGACCAACCGCAGACAACGACAAGCTGTTGTTGTCCGTCCGGCAAGCCGCCGTGCCCGCGAAGCCGGCCGGGCATCGAAGGCCGGCGCCATCGCCGCGCCGCCGAACACGTAAAGATCCGCGACGACGACGCCTCGTTGGATGGCGATGGCCTTTAGCGTGACGGGCGCAGGAACTGCGCTGGTGTGAAATCGGTGAACGCCGGAGGCATGAGTTTGTCCTGGAACGTACCGAAGTCTAGGACGAGGTGGTACGGGTCGGGGAACTCGCGGGCGGCTGCGTTGAGCCGGTGCACGGCCAGATTTGGCCAACGACCGGTGTCGATCCTTTCAAACAGGGCTCGGAGTGAAACCAGCTCTTCCGCGTCGCTGAACGCGCAGTGCATGCCGCGGTCCACATAGACCTGTCGCAGTTTTGCCGGGTCGCCGTGCCGGCGGACCTGGCCGGCGTACCACCGCTCATGTTCGGAGACGGCACCGCCGTCTTGCTCGGTGTGCAGGGTGATGAAAGGTATCGAGATCCGCCCGGTCGGTACCGCGAAGCGGTACATGTAGGCGACGGCGACCGGGTCGGCGGCGATCCGCGGCGCGGTGTCGAGCCGGTCAAGGTCGGCGTTGAGGTCGGCGCCCGGCGTGGCCGCGTAGGCGCGGCGGACCAACTCGGTCTGAACGGACCGGGTCAGCAGGCGGCGGTAATCGATGCCAGTGTTGAACGAGGGGTTGCCGCCTGCGCGGCGTTCCAGATCAGACCGCTCCTTCGGCCCGCCAAAGAAGATGTACGCCCCGATCCAATCCGCCTGCTTACGGACCCAGTCCTCGGCGCCGGGCAGCGGAGCCGGCTCGTGCGCGGAAAACGCGCCCGGGATGTTGCCGAGCGCGGCGATCAGGGCGATGCGGGCGCGGCCTTGCTGCGTGGTCATCGCGTCACGAACTGCGTTGGTGAGGACCTCGTTGCCGCGATCCGGTTCGCGGGACCGGACCAATTCGATGTCCTGCTGATCGGCCGGTACGAGCAGGGTCTTGACCGCGAACAGCATGTCCAGCGCCGTATTGAGGGTCCCGTGCGGGTCGAACTCACCACAGGCAGTAGCCACTCCGGCAAACCGGTGCGGGTTTCGCTCGGCGAGCAGCGCTGAAATCGCCGCGCCGTTGGAATGCCCGGTGGCAACCGTTCGGTGTGGCCGCCCGATGTTCGCCTCGAACCAGTCCAGCAACGCGATCTGGTCCTGCAGCGCGTGTTCCATCGCGAAGCCGGTGACGCCTTTGAAGTTCGACGCCGCGAGCGCGTAGCCGTGGTCCAGCAGCCATGCCTCGGTCCGGGACCGATCCGGCGGCCGGTTCGCCAGCCAGATCCCGCCTGGTGGCGGGAAGCCAACCGGCCAGTTGCCATGGCTGAACAGCACCAGGGTGCCGTTCCACCGCTGCGGCGTCTCGACTCTGAAGTCGGCCCCGTCGATTGTGCCCGTGTATGTGTGGCGGCCCGTGGCGACCACCACGCTTGACGCCACCGCGTTGACCGGCGATCCGCTGACCAGCAACCCGATCAGCAACCCGACCAACACCACGCCACGTAGTCCTCTACGCATTCCATGGCTCCTCTACTTTGAGGGATCCGATCGACGAATCCTCGCTTCCTTTGTGTTCAGTGGGTTTCCGTTTGTTGTCGGCGCTTTCGGCGATCCCGCGAGGTGCTAGCGCTCTGGCGGGATGGCATTGCGGTCCAGGGGCCGCCATCCGCGGCGGCCACGCACTTGAGCACCTGGGACACCGCTCAGATTCTATTGAGGTCGGTCACGATGTTGCGGTGGTGGCCGGGCAGGATTTTCAAGGGTTCTCCACGCGAGCGATCGTGGTGACCGAATGCTCGTCGATCGCGACGCAGCTGCTCGCCGTGTTCTCCCATCGTCGCTGGATCAGGGCCTCTTGCAGGATCGATTGGCGGCCAGGACAGCCGCCAACACCTCACAGACACACGCTGAAGCACGGGCACAGCAAACCAGGCGGCGCTTTCATTCCGGCTTCATATTGCCTTCAAGCCGCCGGTTCAACGACGCGAAACGCCCTGGATCAAACGGGGCGGAGCTGAGGGGACTCGAACCCTGACCCCCACACTGCCAGTGTCCATATTGAGTCCTGACTCAGTATGGAAGGTCGTGTAGCAGGTCTGTCGCGTTTGGAATGCTCAGCCGCAGACGACGATGGCGATTGAAAACCACACTGAGATGTATGGAACGGTAGCCAACCGCAAGGATCAGCAGTTGGTGTCGCGGAGTCGAAAGCAACCTCATGTCACTCCGACATCGTCGCCTTCTGGAAAGGTGGCAAGGTCAGCTCGTCCGCTGGGCTGGGCCATGATCCGGACAGCATTGTGCCGGGCTGCGAGGTAGCCCGAAGATTCCAGGCGCTGGCGCTTGCGACCAGTTCACGCACTGCGCGCTCGACCGTGGCGGGCGGTCGCGCGATTGAGAGCCGGAGGAAGCGGGCCCCCTCATGCGGACGAGCCCAGTGGAACGGCTGGCACGGCAGTGTGTGTACCCCCCGTCGCACGAGGTCGTGGTAAAGGTTCTCCGCGTCAGGTCCGTCGGATGGAAGTGTTACGCGCGCCACGCTGATCTGCGCACTGGGGTCGGTCAGGTGAAGTTGGGCGGGTTCGAGGGCGTCGCTGAGGATTGAGCGGTTGGTACGCAGCGCCGTCCTCATAGCGGCGTAGCCGCCGGCGGCACCGTCCATCGCCAACCGGGTGATCAGCGAAAGAATGACCGGGGAGACCGACAGCAGCACCTCGCTGACCGCTCGGACGAGATCGAGGCGAAGGTGCCCACTCCAGGCCAGGAAACCGGATTTCAGTTCGGATACGGGCCACAGCTTTCCGGTGTCCTCGACGACAATCCAATCACAGCCCACACCATCGAGAACTTCGTAGGTGTCGTATTGAGCCCTGGTGTCCTGACCGCGGAAGCTGGCATCGAGAATGAACATCGCGCCAGCCGCGGCGCACCGTTCGGCTACTTGCCGTAGGCGGCTACAGTCTAGCACCCAACCGGTTGGGTTGTTGGGGGATACCAGGACAAGCGCGCCGACCTGTGCGGGTATGTGCCACGAGTCGCAGTCGAGATCCTGCTCTGTGACCGGATGCAACCGCAGCCCCCGCGCGTGGAACAGGTCCGCGATGTTGTCGAACGTCGGATGCAACAATGCAACGTCGCCGGTTCGATTTCGTGTGACACGGGCAACGATGTCGAGCGCGACCGTGGACGAGTAGGTGCTAACGATCCGGCCGGTTCCGATCGGGGCGCTGTGCTGTCCCAGGCTCGCGAAGAAGGTAGTGTGGCAGTCGACCTCGATGTCCGCGAAGGGACGTTGCGCCGCGTCGTCGAACATCAGCGGAAGCTCGGCCACGATTTTGCGTTGTGTCGGGGTGAGAGTCATCCGAGGATGCCCGTCGGTGAGGTTGAGGACCTCGGTCGAGTGAAACAGCGCCTCGGCCTCCATGGACGTGAGGTTTCGTCCGGCGACGCTCATGCATTGACTCCGTTCCGGCGGCCC
>DASUXL010000101.1:0-29402 GCA_036377915.1 Candidatus Limnocylindrales bacterium
CGCAACGGCACGCAGATCGCCACGGCCGGCACCGGAACGTCCTATCAGGATACCCAGCCGGCGACGGCGACAGTTTCCTATTACGTGCGGGGCCGGGACGGCGCAGGCAACCTGTCCGGCAACAGCAACACCGTGACCCGCACCGGGAGCCAGCCGCCGGCGTGCACGAACGTCGCACCCGGCAAGCCCATGACGGCGACGGGCTCCACGTTCACCTTCACCCCGGAGAAGGCGAACGACGGGCAGCTCGCGACCTATTGGGAGGGCGCGGCGGGGTACCCGCAAGATTTGACCGTAGCCCTTGGGGCAAACCACATCCTGACGCGAATCAGTGTCAAGCTCAACCCCGACCCGGCCTGGGGCACCCGCACCCAGAACTTCCAGGTCCTGGGCCGCGACCAGGCCACGACCAACTTCACCAGCATGGTGGCGGCGGCGAACTATCAGTTCGTGCAAGGCAACAATGTGGTGAATATCCCGGTCTCGGCGACCGCGGCAGACGTCCGGCTGCGCTTCAACTCCAACACCGGTGCACCATCGGGCCAGGTAGCCGAGTTCGAGGTGTGCGGCACCCCGGCGCCCAACCCGGATCTCGTGGTCACCTCAGCGAGCTGGACACCGGCCTCGCCCAACGAAACCAGCGCGATCACCCTCTCCGCGACCGTCCAGAACATAGGATCGGCGGCGGCCGGGGCCACGACGGTCAACTTCAGCCTGGGTGGCACGGTCGCCGGCAGCGCCGCGGTGAGCGCGCTCAACGCGGGCGCCTCGACGACGGTGACGTTCAACGCCGGGACACGGCCGATGGGCACCTACGCCGTGACGGCAACGGTTGACCCGGCCAACACCATCATAGAGTCCAACAACGGTAACAACAGCTTCACCGCGCCCACCCAACTGGTGGTCGCGCAGGCTCCCGGGCCTGATCTTCAGGTCCTCAGCGTCACCTCCAACCCGGCGAATCCGGCTGTGGGGGCGGCGGTCACGTTCATCGTGGCGGTGAACAACCGGGGAATCACGGCCTCCGGTGTCACGTCGGTTACTCGAGTGGTCGTGGGTGGCACGACGCTGAACACCAACACGCCATCGATCGCCGCCGGCACGACGTCCAATGTGGCCATCACCGGCAGCTGGACCGCCACCAGCGGCGGAGCGACCATCACGGCCACCGCCGACGCGACCAACGTGGTCGCCGAGACGAACGAGAACAACAACGTGTTCACCCGGTCCATTGTGGTCGGACGCGGTGCGGCGGTCCCGTACGTCTCCTACGAGGCCGAAGCCGGGAGCTATCAGGGCACCCTGCTGACAGCGGACCCGCTGCGCACCTTTGGGCACACCAACTTCGCCACCGAGTCCTCGGGGCGCCAGTCGGTGCGGCTCAACAGCACGGGACAGTTCGTCGAGTTCACCTCGGCCAACCAGGCCAACTCCATCGTGGTACGCAACTCGATTCCCGACGCACCAGGTGGCGGCGGCATCGAGGCCACGATCAGCCTGTACGTCAACGGCACGTTCCTGCGCAAGCTGACCCTCTCATCACGACACAGCTGGCTGTACGGCAACACCGACGGGCCGGAGGCACTGACCAACACACCCCAGGCCGATGCCCGGAGGTTGTTCGACGAATCAAACGCACTGCTCTCGGCGAGCCACCCGCCCGGGACCCGGTTCCGGTTGCAGCGCGACGCGAACGACACGGCGTCGTTCTACATCATCGATATGATCGACCTCGAGCAGGTCGCCGCTCCGCTCAGCCAGCCGGCCGGGTGCACCTCGATCACAGCTTATGGCGCGGTACCAAATGATGGTCTTGATGACACGAATGCCCTTCAGCGTGCCGTGACCGATGACCAGAACGGTGTCATCAGCTGCGTGTGGATCCCCGCCGGGCAATGGCGGCAGGAACAGAAGATCCTCACCGACGACCCGCTGAACCGGGGCCAGCACAACCAGGTCGGGATCAGCAACGTCACCATCCGGGGCGCCGGCATGTGGCACTCCCAGCTGTACACGCTGACCCAGCCGCAGGACGTGATCGGCGGCATCAACCACCCGCACGAAGGCAACTTCGGGTTCGACATCGACGGCAACACCCAGATCTCCGACATCGCCATCTTCGGCTCGGGCCGCATCCGTGGCGGAGACGGCAACCACGAAGGCGGAGTCGGGCTCAACGGCCGGTTCGGCCAGAACACCAGGATCACCAACGTGTGGATCGAGCACGCCAACGTCGGCGCCTGGGTCGGGCGCGACTACAGCAACATCCCGGAACTGTGGGGGCCCGGCAACAACCTGGAGTTCAGCGGCATGCGCATCCGCAACACCTATGCCGACGGCATCAACTTTACCAATGGCACAAGCAACTCACGGGTGTTCAACTCCTCGTTGCGCAACACCGGCGACGACGCGCTCGCCATCTGGGCCAACAAGTTCGTGCGCAGTCAGGCCACCGACAGCACGCACGACAACCACTTTGTCAACAACACGGTCCAGTTGCCGTGGCGAGCCAACGGCATCGCCATCTACGGCGGCTTCAACAACTCGATCGAAAACAACCTCATCTACGACACCATGAACTACCCGGCCATCATGCTGGCCACCGACCACGATCCTCTGCCCTTCGCGGGCACGACTCTCATCGCCAACAACGGGATCCACCGTGGCGGTGGCGTCTTCTGGAACGAGGACCAGGAATTCGGTGCCATCACGCTGTTCGCGCAGGGTCAGGACATCACCGGAGTCACCATCCGCGACACCGACATCTTCGACTCGACCTACGACGGCATCCAGTTCAAGACGGGCGGCGGCAACATGCCCAACGTCGCCATCACCAACGTGCGAATCGACGATTCCAACAACGGCGCCGGAATCCTTGCCATGAGCGGCGCTCGTGGCAGCGCGGCACTGACCAATGTGACCATCACCAACTCGGCCGACGGCAACATCGTGATCCAGCCAGGATCGACCTTCGTCATCACGGGGGGATAAGAAGGTAAAGGTAGGGCGGCGATATGCCGCCCTACCGCTCTTTCACCGGATCCGTTTGTCTACAGTCAATGCCTGGCTCATCGGCTTGAACGGACGGGAGCGGTGATGGGGTGGCAGGTGGTGCAGTGGGTGTTCTTCGTGTGCCTGCTGATCCGGATGGCTCAGGTCGGGTTCTCCGGGCCTGGCCGGTTGCTGGCCTGGCCGATGTTCTCGCGGGTCAGCCACTGCCTGATGGACCTGCGTGACCAGCACGATGAACCGATCAACCCGTGGCTTGACATCGTGCACCAGGACCCGGGCATGAACGGCTGGGAACTGAGCCTGTACCTGACCTATCTGCGTGAGGTCCGCGGCCTGCGCGCGCACGGCACGGTCACCCTCGTCGACCACACAGGCCGGCAGACGCTCACCGTCCGGGACGGCCATGTGGTGGTTTGAGGCGATCGCCGACGGGTTCCGCCAGCCGCATGCGTCGATCCAAGTCTGCGCGTTCCGGGTGGTGCTGGCGGCCGCGATGCTGTTCAAGTTCGGGTATGAACACCGGCGGGGCGGCTGGCGGTACTTCGCCCCGGACTCGTTCGTCGCCTACAGGTTCCGGCGGGAGCATCCGGACCTCCCGGTCGATCAGACCCGGTACCGGATCCTGTATGTGGCCAAAATAGCGGCCGCAGCCGGCCTGCTGCTGGGAGTGTTCCCGCGGGCGGCGGCGGTGGTGGCCGGTATCTGGTTCCTGTTCGAGCTGACCTACGACCGCAAATACCACACCGCCTTCCTGGGGCTGTGCTCGCTGTTCCTCGCGTTCAGCCCGGCTCTCGGTGACGCGCTCACCTACCGGACCGTGCTTGCTTTCTTCGAGAGTCCGGTCGCGACTGTCCTTGCGCAGGAGGCGGCCCGCACCCGGGTCGACATTTTCGCCCAGGTGCTGCTGGTGCTGCTGACCGCGCAGATGTATCTCAGCTCGGCGTATCGCAAGCTGCGCAGTGAGCACTTCATGTCCGGGGCGGCGCTGCACGACTTCGCCGGTTCGCTGCATCGGGACCGGCACGCCCAGGTGTACCGGGACACCTGGTACCCGCCGTTGATGGTCCGGCACCTCATCGACGTACCGGTGCCGGTGGCCCGGCGCCGGTGGCGCGGACCCGCGGTGGCGACGGTCGGGGCGGAGTTCCTGCTGCCGGTGGCGTTGCTCGTGTCGGTGACGTACCCGGTCGCGGTCGCCTTCGGCGCGTTGATGCACGTGGCCTTCACGGCGCTGCTGCCGGTGCGGTTGGTGCCGTTCAGCCTGGCCACGGTCGGCAGCTATCTGCTGTTCGCCGACCCGGCCCGGGTGATGGCTTGGCTGGGCTGGCTGTGACTGATCGAATGATCTATGATGAGCGATCTAGCATCACCGTCAGGTACAGGCGATGACGAATGGGGAGGTGCTTCACATGGAGCCAACATCGAGCCCGGTTGAGCAACCGGTCGAGCGTGAGGCGGTCTACGAGCCGCCGATGCTGGTCGAGATCGGCCTGTTCGCTGAAGTCACCCGGGGTGCTTCCGACGGCCCTTGGGACTTCTTGACTGTCCGTCGCGGCTATTGGCTGATCTGAGCAAGACGCCTGACCACCGCGAGTGGATCGCGATGGTGCCGGATTGTGCCGCCGCAACCGTGGCGGCACAGTCGTTCCCGGCCGGGTTCGTCCTGCGGCACGCCTCCGGCCGGCCATGGCTGGTCGGGCACGGCGAGATGGTCACCGCGACCGCCGGGCGTAACCGGCTGGCTGTAATCGGTACGACCGCACTCACTTCGGCCGACCTGGCCGGACTTGCCGCCGGGGCGACGCCCGCCACCGCCGCCGAGCTGTGCGCCACGGTCGCTCGCGCGGCCGGCTCAAGCACCCTGGTCGCCTCGCTTGACGGCATCGTGGTGGCCCGCGGTACAGCATCTGGGTTGCGCCGCCTGCATCACGCCACGATCGGTGGGGTAACGGTGGTCGCCGACGAGGCCGCTCAACTCGCGCACGCCGCCGGCGGTGGACCTGACCCCGCCGCGGTGGCCCAGGCTTTGCTGGTACCGGATGTGCCTTACCCGCTCGACGCGGCGACGCTGTGGACCCACGTCACCGCGGTGCCGCCGGACCATTTCGTGACGGTGGCCGGTGACGGCCAGGCGGTGCTTCGACGGTGGTGGTGGGCACCGGAGCCGGCACTGTCCCTAATGGACGGTGCCGACCGGCTGCGCGCCGCGCTGCGCGCGGCCGTGGCGGTGCGGGCAAGCGCGGGCGACCTGGTCGGTGCCGACCTGTCCGGTGGGGTCGACTCCACCGCGCTGTGCTTCCTCGCCGCGGAGCGGGCGGTGCGGCTGCTGACGCTGCGGGCCCGGCCACTGGACACCGCCAACGACGACCCGGTCTGGGCGCAGCGGGCCGCCGAACGGCTGCCGGCGGCCGAGCACCTGGTGGTGGATCTGGTCTCCAGCGGCACCGACGAGCCCGACGACGCCGAGTATCCGGTCGGCGGCCTGCTCACCGGCGCGGTCGCCGGGTACCACGCCGCTGTGCTTGCGCGGCAAGGCATTCGGACCCACCTTGGCGGCTACGGCGGCGACGAGGTGCTCGGGGTTTCCCGGGCCTACCTGCGTGACCTGCGCGCGCGCCGGCCCGGCCTGGTGTGGCGGCATCTGCGAGCCCATCGGGCGTTGCGCCACTGGTCCTGGCCGGCGACGCTGCGAGCACTCGCCGACAACCGGAGCCCTGCCCGCTGGCTCGCCGACACCGCCGCCGGGCTGACCGACTGGCGCCCAAGGGATTCCGGGCCACAGTTCGGCTGGGGCCATGCCGCGCACCTGCCATCGTGGGGTACCCCGTTGGCGGCCAACCTGATCCGGCAACGCCTGCGGGCCGGGGCGGGCGTCGCGCCACTGGCCCGGCAACGAGCCCAGCACCGGGCGGTGATGGCGGTTTGGGCCGCCGCCCAAGCGGCCCGGCAGGCGGCCCGGATGTTCAAGCGGTGCGGTGTGCATCTGGCCGTGCCGTTCCTCGACGACGAGGTTGTCGCGGCGGCGCTGTCGGTCGACCTTGCCGAGCGGGGAAACCCGTTGCGGTACAAGGCATTGCTGGCCGAGGCAATGCGGCCGATCCTCCCGCCCGAGCTGCACGACCGCCGGACCAAAGGCTTCTTCGCCGCCGAGGGCATCGACGGGGTTCGCCGCAACCGGGTCCGGCTGGAGGAACTGTGCGCCGATCTCCGCCTGGCCGACCTGGGACTGGTCGAGCCGAAGGCGTTGCGGGCGGCGATATTCGGGCCGGACCCGTCCGGCCGGGTGTCACTTGCTCTGGAACGGACCATCGCCACCGAGTTGTGGCTGCGCGCGGTTGCCCGGTCGCCGCAGCCTGGGAAGGGAGCGCGGGTATGACGCTGCGTCTGCTGGATCACGTGGTGGTCACCGAGACCGAGGAAGGCGCGGTTCTGCTCAACGAGCGCAGCGGCCAGTACTGGCAGCTCAACCCGAGCGGCTGGCTGATCCTGCAAACGCTGCTGCGGGACGGCGATCCGGACACGGCCGCCGCCGCCCTTGCCGCCCGCTATCCGGTCGAGCCGGATCAGGCCCGGGCCGACGTCGAGGCACTGCTGGAGACCTTGCGCAGCTCCCGTTTGGTGCACCGATGACCACGCCGATGGCGCTGCCGGAGCGCGAGCGGCCGCCGTGGCGGATCCGGCTCGTCGCCCACTTCGCGGTGGCGCTGGCCCGGCTGGTGGCCCGGCAGCCACCGGGCCGGATCCGCAGGCTGCTACTCGTGATCCGCCGGGGTGCCCGCCCGGCCACCGGGGTCGAGGCGAGCGCGGCCCGCCGGGCGGTGGTCGCGGTCAGCGTGCTGTGCGCGGGCGAAGGGTGCCTGCAACGATCGCTGGCGACCGCGCTGCTGTGCCGGCTGCGGGGCAGCTGGCCGACCTGGTGCACGGGGGTGCGAACGATGCCGTTCGCCGCGCACGCCTGGGTCGAGGCCGACGGCGTACCCGTCGACGAGCCGCTCCCGGCGGGCAGTTACCGACCGGTGATCACCGTCCCGCCATCGGCGGGTTGAGGAAGGCGCTTTGCGCATCGAAAAGCGCCCGCGTCTCATTGTCTCTGCCGGGATAGTCCGTGTGGCCGGCCGTCAGCACGAATCGCTCCTTCGGGCCGGCAAGTGCGTTGTAGACGGCGAACTGGCCGGGTGGCGGCACAGCGGGATCTGCGAGCGCCAACCCCACATGCGTCGGGATGTGTATGAACTGCGCGGCCGTGGCCGCGTCGAAATATCGCAGCACGTCGACGACGCTCGGGTGGTCGCGGGCGTGCACACGGACCGCCTCCCCGCTACCGGTGCACGGCATGGTCAGGCGCAGCGGGTGATTGCCGAAGCTCGGCACCCATAGGCACGCGCGGCTGATCCGGTCATCCCACGGCAGGGCAAGCGCACCGATGCCGCCGCCGAAACTGCCGCCCAGGTAGTCGATCCGTCCTGACGCCGCCGGCACGAGTTTGCACAGCGCGCTGACCGCGCACCAGACGTCGGCCGCGCAGCCACCGTGCACATACGTGTCCCGCGCGGAGATGCCGTGCAGGACATGCAGCCGGGCGGTGTCGGGGATGCCGGCCTGGCGGCTGCGGCTGGGCATACCGCGCGCGCAGAAGGAAAGCACCGCGGCGCGTTCGACCGGAACCGCCGGGTCGGGTGCCGCTCGGCCGCCGTAGCCGTGCCCCACCACGAGCCCGCGCTCGACGATCCCGTCGGCGGGAAGGCTCAGCCATCCGCCGAGGCGTACCCCACCCAGCGAGGTGAACTCGACCTCCCACACCGGGCCCGAGCCCCGCATCACCGGCGCCGGATCCACGGACCGGGCACGGTCGTGCAGTTCCGTCCAGAACGTCGCGAAGTCCGCCGGCGCCGCGGGCGCGCCGACCTCCAGCAATCGCGGCAGCGTGTAGCCGTACGTCGGATCGATCGCCATCGCCGTCAGAACCCGATGGCCGCGAGGTGGTGGAGCATCCGCTGCGCCATGAGGCGATAACCCTCGGGGTCCGGGTGCAGGCCGTCAGGCAGCAGATGCGCATCGTCCGGTCCGAAGATGCCCGGGCCATCGATGAGGTGCAGCCGCGCCTGCCCGGATCGCTGCAATGCGGTCACTGCGTCTGCCACGATGCCGCGCACCTGTTCGAGGGTCAGTCCCACGTCGTTTGGCGTCCGTTCCCGGCTCGGCGAGACGATCGGCGAGATGACGGCGATGGGAATTCCAGGGTGGGCGTCGCGGACAGTCTGGATGAAGCCGGACACCTGACCGGCGAGGGTTCTGGGGCCGAAGCTTGCGGCGCCATAGATGTTGATCCCGAGACAGAGCGAAACCAGATCCGCCGGCGTGCGCGCGATTGCCTGCGCCGCAACGGGATCCAGATGACACTCCCCACCGAACCCGAGGCACGTCAGGTCCCAGCCGAGCTGCCGAGCGACAAGGGCGGGCCAGGTCTCGCTCGGGCCGGCGGCCGTGCGGCAGTGCGTGATCGAGCTGCCGTAGGTGACCCATCGAAGTCCGGAAACTTCGGCGGCCGTGGCATGCGTGGCGCCGTGCAGGAGCAGAGTGCCCGTGCGAACCTCACCAAACTGCGGCAACCACATTTCAATCTTCTTGGTACCGGGCGGCAGCCCCACGTGCGCCGTAAAAGCGCCCTTGGTCAGGGGCAGCCGCCGCCACAGCGTGCCGTCCACGGTCACGTCCAGCGATGTCACCTCGTCGTCGAGGGCGAGGATCGGCAGCTCCACGGCGCTCGCGTCGGTGTGCACGACCGCACGGACACCGGCGGGCATGCGCGCCCGCCAGAAAAGCCTTGGGGCGTGGGCGGTGTCGAGCCGCTCCGGCGGCAACCGCCACGGCTGCCACAAACCGCTCTCCTCTGTCCAGGCAAGGCTTCCGCGCCATGCCCACGGCGCCGAGCCGGGGTCCAACCGGATCATGTTGCCCTCTCTCCCAGCACGCTCATCGCCTGAACGTGCAGCGGCGAACCGACCGGGCCGGCGAGCAAGGGGTCGCCGACCTCGGTCATCCATCGGTACAAGACTGCAAGGAGTGCGGCGCGATCGGCCGCGTAGCGCGGGTCGTCGATGAGGTTCGTCAGCTCCCACGGGTCCGCGTCGAGGTCATACAACTCCACCACGGGGGTGCTGGCGACCGGTTTGCCGCGCGGGGTGCACCTGCGCCGCCACGACTGGCTTGGGTCCATAATGGACGGCGCGGAGCTGAAGTTCACGATGAGTTTGCGCGAGCCGGTGCGCACGCAGCGCCTCGGGTCGTAGTAGTCGTGGTGGGAAAGCTGTCCAAAGACGGCATCCCGGTCCAGCGGGCCAGAGCCGGTCAGCACCGGAGTCAGGTCAACGCCCGCCATCTCCTCCGGGATCGGTTGCCCAAGCGCGGCAAGCAATGTGGGCGCCAGGTCCACTCCGGACACCAGGTCGGTGACGGCCCGGCCGCCCACCCAGCCCACCGCCGGCGCCCGGGCAAGCAGCGCGATCTCCAGACCGGGGTCGTAGAGGGTGCACTTGGCTCGGGGCAGGGCCAGCCCGTGGTCGGTGACGAACACGACGACGGTGCGCTGGGCGAGGCCCAACTCGTCAAGGCTTCGCAGGACCTGACCGATACAAGCGTCGAGATACCCGATGGCGCCCTGCAACTCGGCGATCTCCTCCCGTGCGCCCTCGTCCTGGACCAGGTACCCGGGAATAGAAACCCCGCGCCGCGCAAAGGGTGACATGTGGTCACCGACGAACCCCATGACGCCCTCCGGATCCCGCCGCCCGGGCAGCCGGTGCGGTTCGCGGAACCCGACCTGCAGATAGAAGGGCCGGTCCTGGGCGGCGAAGCGGCTCAGGCGTTCGACCGCCCGGGAGGCCACCGCCGCGCCGTGCCCTCCTGTCAGCACCTCGTCGAAGCCGAGCCGCCGGGCGACCTCGCCGTCGGGCAGGACGCGCGACTCGTGCTGTACCCCGAGCAGCGTGGTGTGGTAGCCCAGCCCCGCAAGGCGACCGGCGAGGTGCCGTTCGCCCGGCCGCAGGTCCCAACCGAATGCCGCGTGGGTCAGCCCGAGCACCCCGTTCTGTTGCGGGAAGCGCCCGGTGAACAGGGATGCCCGCGATGGGCTGCATTGCGGCGCGGTGCTGAACGCCCGGTCGAAGCGGACTCCCGTGGCCGCCAAGCGGTCAAGGTTGGGAGTGTCCACTGTAGATACTCCGTAACAGCCGAGGAACCGACCGAGGTCGTGGCTGTGCAGGAGCAGGACGTTCAGCCCGCTCGCCGGCATCAGAACCCGGCCCCCAGCGTGACATCGCGCCACGCGCTGCCGTCGGAGAAGGCGAGGCGGCGCCGGTTGGTGTGCGGGTCACGCACCAGGATGATGCCACCGGCGTTCTCGGCCGCCGCGGGCAACGCGCCCGGTGCGTGCTCGGCCAGCACCATCCGGTGGGTGTAGACAGCGCGCATGTGATTGTCGGCGCTGCCCAGATCACGGGCGTTGTCCACCGGCGGGACAAGGCCGTTGATGCCGGCCGCCATCGAAACCACCGCGTTGGTCGAGTTGGTCGCGCAGAGCAGCTCGGTGACGGCGGAACCGGTCCCGTTCACCGGTGCGACCCGCACCCCGCCTTTCACCCCCGGGTTGGCGTTGCCGCCCGCCGCGACGAAACTGCCGTAGGCGTCCGTGCCGACGACGGGCGTATCGGAGGTGGACCGGACGACGAGGGAGCCGTTCACCGCCGCCGTAAGCTCGTGGTGGTTGGCTCCGGCGCTGCGCTTCTCGATGTAGTTGCCGATACCGAGCTTGCCGGCGTAGAGCACGCCGACCGTGCCGTCGAACGTATTGCCCACAATGGTGGACCCTGAGATCGCACCGATGACCCGTATCGGAGCCGAGGTCGCCACCGGATTGGCGCCGAACAGGTTGCCGATCAGCGAGACACTGTCCGCGTCGCCGTTGATCCGGACGCCGCCCCACCGCTCATCGGCATCCAGGTTCCAGTTGTCGAACGAGTTCGAGGCGATCGTGATCTCGGAGGCCGACGCGGCGAAGTAGACCGGCGAACCCAGGACCCAGTTGAAGCTGTTGCCGGTGATGGTGACGTTGCGCGCGGTCGCCTCGGGCCGGAACTCGATCCCGTGCGACGGTCGGCCCCCGCCGGTGGGTTCGCCACCGCCGAAGATGTTGCCGGTGAAGGTGAGGTTCGTGCCCCCTGCGGTGATTGCCACCACCGATCCGTTGGACCCCTGCTCGACCACGTTGCCGGCGAAGGTCGAGTTGACGATCCCGCCGGAAAAGAACCGCCGGCCGATGTCGAGGATGTTGTTGGCGATGATCGCCCCGCGGAAGTTGTGGGCGTCCGCACCGGTGGTGACGATGGCCGTGCCCATGCTATGGAAGTGGTTGCCCTCGATGAGCCACTTGCGCATCCCGTAGGGCAGCAGGTGAACGCCGGTACCGGAGACACCGGCGGTGGGCCAGGAGATGTCCAGCCCGATGTCGCCGACCGCGACGAGGTTGTTGGTGAAGACCAGCCCCCGCCCCACCTGCTTGACGGCGCGGAAGAAGTCGATGAAGGTGCACTCGGTGATCGTCGCGTCCATGTCGTCGGTGTTTGCCTTGGTGGCGGCGGGGTCCCGCGCGATGTGGATGGCCTGCGAGTTGTTCAGGCTCGGCGCCACGACGAAGGCGATGCCGCGGACTGCCGCCAGCGGCGCGCGCAGAAGGATTCCGGTCCCGTTGAAGTCGACCTTGATGATGGAGGTTCGCGAACCCATCGTCCCGGCTCCGGCGAGGACGAGCCGGTTGAAGTGAGGGCCGCCCGCCCCTTCGAGGTCGGGGACGACCACGGTGCGGGTGATGCGGTAGGTGCCCGGCGGGAAATAGACAACCTTGTTGGCCTTGTTGAGCTGCGCGTCGATGGCCTGCTGGATGGCGTTGGTGTCATCGGCGACCCCGTCGCCCACGGCGCCGAAGTCCTGCGGCGTTGTCGCTCCGGCGGGGTTGAGCGGTGCCGCGTGTCCGGGGGTCCCGGCCGCACCGACGGCGGCGGTCGCGATCCCCGCGATGCCGGCCGAGCGTAGGAGGTGACGGCGGTTCACTGTGCCCATAAGGGGTTTGGTCCCTTCGCTGGAAGTGGATGGGCTGCGATCAACTGATACGTATTGAGCCGGGAGCCTACAGACACCCTTTGTCTCATCGCAAGGGTTACCAATTTGACCTATATCTGATCAATTGAGAGACACGCTGGTCATCTCGCCGCAACTTTGGGTCTTGCGAACGCGTCGCTCGGCACCCTATGGTGAGCAAAATTCGTTACGTATTAGCTGACTGGATTGCCATGTCTAGACGTGTCGGGCCGCGACGCCCCACCCAGGTCGAGATCGCCCAGCGGGCCGGTGTGTCCCAGGCGACGGTCTCGCTTGTGCTCAGCGAGCGCGCGGACACCACGGTGTCCGAGGAGACCCGGCGCCGGGTCGAGCAGGCGATCGACGATCTGGGCTACGCGGTCAATCCGGCGGCACGCGCGTTGCGCGGGATGACCGTGAAGACCATCGGGGTGTACACGTTCGAGTCCGTTTTCCCGGTGGATCAGCGGGACTTCTACCACCCGTTCCTGCTCGGCGTGGAGGAGGAGGCGGCCCGGCTCGGCTACGACCTGTTGCTGTTCACCTCGGCCAACACCACTCGTCAAGGGGTGTATGCCAAGGGCCGCAACGCGTTGCTGAAAGCCGACGGCTGCGTCCTGCTCGGCCGGCACATCTCCCGGGACGATCTGGCCAGGCTTGCCAGGGAAGGTTTCCCGTTCGTCTTCATCGGCCGGCGCAACATCGAAGGGGTGGACCTGTCCTACGTCGCCCCCGACTACGTGGCCCCCACCGCGGGCCTGGTGGAGGAGCTGGTCGCGCTGGGGCACCGGCGGATCCTGCTGCTGCGCCAGACCGACGGCGCCGAGCCGGGCGAGGACCGCCATTCGGGTTTCCTTCAAGGCGCGCGAGCCGCGGGCCTTTCCGAGGACGACCTGGTGGTCGAGTACTCCTCCGGCGCGCAGGACGTCGACACCGGCCGGGTCGCCGGATGGATCCGAGCCGGCATCACCGCTGTCCTGGTCGAACCGTCCGAGGACAACGCGACCGGGAGCGCGCTTGCCGACGCCGCCGAGGTGGCCGGTGTACGGATTCCGGACGACCTGTCGGTCGCCTTCCTGGGTTCCGCGCCGGGGCCGACGGCGACACGGATCTGGACCTCGTTCGAGCTGCCGAGGGTCGAAATAGGACGGTCCGCGGTGCAGATGCTTGTCAGGCTGCTCGATGGCGACGCCGATCCTCCCCTCCAGCTGCTGGTGCCGTGCACCGACATACGCGGTAATTCGATCAGCCGGGCAGTGCGGCGATGACCAGGTACGCACTACGGACCGCCGCGACCGGCCTCCTGATCATTTTCGGGGCCGCGACGCTGGTGTTCTTCATCATGCGGATCGCCCCCGGCGACCAGGCGATCGTCCTGTTAGGACCGGATGCGAGCGCCGCCGAGGTGGCCGAGGCGCGAGCGCGGCTCGGCCTGGACCAGCCGTTGCCGATCCAGTACTGGCACTACCTGACCCAGCTGGTGACGCTTGACTTCGGTGAGTCATACCGTTTCGGGCGTCCCGCCTTCGGGCTCGTGCTGTCCCGCCTGCCCGCCACGGTGGAGCTGACCCTGACGGCCACCGCCATCGCGGCGCTGGGCGTGATGCTCGGCGCGCTCGCCGGCGCGTACCGCGGCCGCTGGATCGACCGCGGGATCTCAGGTTTCGCCCTGACGCTCTACTCGATGCCGCCGTTCTGGATCGGGATCATGCTGATCCTGGTGATGGCGCTGAAGTTCCGGCTCCTACCCAGCGCCGGTACCGGGACACCCGCCCACATCGTGCTGCCCGCGCTCACGCTCGCCGCCCCGTTCCTCGCCCTGCTGACCCGCATCACCCGCAGCAGCGTCGCCGAAACCATGGCCGAGCCGTATGTGCACCGGTCGTATGCCAAGGGACTCACGCCCCGCCAGGCGGTGACCGGACACGTCGTGCGCAACGCCGCTACCCCGGTGGTGACCATCGCCGCGCTGCACGTCGGCACGCTGCTGGGCGGCGCGGTGATCGTCGAGACCGTCTTCGCCTGGCCCGGCCTCGGCTCGCTGCTGGTGAACGCGGTCAGCAACCGCGACTACTCGATCGTGCAGGCCGCCGTGCTGCTCATCGCGGTCATCGTGGTCTGCCTCAACGTGGCGGCGGATCTGATCGCCGCCAAGCTCGATCCGCGGGTACGGCTGGGAGTCGAGGCATGACCACTCAAACTGTTGTGCCACAACGGGTTTGGACGATCCGGCCGCGGTCCACTCCGGCCCTGGCCACGATCGCCGCCGCCGCCCTCATCGGCTACCTCCTCGTCGGGCTGTTCGGCCCGCTTCTGATCGACTACGACCCGGTGGCGACGAGTGTGGCGGACCGGCTGCTGCCGCCCGGGGCGGTCACGAAGGACGGCGCGGTCGCGTTGCTGGGCACCGACGGCGCCGGCCGCGACATGCTCGGCCAGCTCGTCTACGGCGCCCGGACGTCGATCATCGTCGGGGTGTCGGTGGTGGCCACCTGCCTCGTGATCGGCCTGGGATTCGGGACCCTTGCCGGGTACCTGTCCGGCTGGACCGACGTCGCGATCTCCCGGCTGATCGACATCCTGATGGCGTTTCCGGGCATCCTGCTGGCGGTTGTGATCGCGGGCCTGTTCGACCGGGGCATCCTGGTCGTGGTCCTGTCGCTGTCGGTGGCCGGCTGGGTCGCCTTCGCCCGGCTCGCCCGCGGCCTCACCTTCTCGCTGCGCGAACGGCCCTGGGTCGACGCCGCGCGCCTCGTCGGGGTACCCACCCCGCTCATGATTGTCCGGCACATCATCCCGTTCGTGATCGGTCCGATCACCGCGCTGGCGACCACGGAGTTCGCCGGTGCGGTGCTGACCGAGGCCGGGCTCAGCTTCCTGGGTCTCGGCCTGCCCCCGTCCGCGGTCTCCTGGGGACAGGCGATAGCCAACGGCAGGGACTATCTCGACACCGCCTGGTGGATCTCAGCGATCCCAGGGCTGGCACTGACCGGGCTCGTCGTGAGCACCGGCCTGCTCGGCGACCACCTCACCCAACGCCTCGGCGCCAGACGCTGATTGCTTACCCCTCAGGAGAATGCGATGTTGTTGAAACGTCTCCGTCACACGGCGGTCGCCGCCGCCGTTTCCTTATCCCTTGCCATAACCGCCGGTTGCACCACGACCAGTGGCGGCACCGCCGACGACGCGAACCTGCCGCAGGACCTCGTCGTCGCCGCACAGTTCCCGATCGAGAACCTTGACCCGCACGGCGCTGCCGCGTTGGACAACGGAACCCAGGTCGCCGCCAAGGCGATTTTCAGCGCGCTGGTCCGCACGACCGGACCGGGCAAGTTCGAGGGTGTGCTCGCCGAGTCGTGGAAGGCCAACGAGAACGCCACCCAGTGGACCTTCACGTTGCGTGAGGGCGTGAAGTTCTCCGACGGCACCCCGGTCACCAGCGCCGACGTCGTCGCGTCCTTCCAGCGCGTGGTGACCCTCAAGGGCGCGATGGCCAGCAACTTCTCCACCCACCAGGCGGCGGCGCCCGATGCCCGGACGGTGACCATCACCGCCAAGAACCCCGACCCGGCTTTGCTGGGCAAGCTCGGTACGTTCTACGTCACCCCGGCGGCGCAGGACAAGTCCGGCTGGGACAAGCCCGTCGGCAGCGGCCCGTTCCTGGTCGAGCAGTTCACGCCGGGCCAGAGCCTGAAGCTGACCGCCAATCCCGGCTACTTCGGTGGCAAGCCCACCTTGGAGCGCCTTGATATCCGCAGCATCGGGGAGATGGCGGCCCGCCTGACCGCCTTGAAGACCGGCGAGGTCGACCTGACCTGGACCGTGCCCGACGACCAGCTACCGGGCTTGCGCAGCAGCCCCGATCTGGTGGTGGAGAACGTGAACAGCAACTCGGTGCTCACGATGTGGATGAACAGCTCCAGCAAGGGCCTGACCAACCCGGCCGTGCGGCGCGCGATGTGGCAGGCGGTCGACTTCGCCACCATCATCAAGTCGCTGTACCCGGAGACCGGTAAGGTCGCCGACTCGGTGGTGGGCCCGGCCGTGCTCGGCTACGCCGCTCAGACCCCGGTGAAGTACGACCCGGCCGCGGCGAAGGCGGCGCTCGACGCGGCGGGCTGGGACTACAACCAGACTGTCCGGTTCCAGTTCTCGCAGCCGCAGTTCCAGCAGTTCACCGACGCTGTCGCAAGCGATCTCGCGAAGATCGGGGTCAAGGTCACGCCGTTGCAGAAGGAGTCGGCGGTCTTCCTCCAGGACCTGCTGGCGCTCAACTGGGACCTGAACATCCAGCAGCTGGGCACCTCCGGGTTCGACGCGGCGACCAACCTCGGGCGGTTGTACACCTGCGCCGCCAAGCGGATGGGCTACTGCAACCCGACCCTGGACGGCCTGCTGTCCCAGGCGGGTTCGACCAGCGACACGGCCAAGCGGCAGAGCCTGTACGCGCAGGCCAACAAGATCATCTGGGATGACGCGGTCGGGATGTACCCGATGTTCGTCCAGACGCCGTACATCCGCAACAAGTCGGTGCAGGGCTTCACCCTTCCCGTGGATGCCACGCCGGACTTCTCCACCGTCCGGATCGGCAGCGCCGGGAAATGACGAACACCTTGCTGCGGATCGAGCAACTGTCGATCGACCTGCCCGGCCCGGCCGGCCCGGTCCGCGTGGTGGACGACGTCTCGTTCACCGTCTCGGCCGGCCGGACCACCGGCCTGATCGGCGAGTCGGGAAGCGGCAAGAGCATGACGGCGACCGCGATCATCGGCCTGCTTCCGGCCGGTGCCGCGGTCTCCGGCCGGATCCTGTGGCAGGACAAGGATCTGGTCACGATGACCGAGAAGGAACGGCGCCGGCTGCGGGGACACGAGATCGCGATGATCTTCCAGGATCCGCAGGCGGCGCTTGACCCGACCCAGACGATCGGCAAGCAGGTGGGCGAGATCCTGCGGCGGGACAGGGTGTCCAAATCGGAGGTTCGGCGGACCGTCATCGAGCTGCTGGACCGGGTGGGCATCCCCGATTCCCAGACCCGCCATGCCCAGTACCCGCACCAGTACTCGGGTGGGCTGCGCCAGCGGGCAATGGTGGCCACGGCGCTGGCCGGCAAGCCGCAGCTGATCCTCGCCGACGAGCCGACGACGGCGCTCGACGTCACCGTGCAGGCACGGATTCTGGCCCTGCTCAAGCGGATCCGCGAGGAGGAGGGAATGGCCATGCTGCTGGTCAGCCACGACCTGCGGGTGATGGCGCACGTGGCCGACGAGGTGGTCGTGATGTACGCGGGCCGGCTGTGCGAGATCGGCCGCGGTCGGGAGGTCCTCAACCGCCCGGCGCATCCCTACACCCGGGCGCTCGTGGTGAGCGTGCCCGCTGTGCGCAGCAAGACCGCCATCGCCGAACCGCTACCGGGGAGCCCGGCCAACCCGGCTGAGCGGCCCGCCGGATGCCCGTTCCATCCGCGCTGTGCCAAGGCGCAGAACCGTTGCCGCACCGAGGTTCCGCGGATGCGGCAGATCGCCGGCGGACGGCAGGTCGCCTGTCATTTCCCGGAGGAAGTATGACTCCCCTGATCGAGGCCATGGACCTCGTCGTCAACTTCCACAGCCGCCGGGAAGCCAAGCGCGGCGGCAAACCCAACGCGGTCGACGGGGTCTCCTTCGCCGTGCACCCCGACGAGACGCTCGCCGTGGTGGGCGAATCCGGATCGGGCAAGACCACGGTCGCCCGTTGCGTCGTGGGCCTGCAAGCGGCGCAGCGGGGCACGATCCTGTTCGAGGGCGCGCCGGTCGGCCGCGTGTCGAGGCGGCCGGCCGCTACGAGGCGGGCGATCCAGATGGTGTTCCAGGATCCGACCGCGTCGCTCAACCCGCGGATGACCGTCCGGTCGATCATCGCCGAGGTGTGGCGTACCCACCGATCGGTCGCCCCCACCGACCGGTCGTGGGACGACGCGATCGTGGAACTGCTCGCCGATGTCGGGCTCGACGCCAGCGTCGCCTCGCGTCGCGCCCCGGCCCTGTCAGGCGGCCAGTGCCAGCGGGTCAGCATCGCCCGCGCGCTGGCGCTGCAGCCCCGGCTGCTGGTCTGCGACGAGGCCGTCTCGGCGCTGGACGTCTCGGTGCAGTCCCAGATCCTGCGGCTGCTGGCCAACCTGCGGGCCACCCGCAAACTCGCCATCCTGTTCATCACCCACGACCTCGGGGTCGTGCGGCAGATCGCCGACCGGGTCGCGGTCATGCACCGTGGCCGGCTCGTCGAGACCGCCACCGCCAACGAGATCTTCGACCAGCCAAGTCACCCCTACACCAAGACACTTCTCGACGCCGCCCTCGACCTTGAGGGTGCTTGAACAAACATGCACATAGGACGGAGCACATTGGAATCGCGGATTGCGGATGCGGACCTGGCCATCATCGGAGGCGGAGTCGGCGGGATCGCCGCGGCGCTGTCGGCCCTGCGGCGCGGGCTGCGGGTGGTGCTGACCGAGGAGGGCGACCGCATCGGCGGCCAGTTCACCAGCCAGGGGGTACCGCCGGACGAGCACAGGTGGATCGAACAGTTCGGCTGTAGCGCCTCATACCGCCGCTACCGCAACGCGGTCCGCGACTACTACCGGACCTGGTACCCCCTGAAAATGGCCGCGCGCAACGACCCACATCTCAACCCGGGCATGGGCCGAGTGGGAGCCCTGTGCCACGAGCCGCGGGTCAGCGGCTCGGTGTTGCGTGCGCTCCTCGACCCTTACCTGGCAAGTGGGCGGCTGCGTATCCTGCTCGGAGCGCGGCCGGTGGCGGCGCAGACCGATGACGACCGGGTCAGCAGCGTGACCGTCGACCGGGGCGAGGCCGGCCTGGTGCACCTGACCTGTCCATACTATCTGGACGCCACCGAGCTCGGGGACCTGTTGCCACTAGCTGGTATGGAGCACGTGACCGGGTTCGAGTCCCGCCACTCGACGGGCGAGCCGAGCGCGCCACTGCAAGCGCAGCCGGACAACATGCAAGCGTTCTCCTGGGTTTTCGCCATCGATCACCGCGAGGGCGAGGACCACGTGATCGAGCGTCCGTCCAATTACGACTACTGGCGCGCGGCCCGCCCCGACTACTGGCCCGGTCCGCAGGTCGGCCTCAATGCCCCGGACCCGCGCACCCTGGCGCCGCTGACCCGGACGTTCACCCCGAACATCCGCTCCGGGCCGGTGGTCGCCGACCAGAGCCAGGACCCGGGTGACCGCGAACTGTGGGAGTTCCGCCGCGCCGTCTTCCGCGATCTCTACGAGCCCGGCTTCATCACCAGCGATGTGACCCTGGTGAACTGGCCGATGATCGATTATGTGGAAGGCCCTCTGATCGGCGTGAGCGAGCAGGAGAAGGCTCGCCATCTCGTCCGGGCGAAAGAGCTTTCCGCGAGCATGCTCTACTGGCTTCAGACGGAGGCACCGCGCCCCGACGGTGGCCGGGGATGGCCGGGACTCCGGTTGCGCCCGGATGTCATGGACACGGTGGACGGTTTCGCCGCCGCGCCCTACATCCGCGAGTCGCGGCGGATCAGCGCCGAATACACCGTCGTCGAACAGGATCTGTCGCTTGCCATCCGGGGTGACTCCGGCGCCGCGTCCTATGACGACACCGTGGGAGTCGGCATGTATCGCATCGACCTCCACCCATCGACCGGCGGCGACAACTACATCGACATCGCCAGCTGCCCGTTCCAGATCCCCTTGGGGGCCTTGCTTCCCGTGCGGATGCGCAACCTCCTGCCCGCCGGGAAGAACATCGGCACCACGCACATCACCAACGGCTGTTACCGGCTGCACCCGGTGGAGTGGAACATCGGCGAGGCGGCCGGT
This sequence comes from Candidatus Limnocylindrales bacterium, assembly GCA_036377915.1. Lineage (GTDB taxonomy): Bacteria > Actinomycetota > Actinomycetes > Mycobacteriales > Micromonosporaceae > Allorhizocola. Next base: position 20,000 of record DASUXL010000101.1, read on the forward strand.
TCGCTGGTGGCCCACTGCCTTAGCAACGGGGTCGAGCCGCATGACGTGCGGCGCAAGGAACAGCACCTGCGATCGTTTCAGGATTCTCTTGTGGCCGAAGGCGTGGAGCTGGCCTGGCCGGAAGTCCGGGGATACTGATGGATCCGTTGTCCGGTGTGGTAATCCCCGCGGTGACGCCGATCGGCGAGACAGGCCGGCCGGACTTCGGGGCCGGTGTGCGGTATTTCGACGCCCTTGCGGCAACGGGCATTCAAAAGATTATGTTATTGGGTACCAACGGCGAAGGCCCCCTGCATCTGACGGCTGAGATCGGCGGGTTCCTCACCGACGCGATAGTCCACTGGCGACAGTCAGTGCCCGGCGGCACCGTCGTCGTCAACGTCTCCGCCGCCGGGACCCGAGAATCGCTGGCGCGGGCGGAGATCGCCGTCGCGGCCGGATGCGACGCGGTGGCGATGAGCCCGCCGTGCTACTTCCACCACGACGAGCGTGACATCGTCGAGCACTACCGGGCCGCGCGCACGCTGGCCGTCCCGGTCATCGCCTACAACATCCCCCGGTATGCGGCGCCGATGTCGCCCGGCGCGATCGACGCCGTGGCCCGCATGGAACATGTCATGGGCGTCAAGGACAGTTCGGGCGACGACGCCGTCCTGCGGCGGTGGCTCGACGTCAAGCGGCACCGGCCCGGCTTCGGGGTGAACCAGGGTGCGGAGAGCAAGATGCTCGACGCGCTCACCGCGGGCGCGGACGGGATCACACCGGGCATCGGCAACCTCGCCCCGCGCGTCGCGCTCGAGTTGGTGGCCGGGCGGCACGCCGCAGACCAGAAGCGGATCGTCGAACTGCTTGGGGTGCACCGGATCCGGCCCGGAGTGCCGGTCGTCAAGGCGACGCTGGCGCTGCGCGGCCTGTGCTCACCGGCGGTCGCCCCGCCGCTGCGGATGCTCGATGACGAAGAAACCCTTGCCCTGAAACGGTTCCTGAGCGAGTTTGAGTCGGAGCTCATCGGATGAGTGAACTCGAGTGGTGGCGGACAGCCGCGATCTACCAGATCTACATCCGGTCCTTCGCCGACGGCAACGGCGACGGGATCGGTGACATCGCCGGAATCCGCAGCCGGTTGGGCTATCTGGCCGGTCTCGGGGTCGACGCCATCTGGATCACCCCGTGGTACGCCTCGCCCAACCACGACGGCGGCTACGACGTCAGCGACTACCGGGCCATCGCCCCCGAATACGGTGACCTGGACGAGGCCGAACTGCTCATCGAAGAGGCCCACCGGCATGGGCTGAGAGTCATTCTGGACGTGGTCCCCAATCACACGTCCACCGAACATCGCTGGTTCCAGGCGGCGCTCGCCTGTCCACCCGGATCCCCGGAACGCGCCCTGTACCACTTCCTCGACGGTCGCGGTCCGGACGGAAACCTCGCCCCCAACGACTGGCTCAGCACGTTCGGGGGCAGCGCGTGGCAGCGGGTGTCCGAAGCGGACGGTCGCCCCGGTCAGTGGTACCTGCACCTGTTCGATCCCACGCAGGCCGACCTGAACTGGTCCAATCCCCAGGTGCACAAGGAGTTCGAGGACATCCTGCGGTTCTGGTTCGACCGCGGGGTCGACGGGTTCCGCATCGACGTCGCCGCCGGGCTGGTCAAGCACCCCGAGTATCCCGACCTGGGCTACGGCGAGGACGACCTGCTCGTGCTGACGAACGTGCCCAACCATCCGCACCGGGATCGCGACGGGGTGCACGCCATCTACCGGCAGTGGCGCTCGCTTGCCGACGAGTACGACCCACCGAGGATCTACGTTGCCGAGGCGTGGGTCGCCGATCCTGAGCGGCAGGCCCGTTACGTGGCGCCGGGCCAGCTGCACACCGCGTTCAACTTCGCCTTCCTGCAATCGGCGTGGGAGGCGAGCGAGCTGTTCGCCGTCATCGAGACCACGCTGAACACGATGTCGCTCGCGGGCGCGCCGCCGACCTGGGTACTGTCCAATCACGACGTCGAGCGGACGGTCACCCGCTATGGCCGGGCGAACACCCGCAAGCAGCAAGGAAAATCCGGTCACGAGCTCGGACCGGTCGACGAACGGCTCGGCCGCCGCCGTGCCCGCGCCGCACTGCTGCTGATGCTCGCGTTGCCGGGCGTCGCGTACCTGTATCAAGGGGAGGAACTCGGGCTGCCCGACTGGATGGACATCCCCGAAGACCGGCTCCAGGACCCGATCTGGACCCGCTCCGGCGGCCGGCGCCGGGGACGAGACGGATGCCGGATACCCCTGCCGTGGACGCGCGATCCCCACGGCGCCGGATTCGGTTCCGGCGACCCGTGGCTGCCACAGCCGCAGGGCTGGGAGAAGCTGTCGGCCGAAAGCCAGCTCGACGACCTTGGCTCCACCTATCACCTTGTGGCCCAAGCGCTGCGGATCCGGCGCGAACTTGACGCCCCGCAGGAACTGGAGCTGGTCGGGCGCATCGGCTCGGTCCTGCGTTTCCGGCGGGGACAATCGTTCGAGTGCGTCGTCAATCTCGGGGGGACGGCTTTCCCGGTACCCCCAAAGGCAAAAATGCTTCTTCGCAGTGATCTCGTTGACGCCACGCCGGATCCGCTGGAGCCGGACGCCGCCGCATGGTGGTTGTGGTGAGCCGGCCCAACATCGTCCTGATCCTCGCCGACGACCTCGGCTTCTCGGACATCGGTTGCTACGGCGGCGAAATCCGCACGCCCAATCTCGACCGGCTCGGGCGGTCCGGGGTGAGGCTGACCCAGTTCTACACGACGGCCCGGTGCAGCCCGTCACGCGCTTCGCTGATCACCGGGCGGCATCCGCACCAGACCGGCGTCGGCTTGCTTGCCGGGACGGGCAACCCTGGGGGGTACCCGGGCAGCCTCGACGATCGTTGCGTCACCGTCGCCGAGGTGCTGGCGCAAAACGGTTATGCCACAAGCCTGTCGGGCAAGTGGCACCTGAGCGGGCAGGTGTGGGAGCCGGACGGGTCATGGCCCACCCGCCGAGGATTCGCCGACTTCTTCGGCACGCTGAGCGGCTGCGGCAGTTACTACGACCCGGCGACCCTGCGGCGAGGTGAGGCGGACGCGAGCGCCGAGGCGCGCGATCCCGGGTTCTTCTACACCGACGCGATCACCGACCACGCCGTCGAATTCATCGGCCGGCAGGCCGCCGCCGGCCGCCCGTTCTTCTCCTACGTCGCTTACACCGCACCGCACTGGCCGCTGCACGCGCCCGAGGAGGACGTCGCCGGATACGACGGTGTGTACGACGCGGGCTGGGACGAGCTGCGCGGCCGGCGGCTGGCAAGGCTGCGCGCGGAGGGAATACTCGGCGCCGAATCGTCACTGTCCAAACCCGACCCGGCGCGGCCGGCCTGGGAAACCGTGCCGCACAAGGCGTGGCAGGCGCGCCGGATGCAGGTGTACGCGGCACAGGTCGAGCGGATGGACCGCGGCATCGGCCGCATCCTCGACCGGCTGGCGGAATCCGGGGTGTGGAACGACACCTTGGTAATCTTCCTGTCCGACAACGGCGGCTGCGCCGAGGAGCTGCCGCTCGGCGACCCCGGCCAATTCCGCGCCAGGCGGCAGATCATCCCGGCGGCGACGCGCGACGGTGGTGAGTTGCGCGTCGGCAACGACCCGGGCATCTCCCCAGGCCCCGAGGACACCTACGCCAGCTACGGCATCGCGTGGGCCGGCCTGTCCAACACCCCGTTCCGCCTGTACAAACGATGGGTGCACGAGGGCGGCATCGCCACCCCATTCCTGGCGCACTGGCCCGCCGGTGGACTGACCGGGCGGACCGTCCGGAACCCCTTCCAGCTCACCGACGTCATGCCCACCCTGCTCGGCGCCGCCGGTGCCGGCCACCCGGACCCGAGCGAAGGGCGCACCATGCTGCCCGCCCTGCGCGGCGAGCCGGTACCGGACGCGACCCTGTACTGGGAACACCTCGGCAACGCGGCGATCCGCCGCGGCCGGTGGAAACTCGTCCGCGAGCACGCGGCACCGTGGGAGCTGTACGACATGGACGCCGACCGCTCGGAAACGACCGACCTCGCCCGGCATCACCCCGATCTGGTCGCCGAACTGGCCCGTGATTACCAGCTTTGGGCGGAGCGCGTCGGCGTCATTCCCCGCTAGCGCCCAGATGTGCTTCGCTAGAGCCAGCCGGAGCGGCGGAACATGCGGTAGAGCACGACCGCCGACACCAGCATGAGTGTCAGCACGGCCGGGTAACCGTAGCGGGTCTCAAGCTCGGGCATGAACCTGAAGTTCATGCCGTAGATCCCGGCGATAGCGGTCTGGGTGGCCGCGATCGCCGCCCACGCCGCGATCTTGCGCATGTCGTTGTTCTGGTCGACGGTGACCTGTGCGAGGCGGGCTTGCAGAATCGAGTTGAGCAGGTCGTCGTAGGCGGCGATCCTGTCCACCACGCGAAGGAGCCGGTCGGAGGCGTCGCGCATGTAGCGGCGGATCTCCTTGGACATCACCGATTTGTCCTCCACCAGAGCGGCCATCGGGCGGTGCAGCGGGGCGACGGCGCGCTTGAACTCCATGAGCTCCCGCTTGAGCTGATAGATCTGCGCTACCCGGCTCGAGCCGAGGGGGGCGAACACCCGCTCCTCCAGAGCGTCGACGTCCACCTCGATCAGGGTGGACACCCGCAGGTAGCTTTCGACCAGGCGGTCGCAGATCGCGTACACCACCGCCCACGGCCCGGCCGCCATGCGCTGCGGCAGCTTCTCCAGGTCGGCGCGCACCGGACCGAGCGGACCGAGCTCCCCGTGCCGCACGGAAATGATGAACCTCTCCCCCACGAAGAGCATGATCAGCCCGGTCTCCACCACCTCGGCGGTCTCGGACAGCTCGGAATGCTCGACGTAGCGGGTGGTGCGCAACACGAAGAAGGTGGTCTCGCCGAACCGTTCCACCTTCGGGCGGGCGTCGGCCGTCACGGCGTCCTCGACGGCGAGCGGATCCAGGCCGAACACCTCAGCGACGTCGGCCATCTGCTCCGCGCTCGGCTCGTGCATGCCCAGCCACACAAACGCCTCCGGGGTCGACCTCGCCTCGGCGAAGGCATCGGCATAGCCCACCCGCCCACCCCGGCGCATGCCGTTGACGTAAAGCCCGCAGTCGACAATCTTCTTAGCCGGCATCGACGCGGCTATATGCGCATCACGCCCGGGGCCGCGCTCCGGACCGATCACCTTGGCGGCCATCGCCCGCCACGGCAGAGTCCAGTCCCGGCCCCCGCCGCTCCCGGGCGCGGTGTCCTCGCCACCCCGCTGGTCACCCATCACGCCTCCTCGGTGCCTCAGTCCATCGGGTTGCCTGTCCCCGCCACCGGGCTGACCGTGATCCAGACGATAATGGTGATGATCCACAAAACCGCCGCCACCACCAAAAGCACCGGCGCGTGCCGGCGAAGCCAGCTGCGCCTCACTGCCTCACTCCTTCCCGCTACCTACCTACTCTGCACCATTCCATCAGATGCCGGCGAGGGCCGCAGGACCGTTCACCTCTCAGCCTGACGTGATCGCTCCGAGGTCGCCGCTGAGCCGGGAGATGGTGGCCTTGGCGCCGGCGAAGAGCGCCTCGGCGAGCTCGATGAGGTTCTTCACCGTCTGCGGCCAGATTTTGGTCCACGTCTTCACCAGTTCGATGAGCACCTCAATCCCCTCCCAGATCTCCAGCAGGACGGCTCCGACCTTGGCCACGCCCAGCACGGTCGCCGCCAGCCTCACCGCCTTCATCACCCTGCCGACGACCCAGAGCAGGAAGGCGGTCAAGGCGCTGTCGAGCCCGAGATAGAGGTGCTCGGCCTGCGCCGCCAGCGCCTCGAGCCCTTCCTTGGAGGCTTTGCAGATCTCCGATTCGGTACGCAGCGCGTCCTGCCAGCGACCGTCGATGTGGTGCTCGAACGCCTGCGCCGCGGGTCCGTCCCAGGTGGACGACAGCGACGCCATGCCGTAGCGAAGGTTCTCCGCGACCGCCTGCACGCCCTTGTCGCCGCCGAGGTTGCCGTAGGCCTCGGCCATCTCCCGCACCTTGCCCCAGTCGCCGGTAAGCCACGGGAACAGGTCCTCGCGCAGGCTGAACCGCAGCACCTTCTCGAGCCAGCCGTCGATCTCCTCGATGACGCTCATCGTCTTCTCGATCTTCTTCTGCATGTCCTTGTTCGGCTTGGGCGGTGGCGGCTCCACCGCGGCCGGGTCGCTGAAGTCGCCGACGTGAGCTGTATCGTTTTGCACCCACTGGTTCTCCGGGGTGTCCCAGCGCGGCCGCACGGTCCAGATCCGTTCGGCCGCCTCCTGATCGCTCTGCTCGTAGTGGCCCGCCGCGGCCTGAAGGTTGGTCGCGGTGTCCCAGAGATGCTCCCGGGCCGCCGGCAGCAGCCAGTACTGCACCTCGGCGAGGGCGTTGACCGCCGGGACCGCGGTCGCCCACAGCAGCCCGGTGAGCCCACCCGCGTCGTCGCAGTAGTAGTCGCAATACTTCTGCAGCGCGTCGAACGAGTCCGCGTTGCGGTTGAGCTGCTTGGCGTACCCCCGCAGGGCTTCCGCGTCGACCCTCACCGGCTGGGTCATCGCATCCCTGCACTTTCCGCGGCTTCCTCCACCGATGCCCCCGATTGCAGTGCCTCACCCATCGCAGGCAGGCCGGCGAGCCGGTCCTGCAGGAAGCCGAGGGCCGATGGGTCCATGACCCCGTCCGCCTCCCCGAGCAGGGCGCCGTACCAGGAAAGTTCGCCCCGGTCGATCTGCTCCTGGAGCTTGCGCAGCTGTGGCGGAGCGTCGGCGGATCGCGCGAACTCGGCGAGTTCCCGCTCGTCCTCTTCGCTTTCCACCTGCGCACGCTCGTTATAGATGTCGGCCCAGCGGTGAAGTTGTGCCGCGTACTGGCTGAGTTCTTCAAGACGGGCATGAAGCCGTTGTTTTGCCACCTCTATGTCGGAGACCATTGAACACTCCCTGTGTTAGGCGGTTGGCCGTAACGTTGAAGCATTTCTTGCGGAAGGACCTTGGCGATGGCGGCCAGCCCGGCGACGGCCGCCATGGCCTCATCGTTGGACAGGCTTGCCCCGGCGCCGGGGATGCTCACGAACACCAGGTCGCGGCCGTGGATGCGCCAGCCGGGTACCCTGTGGCGCAACGTTTCCCGCCACACGTCGGAGGTGACGAGGGCGCCGGCGAAGCCGGGCAGGTCTGATTCGGCGACCATCAGCGACGCCTGGTCACCCGACTCCATCAGGTTGATCGCGCTGACCCGCGGCAGCAGGTCGCAGTTCCACGGTGGCTCGTCGGCCACGGGTGGCAGGGTGCCGGCGTAGCGCTCCTCGTCCGGAATCTTGCCGCGCAGCCGGGCGTCGGGCAGGGCGACCTCGAGGTGCACCATGCAGACCGTGCGCAGGGATTCGCGTCGGTCGGCCCGGCTGCCGAGCTTCTCTTCGGTGTCGAAGACCGTGAACGGTACCCCCTCAAAAATCCCTGCCAGAACCCGCATCGGCGCGATGCGGTCGGCGTCCGCGCCGTAGCCGCCGTACCAGCGCGCCCGAAGTTGCGGCGCATACTCCTCGTAGCTCCATCCGTGCTGCGCGGCGAGCTGCCGCCGGCCGGTGGCGACGGGCACGCGCTCGCTCTCCTCCGGGAAGTGCTTGCGCATGAAATGCCGGCCGGCGAGGCGGGCGTAGGCGATGAGACCGGCGAGCGTACCGATGCCGATGGCCCACGCCGCGAACGTGTTGCCCTTCGCCACGGCCAGCCCGCCGAAGGCCACCATGGCGATGACCGGGTACCACACCGCCCAGTACTCCATCGGCATGCTGCCGAAGAAGTGCACGGGCCGCTTCGCGTTGATGTTGGTGCCGATGCGCCAGTGCAGCGGCGTGCCGATGAGCACATAGAGCACCGCAAAAGTGATCAGGAACGCCTCGTCGCGCAGGCCGAGGAGGGAGACGAGCGCCAGGCACACCATGCCGATGCCCATGAAAAGCATGAAGGCAAGCCAGCCCTTGCCGGTGTAGCGGATGACGATCATCGGGCCTTCCCCAGGTGGACGCGGTGTCGGCAATCGACGATCGCGCAGCGGGTACGTCCGCGGGGAAATCCCAAACGAATCCACAGGCCCGGATTTCTGAAGTCGAAGGCCGCCGATATACTTCGCGCATGGTCGCCGGCATGCCCGATCCCGGTGGTTCGCGCAGCCTCGACGAGCTTGTGGAGCGCCTGAAGTTGCTGAAGATCTGGGCCGGGGACCCGTCGTACGAGGCGATTACCGACCGGATCAACGCCGCGTGGACCGGGGCCGGGCGGCCGCGGGCAGAACTCGCCCGGCGCGGCACCGTAGTCGACTGCTTCAAGCCCGGCCGGCGTCGCGTCAACGCCGACCTGCTGGTGGCCGTGGTCGAGGCGCTGCACCCCGACACCGGCTACGTGATCCAGTGGCGGCGGGCGCTGAGCTCGGTGCTCGGCGAGACCCGAGCGGCTGCGCAGGTCAAGGCCCAGGACAGGCTACCGGGCGACCTCGCCGACTTCACCGGGCGCACCGCCGAACTTGAACGGCTGCTAAGCCTGGGCAAACTCGGCGAGGCGATGCTCGCCACGATCGAGGGCATGGCGGGGGTCGGCAAGACCCAGCTCGCCATCCGCGCGGGGCATCTGCTCGCCGCCGAGCAGGCCTTCGACCACGTGCTCTTCGTCGGCCTGCGCGGCTTCCACCCCGATCCGGCGCAGCCACCGGCCGATCCGGCCGCCGTGCTCGACAGCTTCCTGCGCCTGCTCGGCCGGTCGGGTCAGCAGATCCCGCACGATCTCGGCGCTCGCGCCGCCCTGTTCCGGAAAATGCTTACGGGACAGCGGGTTTTGCTGGTGCTCGACGACGCCGCCGACGCCGAGCAGATCCGCCCGCTGCTGCCCGGCGGCCCCGGCTGCATCACGCTCGTGACCAGCAGGCGAAGGCTCATCGGGGTACCGGTTCCGGTCCGGTTGGTGATAGAGGTCTTCTCCGCCGACGAAGCCGTCGAACTACTCAAACGCACGGCACCGGACGTGCCGGTCGGCCGGGATCCGCACGCGCTCGACCGCGTCGCCCACCGCTGCGGGTACCTGCCGCTGGCGCTGAGCCTGCTCGCCGCGCGCATGCGCACCGCCACCGGGTGGACGCTCACCGACCACGCCGACCGGCTCGACGAACGCCACCGGGAGCAGCGCCTCGACAGCGGGGTCGAGTTGGCGCTTGGCATTTCCTACGAACACCTGCCGCCCGAGCACCGCCGCCTGCTGCGGTTGCTCGCCCTGCATCCAGGGCCGGATTTTGACGGGTACGCCGCGGCGACACTGGCCGGAGCCGACAACGGCACCGCCGTCGAAGGCCTGCGGCA
>DASUXL010000102.1:0-2468 GCA_036377915.1 Candidatus Limnocylindrales bacterium
CCGACCTACAATGCCGGCCCAATGACCGACGAGACGCTCCTCCCGAGACCAGCCGAGTTCAAGACGCAATCCGACGGCCGCGGCGGGCTGATCAAGGTGACCCTTGTCGGCGAGCCGCATGACGGATACGCGCTCTACATCGACGAGCTCGATCTCCCACCGGAGATCTGGACGACCCCGGCTGGCATGCCGTTCGGATGGTGGCCGCCGAGCGTCAAGGACGTCATGGACCAGACGGCCGTGGGCTCAGACCCGACCGCGCCGCCCGTCCACTACCGGTTGCGGATCCCCGAGGACACCCGCGAGCCGCTGTACGTCTCCGATACCGAGGCCCGCTGACGAAGCTCGGACCTGGCTAGACGCCGACCCTGCCCCACGGACCCCAGATCGCGAAGGACATCCCGCGCGAAGCCTGGATGTTCACGAACAGGGTTTCGCCGTCCGGGCTGAAGGTCGAACCCGCGAACTCGTCGTTGGACCGATCCGCACCCGTCGAGCTCCTGAGCCGGTTCAGGGCCACGTTGAACAGGTCTCCCTTGCGTGACAGGCCGCGCAGGTAGTTGTCGTTGACGTTGTCCTCGCACACCACCAGGGTGCCGCGCGGGCTGGTGGTGATGTTGTCGGGCAGGTCGAGGGTGTCGGGGCCGGGGGACTGGTACAGCAGCTGCAGCACCTGCTCCTCGACGCGGTACGCCCAGATCTGCCCGCTGCCGTTGCCGTACCCGTCGGCGATCGGTCCCGGTCCGGTCTCGGCGGCGCCGCCGCCCTGCGTGGAGGTGAAGTAGATGACGCCGTCGTCGTAGACGGCGCCTTCCAGCCGGGAGAAGTGCGCGGCACCGCGCGAACGTCCTTGCGCGCCAACGTAAGCGAGCGCCTGGTCGTTGGTGGTGGGTGCGGTCTGGCCCGGCGTGTAGGGGAAGCTGGGTGCCGGGTCGTCGATGTCGACCCACTCGACCTCGTAGGTCGCCCGCAACCGCTGCGAGGCCGCCAGCTCCGCGTTGGGAACCCCTTTGACGGCAAGCATTTGCAGCCGGCCGCCGTCCTCGAGGCGGCCCGTCTCCATCGGGTTGTTCGGTGGCACGTAACGGTAGAACCCGGAGGCGAATCCGAAGTTGTCCTCGGTCAGGTAGAGGATCCCTTCGGCCGGGTCGAACGCCACGGACTCGTGGGCGAAGCGACCGGCCGCCGTGATGGGTTGCCGATCGGACCGGCCCCCGACGGGTACCTCAAAAATGAATCCGTGCCTCTGTTGCAGCGTCACGTTGGGGACGCCGGTGAAGTCCGGACCGACGTCCGGTCCGTTCACCGTCTCCTCACACGTGATCCAGGAGCCCCACGGCATGGGCCCGCCGGAGCAGTTCATCTGGGTGCCGTTGAGGCTGGTGTAGGAGTCGAGCACGTCACCGAAGCGGGTCACGCGCACGGTGGTGGTCCCGCCGCGGGCCATGGCGTCGTACGGCGTGCCGGCGCCGAACGCCGCACCGGGCCCGTTCACCTCATGGTTGCGCACGAGGGTGATGGTGCCGTCGCCGTTGGCGAAGGCGGCCATGCCGTCGTGGCGGCCGGGCAGGCGGGTGCCGTCGTGCAGAGTGATCGGTGTTTCGGTGTCATGGAAGGAGCGGTACTCGAAACCTTCGGGCAGCCACAGCCGCACCACCCCGTCACGGGCGTCGGGAATGGCTCTCAGGTCACGGAAGGATGGTTCGGCGTGGGCGGTGCCGCGGGCGAGGAACCCGGCGAACGGGCCGCCGAGGATCGCTCCGGCCGCCGCCCCGCGCAGGAGTGTGCGCCGGTCAAACGTGGTCATAGTTTGAGCACGTTACACCGTGTCGCCGGCGGTGGCGGCGGGCAGTTCGACCCGGTCCACGGGCGCCTTGGCGGACAGCTTCCGCTGGGTGTAGCCGGCAAGTTTGGACAGCGAATAGTTGATCGCGATGAAGATCAGCGCCAGGGTGAGGTAGACCTGGATGGGGTTGTTGAGCGCCTGGATGATCTGCTGTGCGATGGCGAGCGTGTCCTCATAGGTGATGATGAAGCCGAGCGACGTGTCCTTGAGGATCACCACGAGCTGGCTGATCAGCGCGGGCAGCATGACGCGGAAGGCTTGCGGCAGCAGCACCAGCCGGACCGCCTGCCCGGAGGTGAGGCCGATCGACTCGGCGGCCTCGCGTTGCCCGTAGGGCAGCCCGTCCATGCCCGACCGGATGATCTCGGCGATGACGACGCCGTTGTATACGGTCAGGCCGATGATGAGCGGCCACATGGGGTTGACGATGCCGGACAGGCGCCACGCGAAGAAGATGCTCACCAGCACGGGCAGCCCGCGGAAGACCTCGATCGCCGCGCGCGTGATGGCGTTGAGCGCTTTGTTCAAGCCCCGCAACGCGATCGCGACCGGCCCCGGCAGCCCGGCGTAGCGCCGCTTTCCCACGGCGCGCAACTGCATCCGCAGCATTGCCAGCAGCGTG
>DASUXL010000103.1:0-2747 GCA_036377915.1 Candidatus Limnocylindrales bacterium
GCGTGGTTCCACCAAGGCCTTGAACGCCTACTCGACACGTTGCGCACGGCCAGCGCAGATCTGCAGTGCTTCACCTTCGTCTCCGGTGTAGCGCCGCGCGAGTTCTGGATCCGACGCCAGGCTCACGAAACAGCCATCCACCGCGCCGACATCGAAGCAGCCACTGGAGTGAGCATCACCGAGGTCGAGTGCTGGTTCGCCCAAGACGGCCTCAGCGAGGTCGTCGGCGCCTTCGCCAGAGAACCGCAGTTCGCCCTTCAAGGTCCAGGTCGACTCCTGCTGGTTGCCTCCGACGGTCCCAGCTGGAAGATCGACTTCGACGGGAACGGCAATCAGGTCAGTGTCGGTCAGTTCGCCGCCGCGGACGCGGACGCGGTCCTTTACGGCACAAGCGACCGTCTCTACCGGTGGGCATGGAACCGCCCCGTCGACCATCTCACCGCGACCGGTGATCTGACACTGCTTCGAGCATGGCGACAGACAGTCCGCCTTCTCTGATCGATCCCGCCATGTCGGCTCGGCGCCGCAAGCGGACCCTTGCGCGAGACGTTTAGGAGTTCAGGCAGGTCGCGGTCGCCGACAAGGTCAACACCGTGGTGTCTAGCAGATCTGCGGCGTGCGCGTACGCCCTCGTCGGCGGCTGCAGCCCGACCCCGAGCTAGTCAGGCCGATCGAACGGCTCTGCTGCCGCTGGCGGACCGGCGTCTGTTGCAGTCCCTGCTGCGAGCGCAGCGAGCTTGTTGGCTCCAACCGACGCTGCGGTGGGCCGGCCGCTGCTGCCCAACAATCCGATGTCACACGGCGGGTCAACACGTCGTCCTGGTGACGTGGCGGTGGCTAGATCGTGGCTGGTGGGTGGGGTGTTCCGCTGTGGCGGGCGGGTGCTGCTGTGTCGCCGCCGGGCGGACCGGGACTTCTACCCGGACGTGTGGGATCTGCCCGGCGGGCACGTCGAAGCCGGCGAGGACGACACATCGGCGCTGGTCCGGGAGTGCGGTGAGGAGTTGGCCGTCCACGTGATCTCCAGTGCCGGTGTCGCGCTGCTCGAGCCGTCGCCGGGAATGTCGTTCTCGGTGCGGGTCGTTTCGGGCTGGCGAGGTAACCCACGCAACGCTGCACCGGAGGAGCACAGTGAGATCGGCTGGTTCACCGCGGCGGAGCTGGAAGCGCTGCCGGTCGCGGACCGGCGGTACGTGCCGCTGCTGACCGGTCTGCTGCATCCGTCGGCGAGGCTGGAGATCCGTCGGGAGGACTCCGATGTCTGGGCTTCGGTGGGCGCGTTGCACGCACTGTCCCAGCAGGAGACTTACACCGCGCTGCTGCCCGTTTGCGACAGGCCACGATTTCGGCCTGCGGACCTGGCCGAGAAGTGGAGGGCCAGGGCGGTGCGGGAGTCGGGGCTGGTGTTGCACGGCGGGTGGAGCGACGATCAGCTGATCGGGTTTGCGGTGACGACGCGGCTGACGCCTGCGATCTTCGAGCTGAACTCTCTGCATGTCCGTCCGGACTGGCGCGGGCGTGGACTGGCGGACTGGTTGCATCGGGCAGCGGTTGCTCATGTGAACGGGCAGGGCGGGCTCGAACTCCGCCTGTGGGTGCTCGAGCAGAATCTGCGGGCCCGGCGTTTCTATGACAAGCATGGTTGGCGCCGCACTGAGGACTCCCGCATCGTGACCGTCGGCGGGACGCCGCTACCCGCCATCGCGTACGCCTACAGCCTGCGGTGCCGAGGCGACTGAGGCGCAACCGACCGCGGTGCTCGCCCACATACGCCGCACGATCGATCGCACCGGCCACCTTGACACCGCACGGCAGCCGACACCGCCGGCGAATGGTGGCGAGCACGGATGTCACGAAGACCCCCAGCCACAGCGTCAGCCTGTCGAAGCGGCCCGCTGGCCGTCCGACAGAAACATGGAGGGGACAGGATGGCTTCTAGTAGCCCTGCGATCACCACGGTCACCGAGCTTGAGCGTTTCGGGACGCCGGAGCCGCGCAACCGGGACAAGGTTCTAGCCGTCTTGGAGGACGTTCACGTGGAGTGGCTGGCGGCGACGTCGCTGGTGTTCATGGCCACAGCGTCCGCCGACGGCAGGTGCGACGTCTCGCCGAAGGGCGACCCGCCGGGATTCGTCCGGGTACTTGCCCCGCATCAGCTCGCCATTCCAGATCGGCCTGGGAATCGGCGGATGGACGGCTTCCACAATCTGTTGGAGAACCCGCACGTGGGTCTGATCTGTCTGATTCCTGGCCGCGGTGACACTCTGCGCATCAACGGCACTGCGCACCTGGTGCGTGACCTGCCCGAGCTGGACGCCATGGCCATCGGACGGCACCGGCCATCACTGGCCCTGCTGATCGACGTGGAAGAGGTCTTCTTCCACTGCCCGAAGCCGTTGCGTCGGGCACGTGCGTGGGATGCCGCAGCGTGGCGGCCCGACGCCGCAAGGCCCTACGCCGACATTGCGTTGGCGCTGTGGCGGCGGGACCAGCCCGCAGACGAGGTCCGGCGTCACTACGCCACCACCGTCGAGCGTGAAGACCTCTACCCGCCCGCCGCTCCGCCGACCGGGCTGCCGTGAGGCTGCCCAGGCACGTCAGGATGGATGACCCGGGGGGGCATCGGTCCCGGTTTCGGACGGGTGGGTGTGCTGGTTCTGATGCACCGGCACGTAGTTCGCGGCCCGGCGGGGGGTCGCCGATCCGAGCCTGGTGCTGAGCGCTCGGCGGCGTGCTGAGCTGCGGCC
>DASUXL010000104.1:0-24042 GCA_036377915.1 Candidatus Limnocylindrales bacterium
CCGGCGGGAGCAGGGCGGCGGCCGGCGGGAGCAGGGCGGCGGCCGGCGGGGGCAGCGCGGGCCGCGGCGCCCCGGAAGTGTCGTCGCTCGGCAAGTCCTTGGGGGGCAGGGTTTCCGGCAGGTCCAGGCTGGGATCGCCGCGCAGGATGGCGACCTCCAGCCGCTGCAACTCGGCGCCCGGGTCCAATCCCAGCTCCTCGGCGAGCAGATGCCGTGCTTCCCGGTAGACGCTGAGCGCGTCGGCCGCCCGGCCCGCCCGGTAAAGCGCCGTCATCAGCAGCTCGGTCGGGCGCGCCCGGGTGGGATGCGCCGCCGCCAGCGCGGTCAGCTCGGCAAGGGACTCACGGTGCAGGCCGAGCCGCAGCCGTACCTCCAACCGGTCCTCGGCGGCCGCCAGCCGCGTCTCCTCAAGCCCGCGGCAGAGCCGGTCGCTCAGTTCGGCGGGCGCGCTGCCGGACAGGGCCGGTCCCGTCCAGAGCGCCAACGCCTTGTCCAGCAAGCTCATCCGCGCCCGATCGTCACCGGCCGAGCGGGCCTGCTCGACCAATGCCAGGAACCGGTGCGCGTCGATCGCCATGGGATCGGTACGCAAAACGTAGCCGCCGCCGTGGCCGATCAGCTCAAGCTGCTCGTCGGGGCGTGCGGTGGGCGAGGTCAGCGCCGCCCGCAGCCGGGAGGCGCACACCTGCACCGCGTGCACCGCCGTGCGCGGCGGGGACTGCGGCCACATCAGTTCTACCAGCCGATCCATCGGGACCACCTGGTTGACCTCCAGCGCCAGGACGGCCAGCATCAGCCGTTGCTTGCGCGGGCCCAGGTTGACCGGGCGGCCCCCGGCACACGCCTGCACCGGCCCGAGCAACCGCATCTCCACGCTCTCCACGACGGGTGTGTGCACGCCACATGGTAGCTAGCGGTTTCCCTTGTCCTGCCGAACAATCGAGGACCGGACAGGACGCACGTCAGGTTCCGGACGCGAACCTGGTCAAGGCCGCCGGCCGGTCACCGCCGCGACCACGGCGGCGGTGTCGGCGAGGGATGGCAGGACAGCGTGCGCGCCCGCCGCCCAGAGCTCCTCGACCGAGCTGTGGCCGGTCGCGACACCGACCGCGTTGACGCCGTTGTCGCGGGCACCGGCGATGTCGTGCGGGGTGTCGCCGACAACCACCACCGCCTCGCCCGGGATGGCCCGGCCATACTTGGCGGCGGCCCGCTCCCACGCCGACCGGACGATGTCGGCGCGGTCGGTGCTCTCCGAACCGTAGCCGCCGACCTCGAGGTCGATGTGGTGCACCAGCTCGAACAGGGTCAGCTTCTGCCTGGCCAGCGACGCGATGTTGCCGGTCACGACGGTCTGCCAGGCGGGCAGGGTCGCAAGCGCGGCAAGTGCGGCCGCCGCGCCGGGCAGGGCGCTGCCGACAGCGAGCATCTCCGCCTCGGACTCCAGCGCCGCCGCGGTCATCGCGGTGAAGACCGCCTCGATGGCCTCCTCGGTAACCGGGACGCCGTGCAGCTCAAGTACTCCGGAGATGATCGCCCGGTCGGTCCGTCCGCCGAACTCCGGCAGTATCTCCAGGGCAAGGCCGGTGGTGGCGGTGAAGGCGCGCTCGAAGTAGCCCACGCTGGACCCGGCCATAGTGATCAGGGTCCGGTCGATGTCCCAGAGGATAAGCCGTTCCACCAAAACAAAATACTTCACCCTGCCAGGAAGGCTCCGATCACGGTCTGCTCGGTGTGGTTGCCGTCACCGTCGCGTACCGCGGTCCGCACGGACACCGCGCCCGGCCGCAGGTCGACGGTGGCGCGGAAGCGGCCCGAGCCGAAGCGCTGCAACGCCACCGGTGCCCACGTCTTGCCGTCGTCATAGGACAGTTCCAGGGTGGCGGTGGCGTGCCGGGCGGTCACCAGCTCGAGCGTGGTGCGAGCCGCAGCGGTGTTGGTCCCGTCCACGGGCACCCGCACCTCGGCGTCGAGGATGCCCTCCGGGGTGGTGAAGGTCCAGCTCGACTCCACCCGCGGCGACAGCGGCAGCAGGCCCGGGCGCAGTTGCAGGCTCCGGGTCAGAGTGAAGGTGGCCGGGCCGGGCGGGATCGGGTGGCCGCCCAGCGGATCGAGGCCGGAGGAAAGCAGCTTCCCGTTGCGGGACAGGGTGTACGAGCGGGACTCGAACGCGTGCCCGGAGATGGTCCCGGCGGTCCCGGCGGCGTCGGCAAGCTCGTCGAGCCCGATGAAAAGCCGCCGCTCCTCGCGGAAAGCACCGGCGCGGGTGCGCAGGGGTGCGCGCAGCCAGTCCCTGTGCGCCGTCTCACCCCGCCGGAAGGCTTGCGGTGCCTGGCAGAAGCCACCGATGCCCTCCTCGGCGGCGATCACGTTGACACATTGGAACCAGCTTTGTTGGGTACCCCCGGAAATGAATTCAAATCTGACAGCCGGCGAGACCGGGGCTTGCTGGAGCACCGCGATGCTGACCGGATTCACGTCGGTGTAAGCGAATCGGCCCTCGTTGTAGGCGACGGGAGCGCGATAAAGTGTGCCGATGCGCGCGAGCGAACCGGGATCGGCCACATACTCCAGATTGGACGGGAATGAGCCGCTCGCGAAAAGCAGATCGTAGGTGGTGCTACCGTCCACTGTGTTCAGTCGCCATTTGCTGCTCAGCTCAAGGCTTCCATGGCGTGCGGTGGCCGTGGGCTCGACGAACAGCTTGCCCTCTATGACGTCCTGCGCGCTGGTCTGGTAGGCGAGCACGGATCCGTTGTCGTCGCGGTCCTTCGCCGCCACGAAGACGTGGACATCGACCGGCGTCGTGGCCACTCCGGCGACCGACGCCGACAGCGGCCGGGCGTTGCGGGCGTTGAGCACGATTTCCCGCTCGCGGTCAATCGTGACATCGGCGACCGCCGCAATCGAAACCGAGGTCACTATCAGGTCGTCGTCTTCGGGCGGTGGATCCCCCTCCTCCAGCGTGGGAATCGCGGCCGTGATCGTGTAGTGTCCGGGCCGCACGCGGGCGGTCGCCACGCCGTCGGTCAGCAGCACCGGGTCGGCCGGCGAGAGCCGGATATCGTCGAGGTTCACCAGCCAGGCAAGGGTTTCCACGCGGCTGGTCCCGAGCCGGTCAAGGGCGCGCAGGTGCACGAAATGGTGCACGGGTTCCTTGAAGACTCCTAACGGGACGGTGAGTTCGCCCGCATTCACCTGCCCGCCAAAGGCTCCATAGTCGCCGCGCTCCACCGCCACCGACACGTCGGCTTTGGCGCTGCCGCCGGCCGGGATGGTAACTTTGGCGGGCCTGACCGCAGCACCCAACCCGCCCATCCGGGCGCTCAAGTCAACGGTCACCGCCGCGCTGCCCTTGTTGACAAGCGTGACGGGACGCGCCGCCAGTGGCTGCGGCGGGTACGGCACGAAGCCGAAGCTGAGCGTCGGATCGGCGGCGATAACGTTCTGCCGCAACGCTTTTGGCAGGTCGAGGCGGCCGCTTCCGGCGGCGAAGGCGGTCTCCTTGACCGGCGAGGCCGACCCGACGAGCAACGCCTTCAGCTCCCTGCCCGTCCACTGTGGATGGTGCTGGGCAAGCAGCGCCGCTGCGCCGGCCACATGCGGAGCGGCCATCGAAGTCCCGCTCAGGCGGGTGTACCGTGCGTTGACCGGCTCGCCGAGATCGGTGCCGGACGCGCGGGCGGCGATGATGTCCACGCCCGGGGCGGTCAGTTCCGGCTTGACCGCGCGATCGCCCACGCGCGGGCCGCGGCTGGAGAAGGCCGCCAGGCGGTCGTGCGCGTCGACTGCGCCGATCGTGAGCGCCGAGGTGGCCGCGCCCGGAGCGCCGATGGTCGACTCACCCGGGCCGCGGTTGCCCGCGCTGACCACGAAAAGCGTGCCGTGCGAGGCGGTCAGGCTCTCCACCGCCTGGCTGAGCGGGTCGCTACCGTTGCTGGGAAAGTCGGTGCCCAGGCTCAGGTTGACGATCCTTGCCCCCTGGTCGGCCGCCCACTGCATACCCTCGATAATGTCCGAGAAGCTTCCCGTGCCTTCGTCGCCGAGAACCTTGCCGGACAGCAGTTCCGAGCCGAACGCCACTCCCCTGCGCTGGCCGCCAGCGGCGGCGCCGTCGCCCGCGACGATCGACGCGACATGCGTCCCATGGCCGTTGCGGTCGTCCGCGGTCGGGCTGTCGGTGAAGTTCTCCGCCTTCACCAGGCGTCCCCTCAGATCGGGGTGGCTCGGGTCGACCCCGGTGTCGAGCACCGCGACCTTCACCGCGGTACCGGAAAGCCCGCGATCCCAAGCGTGGGGCGCGCCGATCTGGGTCAGGTTACGATCGAGCTTGGCGGTGGCTGTCTCCGCTTTGGCGGTGGCGGTCTCCGCTTTGGCGGTGGCGGTCTCCGCCTTGGCGGTGGCGGTCTCCGCCTTGGCTGCGGCGCTCTCCGCCTTGGCGGTGGCGGTCTCCGCCTTGGCCATCGCGTCCAGCCAGATGTGTTGCGGCCCTTCGTTTCTGCTCAGGCGCGCCCCGACGGTCGCCGCGTCGGCAGTCGTCAACCGCTGAACCGTCGCGCCGATGCTCGGCAACGCCTTGCCCGCACCCGAACCGCCCCCGCGCACAATGACCCGCAACTCGCCCACCTCGGCCAGGGCGCCGACATCGAACAGGGCAGGATCCAGGGTCCGGCCCACCAGATGGGCCACATCGCTTGGTACGACACGGATCCGGTCACCGGAGTAGGTAGTGTGGAAGGTGACCCGCCGCCCCGGCCAGGTGGCCGCGGCAACCTGGATCGCCGGGCGGGCACCGGGAACAGGCGTGACCCGCACGCTGTCGCCTGTGATGAGCGTGACCGCCAGCGACGCCGCAGACGCCAAAGCTGGAGGCGTTATCCCTTGCGCCTCAACGGCTTGCGTCTCACCTGCTTGCGAAGGCGGCGCCGGAAGGAGCACAAGGATTGCGGCGAGCACGACGAGGCGCTTCATTGCCCCTCCCGAGAATCAATCGGCGGCGATCGAACTCAGGATAGCGTGTTCCGGGTGCTGACCGGGACGGGCGGCCGATGAGGGAAACCGGCCGCCCGTCGAAGAATCTATTTAGTTAGCGATTTAGTTAGCGATTTAGTTAGCGGTTTAGTTGGTGCTCTCGATGGCGATGCGCTGCGGCTCGCTGCCCGCGTACGCCCCGGTGACGCGGACGGTCAGCACACCGGCGTCGTACGAGGCGCTGACGGCCTCGGCCGCCACCTGCTTGGGCAGGCCGAACGAGCGCCGGAACGAGCCGTATCGGACCTCGCTTCGGATCCGCCCGTTCTCCTTCTCGGTGCGCTCATCGCGCCGCTCGCCGCGCACGACCAGGCTCCCGCGGTCCACCTCGACCGTCACGTCCTTGCTGACGTCGAGGCCGGGAAGCTCCAGGCGGACCACCGCGTCGTCGCCGTCACGCTCGATCTCCGCGGCCGGTACGAAGCCGGTGGCGGTGGCGTTGGCGTTGGCGGAGGTGTTGAAGGTGCGGCGCACGATAGCGTCAAACTCGGCGAAGGGGTCGCGGCGGGTCCACAAGGTCAGGTTGCTCATGCTGTCTCACTCCTCAGGTATTGGCTGCTAATCCCACTAACTTGAGTCAGGTCGACTCAATTCCTGGTGTGACCGGCCTCACCCCGCCATCTCCGCTGCCGCCCCTACCACTGCTGCCACCACCTCCGCCTCCGCCTCCACAGCCGCTGCGGCGGCTACCTCCGCTGCATCCGCCACTCCGCTGCGTCCGCCGCCACCTCCGCTGCCGCCGCCTCCGCTGCGCGGTTGGGTGCAGAGCGGCTCTCCACCCATAACCGCAACGAGCCGATCGTTGTCACCGCAGCTGTTGCGGGACGCCGGTCAGGCCACACCGATCACCACCTCCCGGCCGCGCCCGGGAACTAGCCGCGACGCCCGCGCCTCTAACCCGCATGAGACTCCTCCTTTCGGCCGCGGCTGTCCTGCTCACCGCCGGTTGCGTCGGCGGCGGCGGCGGCCCATCCGAGCGGCAGGCCGAATCGCCCGAGCCGCCCCGCCCAGCCCGCACCACTTGCGGTTCACCGATCGCCACGGGCCCGTTGCCCGAATGGGCGCGTGAGGGGTTCACCGGCGACGCGAGCATGCCCCATGTCATGGGCGACCGCGGGGAGATTGTCGCCGCGATTTTCGGGCACCCACTGTCCACCAACAAACCCCAGGGACAAAACAACAAGATTTTGTGGGTACCAAAGAAGCCGCCCCTGCCCGGCGACCTGGTGATCGTGGCCAAACTCGACGGCACCGGCGCCCCTGAGACCCGCAACGTCCGCGGCGGGCCGGGACCGTCCATCCTCGACCTTCCGAAGGCCGGTTGCTGGCGCCTGACCCTCACCTGGCCGGAGCATGTCGACACCATGGACCTCGTCTACGGCTGAAAGATCGGTAAGGAATACTGCTCGGCGTGACGACGACTGAGATTCTTCTTGTCGCCATCGTCGAGATGGCACCCGGGCACGCCGAGGCCGGGCAGGCGTACGAGGATGCGGTGCTGGGTCTGCTCGACCGCCACGGCGGTACGGTCGAACGGCGCATGCGCGACAACGACTCCCCCGGTGAGGTGCACGTTATCCGGTTCAGTTCCCGGGCCGGGTACGAGGCCGCCCTCGCTGACCCGGATCGGCTCGCCATGCGCGAGAAGCTCGGCGAGGCGGCGCCGACGACCCGGGTGATCGAGGTTCGGGACGTTTAGGCCATAGGCTCAATGTATGGATCCGCGGCGTGTCTTCCTCGACCGGCTCCATGAGCTGTGCGACTTCGAGAGCGACGTCTCGTACCACGAGGGCTACGTCGCCGGTTACGCGGCGGCGATTGCCCAGGTGGAGTCGGCGCTGCGGTTCGCGCTGGGCGGGGACGACACCAGATCGTGGCGGCAGGCGGCCAACCGGCACAGCCATGCGTTGCACGGCAAGGAGCTTCGCGAGCTCAACGATGAGCCCGGTCCCCGCCCCGGCGACCACCTCGGCGGCCCCGTGCGCTGGGACTAGCTGGGCCCTAGCTGGGCCCTAGCTGGGACTAGCTGGGACTAGCTGCGACTAACACGCGCTGTCCGGCCCGGCAGCGTGGATCAATGTAAATGGACAGATTAGCTGGGCTGATCTGATCCGCCTAGTCTTTCGCCATGGCTTTACGACCTGACGAGTTCTACGCCCACGCCCTCGCCTCCGCGGACGGTGAGGACCGCCTCCCGCTGGCTCGGATGACGGGGTGGGACATCAGCCCGTTCGAAACCGACGGCCTGCGTGTCGCGCCGCTGCGACCGCCGGTTATGCCGGAGCCGCCACGGCACGGCGAGGATCCGCAGGACTGCCACTCCTGCCGCAACCGGGACACCGGGATCTGGCTCAACGAAAACTGGCGGCTGACCCGGATCTCGGGTCGCGGCGTACCCCTGGTGCTCATGCTGCATCCGCGTGACCACCACGACATGGCCGACCTGCCCGATGAGCTGGCGGCCGAGTTGGGGCTGCTGACCGCGCGCATCGTCCGCCATGTCGAGGCGCTGCCGAACATCGCCCGGGCCCACATCTACCGCCTCGGGGATGGTGGCGCGCACCTGCACGTCTGGTTCTTCGCCCGGCCCGAGGGACAATCTCAGATGTTGGGGTCCTGGCTGGTCGTCTGGGACGACCTGCTGCCGGAGTATCCCGCGGACGTGGCCGACGCGGACGCGGCCGCCGTGGCCGACGCTCTGGTCGCCTCGCACGGCGGCCATCTTTCGGGGGATAAGCCTGTCTAGTTTCGCGGCGACACCGACGGCGCAACCGCGGTGAACCAGCTGTCGGCCGGGGAACGCCGGTCGCCCAACGCCTTTTCCCGCTGCTGCTGGGAACAATGCCGAGCCATGCCGGAAATTATCCCGGGCGGCGAGCCGAGCCTTGTGGGCCTTGGCGACCACGGCGACCGGCAGAATGTGCTGTCGCCGGACCCTATGCTGACGGTGCTGAAGACTCCGAGCCGTCTCATCGGCGCGACGGCGGTGCAAACCTTGCTGCGGCGGCTGGACGCGCCGGCGGGCAAGCCTGAACAGATCCGCGTCCCATGTGAACTGTCTGACGGAACAACGCTTGCGGGAGCGAAAGCATGACGGGTGTGCAGTTGTATTCGGTGCGCGAGGCGATGAGCGACGATGTGCTCAGCCGGCTTTCCATTATGGGGTACCGGATAGTCGAGCCGACCTTCGGACTGCTGGGCGGGGATCCGGCCGGCTTCCGGCGCCTCATGGAGGCGGCCGATCTTACCGCGTGCTCCCTGCACGGGCCGGTGTTGGGGCCGCTGCGCGGCGAGGTCGCCGACGCGGCGCTGGCGATCGGCGCCGCAACCGTTGTCGTGCCGGCGATCCCGGCCACCGAGTTCGCCACCGCGGCCGGGGTGGCGCGGTCGGCGGAGCGGCTGGCCGAGGCGGCGGAGTGGCTGGCTGAGCGCGGGCTCGGGCTGGCGTACCACAACCACCACTGGGAGCTGGCGAGCCGGCCGGGCGGGCAGGCGGCGCTGGAACTGCTCGCTGCGCTGCTGCCGCCGGAGGTGGCGCTGGAGCTGGACATGTACTGGGCGGCGGTCGGCGGGGCCGACGTGGTGCGGTTGCTGGGGGTACTCGGGGAACGGGTCCGGCTGTTGCACGTCAAGGACGGGCCGGCCACGGTGGACGATCCCATGACCGCAGTCGGCGCGGGCAAGCTCCCGATCCGCGAGATACTCGCCGCCGCACCGGCCGGCGCCGTGCGGATCGTGGAGATCGACCGGTGCCACGGGGACATCTTCGTGGCGCTCGCCGAGTCGTATGCGTACCTGGGCGAGGAAGCGTGACCCCGGTCGGGGTGGCGATCGCAGGCTGCGGCACGATCAGCCACCAGTACCTGACCACCCTCATCGGCCGTCCCGAGGTGCGGGTCGTCGCCTGCGCCGACCTTGACACCGGCCGGGCGGCGCAGGTCGCGGCGCGCCACGGCATCCCGCTTTTCGGGGATCTGGCAACGGTTCTGGCCCACCCGGAGGTCGAACTCGTGGTCAACCTGACCGTGCCTGCGGCGCACGTGCCGGTCGCGCTCGCCGCGATACGGGCGGGCAAGCACGTGTACAACGAGAAGCCGTTCGCCCCGACGCCCGATGAGGCTTCCTCGCTGCTGGCGGCCGCCTCCGCGGCGGGTCTGCGCACGGGCGGCGCGCCGGACACGTTCCTCGGGACCGGATTGCAGACGGCGTTGCGGGTGGTCGCCGAGGGGCGAATCGGCACGCCGCTGTCGGCGATCGCGCTGATGCAGAGCCCGGGGCCGGAGCGGTGGCACCCCGACCCGGAGTTCCTGTTCCGGGCCGGAGGTGGGCCGCTCTTCGACATGGGGCCGTACTATCTGACCGCCCTGGCCGTCCTGTTTGGACCGGTGGGCCGGGTCGCCGCCGTGGCCCGCACCGGGTTCGCCGAGCGTGTCATCGGCGCCGGGCCGCGGGCCGGGCAGCGCTTTCCCGTCGAGGTACCCACCCACGTGAGCGCCCTGCTCGAGTACGAAGGTGGCCGGGTCGCCACGGTCGTCTTCGGCTTCGACTCACCGCTGTCGCGGCAGAATTTCTTCGAAGTCACCGGAACGGACGCCACCCTCGCCGCGCCCAACCCCAACACGTTCGGCGGTCCGGTGCGGCTGCGCGGGATCGCTGATCCTGATTGGACAGAGATTGCGGTGCCGGCGCCGCACGGTGGGCGCGGCATCGGGGTGTGCGAGATGGCGTCCGCGATCCGGGGCGGCCAGCCCCACCGGGCCAGCGGCGAGCTTGCCGCCCACATCGTCGACGTCATGACCGCGATCCACGAGTCGGCCGCGCGCGGCGAGTTCACGCGCGTAACGTCGACGTTCGCCCGGCCCGACGCGCAAACCATCCCCCGATAACCCCTCGCCGCCCCCTGCCCCTGCCCGCAAGATCCGCGAATTTGCCTGGCAATTCGCCGTTCGAACCGCCAAGATTCGCGGAATTGCCTGGCAAATTCGCGGATCTTGGGACGAAGGGCGGCGGGTTACTGCGGGGGGTCTTGCCCGACGAGGCCGTCGATGGCCTCGCGCAGCAGGTCGGCGTGGCCGACGTGCCGGGCATACTCGTCATGCAGGTCCACCACGATGCGCCGCAGGTTCGGCGACAAGCCTTCGCTGTTGGTGGTGTACTTCGCCGGCTGGTCGAGCCCGCCCTCGGCGAGCGCCTTGGCCAGCGCGGTCCGCGAGTGCTCCGCGGCGCGGCTCCAAAGGCGGTAGAGCTCCTCGGGTGTGTCGGCGGCGGCGGTGCGCCATGCCCATTGAGGGTCGTCATGGTCGGCGACGTCAAGCGGCGGTCCGGGCGCCTCGCCGGTGAAGTCGATAGTGTAAAGCTCCTCGACAAGCGCCATGTGCTTGAGCAGGCCGGCGATGGTCATGGTCGACGGCGGCTGGGGCCGGTTCAGGCCCGCAGCGTCGAGGCCACCGCATTTCCAGGCGAACTGGGCGCGGGAACGCTCCAGGGCGAACAGCAGCATCTCGGCCTCGCCCGCGGTCAGCGACGGCTCGTGGATCGTGGTGTCTAGGACGGTTTCGTCGGTCATGCGGATCACGCTAGGCTCGGTTCCGGACGTTTCCCGTCCGGAGTTGAAGGGGCTACTCCGTGAAACCCGACTCCAACCCCCTGGTGCGGACGCTGCTTGCGCTTGAGCTGATCCAGGCCGGTCCGGGCATCACCGCCGACCGGATCGCCGACAAGCTGGGCGTGTCGGAACGGGCTGCCCGGCGCTACGTCAGAACCCTGCGCGAGGCGGGCATCCCGATAGAGTCGGCTCGCGGCCCGTACGGCGGCTACCGCATCGGCCGTGGCCTGCGCCTGCCGCCGTTGAGGTTCAGCGCCATGGAGGCGCTCGGTCTCGTCATGGCCGTCCTCGACGGCCACCACGACGCGGGCGACCCGACGAGCCCGGTCGGCAGTGCGCTCGACAAGATCGTGCGGGCGCTGCCGGAGCCGATCGCCGCGCAGGCCGAGGCGGTCCGCCGGGCCACCGCCCCGGCACCCGACCGCGCCGCCGCCCGGCCCGACGCGCAGACCACGACCACGCTCGTGCAGGCCCGCTCGGAACAGCGGCGGGTACGCATGGTCTATCGTTCCGAGGCCGGATGGGAGCGGGACATCGAAGCGGACCCGTGGGCGGTCGTCGTGCGCCACGGCCGATGGTACCTGCTGTGCTGGTCGCACACGTCCAACGGCCGCCGGGCGTACCGGATCGACCGGATCCGCGCCGTCGAGGTGCTCGCCGAGGCGTTCGAGCCGCCTGCCGGGCTCGACCCGGTCGCCGTGCTCGAGGAGCATCTCTCCGTCGGGTGGGAGTACTCGGTCGAGGTGATCGTCGACGCCCCGTTCGGCAAGGTGGCGCCTTGTGCGCCAAGGACTTTGGGGCGCCTCGAAGTGGTTGACGCCGGCACCTGCCGGTTGACCGGGACAACGAGCAATCCCTGGTGGTACGCGGAGCAGCTCGCCAAGTTGCCGGCGGCGTTCCGGATCGTGGGCGGTCCGGAGATCCGCTACACCGCGGGCGAGGTCGGCCGCCGCCTGCTCGCGGCCGCGGGCGAGACGGCCCCGGGCGAAACGGCCGCAGGCGAGACAGCCCCGGGCGAGACAGCCCCGGGCGAGACCGCCCCGGGCGAGACCGCCCCGGGCGAAACGGCCGCAAGCGAGACCGCCGCAAGCGAGACCGCCGCAAGCGAGACCGCCGCAGGCGAAACGGCCCCGGGCGAGACCGCCGCGAGCGAGACCGCCGCAAGGGAACCTGCCGGGCAGGATGCGGTTTAGAGCAAACTTGTAGCGGGCCGCGCGAGGTTGGCCGAATGACCGAGCTGGTGCCGCTCTCCGATCCGGCTGGTCGCCGGACAGAATACGCCGGGAAGCAAGCCTCTACGTCTGCCCGCCGGAGACCGCGCCGCAGTTCGCCGGTGCGGCGGCGGATGTCACGCTGTGCGATGTGGACGGTGCCGAGCTGTGGCTCGGGACCGCCACCCCGTACTTCAGCGCCACATCAGCTTGCTCTCACATCCTGACCTCATGAACAGACTCCGAAACAGCCTTGCCGCGCTGCTGATGTGCGTGGCAACCTCGGCGCTGGCGGTCGTGGCGGCCCCATCGCCGGCGAGTGCAGCGCCTTACGCGAACGGCCCGATGCCGCTCATCAACGTCGGCAGCAACAAGTGCTTCCAGCCCGTGGAGCCAAGCGGGCATGTCGAGTGGGCGGGGGTACCGGTACTGCAGCGCACCTGCTTCCTGAGCTTCACGTTGCAGAACTGGAGGTTCGAGTCCAAGGGTTACGTGGCGTTCAACGACCAGCCTTGGTGGTGCTGGGGCTGCATCCCGGACGGCGCCGAGGGCTACTTCATCCGCAACCAGCAGACCGATCTGTGCCTTGACGCACGGGACGGCGCCACCACCGACTGGTCGGTGGTGCAGCAGTGGACGTGCCGCGACCGCAACGCCCGAAGCATGGTCTGGTACGTCCAGCCCGGCGACTATCCGGACTCGTTCAAAATCCGCAACTTCAACAGCGACCTGTGCCTTGACGTCGCCTGGGGTTCACCGGACGACTTCGCCCAGATCCAGCAGTACCACTGCACCGGCAACAACCCGGCGCAGAATTTTTACCAGGCGCTGTGGCCCCTCGGCACCTGAGCGCGCGGCAAGAGAGCCGGGCGCCTCCGCAAGGTGCCCGGCGCCCGGTCTCTTCCCGCTCTATTCCTGTGCCAGCTCCGCCTGTGCCGGTTCCGGTGCGGGTTCGCGCTTGCGGCCGACCGCGCCGGCGATGATCGCCGTGAGCAGCAGGATGCCGCCGAGCGCCGCCGACCCGATCGGCAGGTAGGTGCCGATCAGCAGGAGGCCGTTCTGCGCCGCCGCGGCCGATTCCGCGTTCGCCTTCACCGTCTCTTCCGTGCCCTTGATGGACAGGTCGAAGGCGGGCGGTAGCGGCGCGGCCGCCAGGGGGCCGGCCAGCTGGGCCTGGATGACCTGTTTCTGTTCGACGTCGAGCACGATGCCGGTGGACGTGTCCACCCAGAACGTGGAGTCCGTCGTGGACGTGTAGGTCACCGCGATGCTGTCGGGCAGCAGGGGCATGGCGAGATTGAGCGCCTGCTGCACCAGCGTCGGCAGGTTCGCCGCGAGCAGTGGCAGCATCGACTTTTGCAGCGCGCTCGGAAGCAGCGCCGTCAGTTTCGGATCCTTGACCACGCCGACGGCGCGCGTGTTGTAGACATACGCCTGACGCCCGCCTTTCTGCTCGGTCCGCACATAGCTTGCCGGGTTGGCCGCCTGGGTGGTGCTGTCCCAGTACTGGTAGTTCTTCGCCTGCGGTGTCAGCGGGAATCCCAGTGCCAGTCCGGTGTGGGTCTCGGCGTTGGATCCAGCGGGCGCCGGTGCCGCCTCCAGGGTCACCCGGTCAAGGGAGTAGACGTGGTTGGTGCTGATGAGCGTGCTGCTGTCCGGGCCCTTCACGGCGATGTCACTTGACAGGACGACCGTGCGCCCACTGGTCTGGACCGACTTGGTGTGCTGCTCCGCGGTCACCGCGGCGTTGCGAACCCACAGCTTCGACGCGTCGTTCGCGACGAGCGCCGCCGGGTTGAGCATGCTGACGGTGCCGGAGAACCGCATCGTGTTGTCCACGTCGGTGGGCACCTGGTGGACCATCGGCAGCACCACGAAGCGGGCGGCCGCGGCGGCTCCCAGCATCAGGATCGCAGCACCGGCGGCGAGTAAAGGTCCTTTGCGCATGTATGTTTCCGCCTCTCGAACCATTCGTTATGGCCGTGCGTGACTCCAGCTCACCAGAGTGACTCAAACGCCCGCCCGTCGATAGTGGCCGGACAGCCGAAGCATTGCCCGCCGCGCGACCGGGGCGAGCGCGCGTGCGAACGGCAGGCGCCAGCCCAGCGAGGCGGCGACCGCCGCGGCGATGTCGTCGAAGGTGTGGCGTTGGTAGCCCAGCAACGACGCGCTCTCGGCGGTGTCAAGCCAGTCCGTGACGTAGTCCGCATCGCTGAAAGCCCGCTCCGGCAACGGTTTGAGGCCCATGGCGGCGAGCATCCGGGTCAGGTACTCACCGTAGGTCAGCTGGCACGACGGCCCACCGCCGACGAACATGACCCGGCCCCGGCTTGCGGCGTATCCAGGGCGTTGGCGATGGCAAGGCCCGCGTCGTCGGCGTGGATCGCCTCGATCCGGTTGTGCAGGCCGATCTCGAACATGATGGGGTGCGGTGCCCGCGGGCCGAGCACGGGTACGTCGGCGAGGCGGAAGATTGCCCAGTCGAGCCCCGACTCCCGGACCATCCGCTCGCACTCGATTTTGTGTGCGGTGTACAGGTTCGTCGCGGCGACCGGATCGCCGACGCGCCTCGGCGGCGGGTTGTCGACGGTCACGCCGTGGACGTCCAAGGTCGAGGTGAACAGCAGCCGCGGCGGCCGGGACTGCTCCTGGCAGGCGGCGATGACGTTGGCGGTGCCGTCCACATTGACCGCTCGCGCCCGCTCCGGCCACTCGTCGGCGGCGGGCGGGATCAGCGCCGCCAGGTGCACGACGGTGTCCATGCCCTGCACCGCCCGCGCGACGGCGGCGGCGTCGGTGATGTCCGCCCAGTGGAACTCGACACCGCCACGCCACCGCCGGGCGGCGCGCCGGTGGGCCGCCGCCGCAAGGTCCAAGCAGCGCACCCGGTGACCGCGCGCGACAAGCTGCGGCAGCGTGTGCGAGCCGACGTTGCCGAAGGCTCCGGTCAGGACCACCTTCATCCAAGGAAGTGTATGGGGGTCAACCGAACAGCGGGAGGAGGTGGGGAGGGCACTCGGCCATGCTCGGCGCCACATCGGGGTAGCAGAAAGCGGGCAGACCAACCAGAAGGTTATGGCTGTAGACAAGAACCGTCGAGCCGGAGAATTCGTGCCGCTCCACCGGTACCCCAAACTGCTCAATCGCCATCGGCACCGTGCCGAACGCCGGAGTGCCCTTGTCCAGCACCAAGAACCTCGCGTCGTGCAACGCCGGGTCATACCAGTCGGCTCGTGACTCGGATCGGTACCCCCGGATGCTCCCGACGGCGATCACCGGGGCCACTCGCACCCGGCCGCCGGTCAGCAGGGTGAGGTTGCTGGCGTACCAGTACGAGCCGATGCCGTAGTCGATCCCGCGCGCCTTGAGCCAGGCGGCGACGTCGTGCGCGTGGGTCGACCGCTGCGCGGTGATCGCGGCGGCGCCCAGCTCGACCACGAGTACGGCCAGCAGACCCGCGCAGACGAGTGTCCACCGTGGACGGACCTCCGCGAGCCTGTCCCCCCACACCCGGCCGACCAGCACCGCGGCGAGTGGCACGACGGCGATGATGTGCCGGGCCGTGCCGAGATCCAGCGGCAGGGTCGACACCAGGTAGGCGCCGAGGTTGACCCCTATCCCCAGCGCGGCAAGCTCGGCCACCCGGTCGCCGGGCGTGCCGGCCTGCCGCCGCCATCCGCGCCACAGCACCACCAGCGTGCTCAGTATCGCAATGAGCAGTATTGCCAGGTGCCCAACGCCGAGGGTCATGTCCCACGCCCCGTGCCGCTCGCTGAGCAGCGCGCCGAAGTTCCCGGCCGTTCCCTGGACCGCCCAGGAAAGGTTCTCACCCAACCTGCCGGGCTCGGCGAACTCCACCGTCGGCGGGTGCGCCGCCCATCCCCCGGCCGCCCGGATGGCCAGCTGGAGGCCTTGGGAAATCAGCACCGAACCGGCGGCCGCCACCACCAGCCACAGATCGAGCCCGCCGAACCGGCGGTCGCGCAGCATCCGCAGCCCGCACACCAGGGCAAGCGGGAGCGAGCCGATATACATGATCAAGGGATCGGACAGCTGCCCCAGGCCTAGCATGACGGAGACCACCCAGGGCAGCCAGCGCGCCTGCGGCCGCGCCCGGTCCAGCACCAGCCAGGTCAGCAGCAGCGGTATCGCCGTCCCGGTGTGGTTGGGTGAGCTGAACCGCACGTTCACCCCCACGCCCGCAACTGGCACCGCCACCACGGCCACGGCCAGCAGCATCCGCCACAGGCCCGCCCGCCCCCGCGCCCGGCCCTTGGCGGCGGCCGCGGTGACCACGACGACGAGGACGTAGGTCAGGGCGACCCCGAAGTAGACGGCGTCGCCGTGCAGCCCGGTCACCAGCTCCACCGCCATGAACAGCAGCAGCTCGTTGGTGTAGAACGAGACGTCGGTGAGGGTCCACTCCCGCAGCAGGACGTTGCCGTGCAGCATCTCCCACGCCTGCAACGCATTGCTGGCGGCGTCGGCGCTCACCCCGAGCGAACGGGCCAGCGCCACATAGGCCAAGAAAAGTGCCCCCACCGTCGCACCAGCGAACGCCCATCCCCGTAGCATCAGGAGATTATTCAGCACTCGGGCCGTGAGCACTCAAGTGACTCCCTAGAGACGGTGTTTAGCCTCGGCGAACATGAACTCGGTCGCTTTGATGGACTGGTGGATGCTCACCGACTTCCTCGACGAGACCATTCACCAGTACCGGACGAGCCTGATGACCCACAACACCGAGCAGCACGTTCCGCGCTCTTGGGGACTGTTGCTGGGCGAGTTCTGCGACGACGGCGAGGCGATGCGCGTGCGCGAGGTCTCGTTCGGCACCAACGTCCGGGAGACCGACGAGACGGTCCTCGCCGAGTTCGACGAGGTGATCATCCCGTGCTTCGGCAAGCCGTACGCCAACGGCGGGCGCGGGTTCTGGTGCTCCAATCTGGACGTCCTGCGGATCACGCGGGAGGCGGAGGCGAAGGGCCTGGAGGTGCTCGGCTCCATCCACTCCCACCCGGACTGGCATCGCATCGGGCCGGAGCACGAGCGTGAGCTGCGCATCAGCCAGGTCCCCACGCCCATGGACGAGTACCTGTTCCGCAACACCGGCTGGCCGCTCAACATCATCTGTTACCTGGAAAGCCGCGACAACGAGATCTTCCACACCCTGGGCGCCTGGAGTCCACCGTCGTTCACCGACAACGGCAATGGCAGCGGCGTCCAGCCGATCACGATCAGGTTCACCCTGGCGCGCCGGGCGCTGAAAGAGAAGGTGTAGCAATGGGAATGGTGAAGGTGAGGGTGCCCACGGCGATGCGGCCGCTGACCGACGGCACGCCCGAGGTGACCATCGAGGGCGCCACGCTGCGCGACGTCATCGACGGCCTGGAGACCGGCTACCCCGGCTTCCGCGAGCGCCTGCTCAGCGAGGAGGGCACGCTGCGCCGGTTCGTCAACATCTATGTCGACGAGGACGACGTGCGCTTCGGCGAAGGCCTTGACACGCCAACGCCTTCCGGCGTGACGCTGTGGCTCGTGCCCGCCGTCGCGGGCGGGAGCCTGCCGTGACGACCAGGCTGCTGGAGGTCGACCTCGGGTTCGCCCGTGGCCTGACCAACCGCGGGGTCTTCACCACCGCCTTGGCGGAGGCGGGAGTCGTTGAGGGCCAAGGGGTTGCCGTGCACAGCGTGCCGGCCAACCTGGCGGCGGCGTTCGTGTACTGGTGCGCCAAGCTGCACGGGCGCAAGGGGATCAGCCTGTTCGGCGTGGACACTCCGGATCGGAGCACCGGCGACATCCGGGCGTTCCGCGCCGACCTGCACCGTGCGCCCACGCTGCTCGATGTGCGCTCGCCCGGGGAGTACGGCGCCGGGCACATCCCCGGTGCCGTCAACATCCCGTGGGACCACCCGGACGGAGGTATCGATGGTGATCTGCGTTCACTCGCCGCGCTCTATGGACCGCTGGGCGAGGACATTATTGTCTACTGCCACAGCGGGATCAGGGCCGCGCACACCTGGTTCGCCCTGCACGAGCGGCTCGGCGTCCCGCGGGTCCGCAACTACGACGGCTCCTGGTCCGACTATCACAGCGGTTACCTGTCCAGGTACGGCCCGCGCTACGGCTCGTGAGCCGCATCCGCCACGGCCGGCGTTGGCGGCGCGTTGGCGGGCTCCGCTAAACGTATCCGCATGAGATACTCCGCTGCCCTCATCTGCGCCTCGGCGCTCCTGACCGCCGCGACCGTCGTCGGTTACGCCCCCGCGCACGCGTCGAACCCGGCGGTCATCCCCCAGCCGTTCAATGTGGACTCCGGCGACCCCTGCGGCTTCACCGGGGGCAAGCTGGATTGGCAGGTCGGCCGAAGCCGGCCGCAGGTCGAGCAGGTCACCATCCAGGTGTGCCGGACCTCCTCGGACGGATCACTGAGCTACTGCGGGGCGGTGCTGGAACTCCGGCGGCCACCCGTGGCCTGATGGTCACGAGTGGGTCCTGGCCACCAGCACGAGGTCGCTGCTGTGTGAGCCGGCCGCGTTGACGCCTGCCGGCCGGCCACCGTACCCGGGCAGCCCGTCCAGTCCGTAGGTGGCGTCGATGACCCGCAGGGTGTAGGGCCCTTGGCCGGACATGGTCAGTTCGAGGCCGGTGGAGGGCGGGTTGTGGAAGGTCAGCTCGGCCGCACCGGCCCGCCGGCCGTTGACGCTTTCGATGGTCGCGCCCTCGGCCTTGACGTAGACGAAGGCGAGATTGCGTTGCGGCACCAGGGTTGCCGTCTGGCCCACCTTCAGCACCTGCGTGGTCGGCAGGGTGGTCGGCTGCGCCGGGCCGGTCCAGCTCGCCTCGATCACGGGGAAGCCCGGCGCGTCCCCGCTGCGGCTGGCGTAGCGCGAGGTGAACTCGCTCAGCCGCGACTCGCCACTGGCCCACATGGCGGTGCCCGTGTCACTGTCCAATGTGTACATCAGCAGGCTGGGTACCGGCTTTTCCACACCGGGCCGGTTGACGGCAAGCGTGACCGAGGTCAGGACGAGTGCCAGTACCGCCGCCCCGAGGCAGGTGGCGCGCGGTGCCGGCAGGCGATCCGCCAGCGGTACCAAAGCCAAGCCCAGGAAGACAAGCATCAGGGCCGGAGCCGCCGCGGTCGACAGCCCCAGCGCCGGGAAGAACAGGACCGCGGTCGGGGCGAGCACGATCACCGCGACGACGGCGGCGGCAAGCCGCGCCAGCGGGCCCAGGATCGCGTGGCGGACAAGGCCCGCGGCGGCCCCGGCGAGCGCCGGGATGGCCGTCAGGTAGGACCCACCCGGCACCGTCGCCGCCATCAGCACCCCGAAGACGGCCAGCCAGCCAAGCGCGCCGACGGAAAGGCTTGCTGTGTCGAGCTTGCGCCGCAACGCCAGCCACCACCCCAGCATCACCGCCACCACCAGCATGGCGACCGCCCAGCGCCCGGGAGCGGGCTGCCACGGATCAATCATGTTGGCCATCCCGGGTTGAAGCCGGCTCAGCAACGCCCACCACAATTGCATTGACAAAGCGGCGAAAATTATGGGTACCAAATAAAACCCAAACGCCACAAGAAGACGCTTCCACGTCGTCTGTCCTGTCCGGACAGAGCGCCAGGCGAGCACCGAAACCGCGATCAGCGCAAGCACGGCCAGCGGCCACACCAGCACACCCGGATAGGTCACCAGGACCCCCATTGCCGGAAAGTAGGTCGCGTCGGCCGTTCCCGGCCTGC
Source organism: Candidatus Limnocylindrales bacterium (assembly GCA_036377915.1). Lineage (GTDB taxonomy): Bacteria > Actinomycetota > Actinomycetes > Mycobacteriales > Micromonosporaceae > Allorhizocola. Next base: position 19,592 of record DASUXL010000104.1, read on the forward strand.
TCACGGCCGCCAGATCGCCCGCGGCGAACGAGCGGGTCACGGCGAGCAGGTTGTCCCCGTGGTGCTGCAGGCTTCGCCGGTCCATCCGCTGCGCCGTGTCCTGCGACCGGTGGTAGGCGTAGGCACCGTCGATGTAGGCGGAGTTGAGGCCGGAGAAGCGTCCGCTGTCACGGAACGGGCTGAAGTCGGTATCGTTGGGCAGGATCCGGTAGACCTCGACGGCGACGCTGGTGCCCACCGGATGGGGAGCGTACTTTCCGTACACGCCAACCACATCGGCGTTGCCCGCGGAGGTCTCGAACATGATGGCGGGGCCGCCTGATCCGCGCGCCTCGACGTTGAGCACCACGCCGCCGTCCTGCCCGAGCGGGTGCTGGTCGACGAAAGCCTGCGCACCGCACAGGCAGGCCTCCTCGGCGTCGGTGAGCAACAGGACCACATCGTTGCGGAGCCTGGGCCCCTGCACCAGCGCCCGTGCGGTTTCAAGGAGGGACGCCACGCCTGCGCCGTCGTCGTTGGCGCCCGGACCGTTCTGCACCGAGTCGTAGTGCGCCACCAGGATGACCCGGCCGGTCGGCGCACTGCCGGGGATGAGCGTGACGAGATTGCGTACCCGAGCGCCGCTCGCCTTGGCGTCCTCGGTCGTGACCGTTACCGCGTCCTGGACCTGCGGGTCGAGGCCGAGGCCGCGGAGGGTGGCGGCGAGATAGTCGCGCACCCGGTCGTTGGCCTGGCTGCCGGTCACATGGACGGTCTGGCCGACCTGCTGCACGTGGGCGAACGCACGGCCGGCGCTGAACTCGCCCGCTGGGGCGTCGGGGCCACGCGCGGCCGGCGGCATCACGGTGAACACGGCGAGCCACCCCACCGCCGCAAGGGCGGCGATCCCGGCAAGGGCGGTCAGCGTTGACTTCGACACGGGCGCCATCCTCGCACAAGGAGGTGGTCGCCCGGCCTAAGCGACGGCGGGCCAGGCGATGGCGCCGCGGCTGGTGACCGCGCCCGGTGGCAGGCCGAGGACGGCGGCGCGGCTGTGACCGCCGGCCGAAGCTACGGCCCGGGCCAGGCGAGCGCGCCGCGGCTGGTGACCGCCGGTCTAAGCTACGGCGTGGCCCAGGCAATGGCGCCGCGGCTGGTGACCGCGCCCGGTGGCAGGCCGAGGACGGCGGCGACGTCGGCCGGCAACGGTTTGCCGCTGCGGTACGCCGGGCTTCCGGCGCGCACCCTGAAGTCGCCCGAGAGCCGGTTCACGAAGAACGGATCCCCGCCACCCGCGATGTCGATCGCGTGGGCGTCCCAGCCTTTGGCCGCGGTGAAGGACGCCGACGACCTGTAGTAGACGTCCGCCCCTTCGATCCAGTTGTACAGGTTCTGGCTCGCCCCGTTGACCCGGTGGTAGGCGTTGTAGTCGAACTGGCGGTAGTACTGGCTCGGCCGCGTGTTGACGGGCAGGTCGGCGGTCGGGTCGGAGGTCTTGACCAGATAGTACGGCTGGTCACTGACGACGTTGTTCACAAGCTCCACATCGGACGTGTTCGGGCCGATGTCGTTCCATCCGCCCACCCCGGGCGCGCGGCGGTCGTCGTAGACCCAGATGCCGAACTGGTTGTCCACCAACGTGTTGTTCCACACCTTCGTGTTCGCCGACGGCACCCCTATCCCGGCCAGTCCGTTGCCCACGGCAAGGTTGGAGGCGATGATGCCGCCGCCGGACACCTCGTAGTAGATCCCGTAGCCGCCATTGTCGCGGGTGAGATTCCGGGCGATGACGCCCTCACGGCAGTCCAGATCGCACCAGAACCCACTCGCCAGCCTGCCCGCGGCGTTCTGGGTCACGTTGCCGGTGAACCGGAAGCCGAACATGTGCCCCAGCTTGACGTTTGCCTGCGCGCACGAGACCGTGCAGGTCCAGCCGAACTCCTCGGCGTTGTTGCCGTCGAAGACGTTACCCTCGATCACGAAGTCGTTGCGGGTCCCGCTCGAAGTGCCCCCATTGGCACTCAGCGCCGTGAAGCCGTTGCGCGCGAACACCGACGACCTGACGAAACTGCCGGGCCGCGGGTTGGACATGGTGAGCCCACCGGCGGCATTCTCCGTGAAGACGACGTTCTCCACCCTGTTCGCCGCACCGCCGCCCATGTACACGGCGGACCTGGTCAGGTTGCCGTCGAACTCGTTGCTGGCGAAGCGCCGGAAGCCCAAGCCGCGCACGGTATTTCCGGCGCTGCCCAGCACCAGCGCGACCGGCCGCACGGCCAGCTCGACCAGCTTGCCGGCCGGATCGACTCCAATGTGGATACGCCGCGCCGCCCAGTCGTAGAAGAACGTCGAGGCGCCGACCTCCGCCAGGGTGGGTTTCTGCTCCAGCTGCACGCCGTTGACGAACACCATCTGCGGGTCGCCCGGGATCGGCGCCTGCGGGCTTGAATCCATGTCCGCCCGCGTGCATGGACCGGTGCCCTGGCTGGCCGGATGGGCCTGATAGTACTTGCCGTCGCAGAGCTGCGGGGTCGACCAGTCGCGGGACCACCGGCCGCCGCCCGTGCCGACCCACCCGGCCGGCACGACATCGGTGCCGTCGAACCACACCTGCTCGTGCGGGAAGCTCTGGATCGTCACCCCCTTGGGCACGATCGCGTAGCCGGTGGCGGCGGCGTTGCGGTACCAGTCACGGTAGATCCCCGCACGCACGACGATGGTGCCACCCGCGGGCACGATGGCGACCGCGCGGTTGAGGGTCCTCACCGGCGATGAACGGGTACCGGCGGCGGCGTCATTTCCCGTGTCGTCCATGAAGACCGCACCGGTCGGGATCGGGTAGTTCGAGTCCGGTACCGTGCCGCCACCCGGATCCAGATCCAGGACCGCCGCCGCATAACCACCCACCGGCGGCAGGACCGAACCCGCAAACATTACAACGACGACCAGACCCTTAAGCACGCGGTCAGCCTAGGGCGGGACGTTCACGCAAACGTTCACACACAAGCCATCCGCGGCGGCCGCCGCACGGGCGAGCCGCCTACGCCTGGTGGAACGTAACGATGTCCAATTCGTTGCCGTCCGGGTCGACGAGGGTTCGGCGATTCGGAGCGATCTCGGCGACGATCCGTCCTCCAGCGGCCACCGCCGCGTCGATGCGGGCTTGGGCATGGTCGTGCGGGACGAAGAGTTCGAAATGGATGCGGTTGCGATGCTGCCGCCGCTCTGCGTCCGATGCGTCCATCTGCTGGAAGAACAGGACCGGATTGAGTCGACGCGGATCGTAGATGTCGGTCAGGAACGTCCGTGGGTCGTACTCGTATCCGAGTACCGACGCCCAGAAGGCTCGCACCGCAGGAACGTCGACCGCGTCGATGCCGAGCTGGACAAAACGCGGGCGCGTCAGGTCCGCTGAAAGCCCCAGATCACGCGCCGCGGTCTGGACCCGACCGGCCAGGTCCACGAACCGGCTCGTAGCGGAGCCCTCTTCGTCCTCCCACTGGTCCTTCCCACTGTCGATGGTGACGCCATCGGGCCGCACGTCCACCATCAACGGCAGCCCCGCGTCGTCTGCCAGACCGGCAACGGCAGACACAAGCGCACCCGCCCGCAGAGGCGAATCGACGGGGTAGTACGCCATCGCGCCGAACAGCGTTTGCCAGTCCGCGGTCTCCGGCCCCTCCGGGAGCGTGCCACCGGGGACCACGTCGACCTCGTTTCCGTCGGCGTCGGCGAGCGCGACCCCGAACGGGCCGAACGGCTCTTGCCCGACAACGGCTCGGGCCGCCTCCACCGCGTCCGGCGGGCGAACCACATCGACGTGGATCCGATCGCGCAGCGGCCGGGGCGGGCTCTCGTGAAATGTCAGTCCGGGACTCCGTCGCGACGGATCCCCGAGCCCGTGGGCACCGACGGGCTGGTAGCCGAGTACGGTCCGCCAGAACGACACCAGCGACGGCCGGTCCGCGGTATCGATCACGAGCTCAAAGGCCTGGAGCACGGCCGGAACCGCGGCCATGCCCAGGTCCTGGGCTGCCGCCGAGATCGAACGCGCAAGCTCCACGTCGGCCCGGGTGAGATCTCCCGCCGGGCCGATCCGCACGCGCACCCCGCCGGGGCGCAGGTCCACGTCCGGCAGACCGGTGGCGGCCGCCAGTTCGGCGATGCGGCGCACGAGTGCCGCACCCGCGGTCATCGACGGCGCGTCGAACCAGGCGCTCGCGCCGGTGTCCAGGACGCGCCAGTCCCGGACGCCGTCCGCTTGCTGGAACTCGCTCGCTGTGGCCTGATGCATCAGATCCCCTTTCGGCGCCGGACGTCTCCGTCTCGTTCACGGGCCCGATCGTAGACGCCATTCCGGACGATAATCGTCCGGGTTCTGCTCCATGACTCGGTCATGCCAGAGGAACCGACTCCGCAAGCTACAGCTCGACCACCGAGCGCAGCACCTCGCCGCGGTGCATCTTGGCGAA
>DASUXL010000105.1:0-8032 GCA_036377915.1 Candidatus Limnocylindrales bacterium
CGCCGTCAAGCCCGTGCCCCCGATCTCGCCAAGCCCTGCGCAATCGCCGCGCCCCTCACCGGTACCCCCTAAAAGCCCTTCTCCTAGCCCTTCTGTCGGATCAGCGTCACCTTCCCCGTCAGCGATACCCAGCTCCGAAGGGCCTCGTTGAGCATCTGGCTGACCGGCACTCGAAACGCATAAGGTGGTGGCCTCGGGCGACGTGAAGTGGGTGGGAGGCATAGCGGTGGATCGGGGCTGGCAAGGCGAGGCGACGCCCCGCTGGCGGGTGCTGCTGGATCGCGCCCGCTCCGGCCCAGCGCAGGTCAACAGCCCGGCCGGACTGCCGGGCCAGGTCGAGTGGCGCGCTGCGCACGCGCCCACCGAGGCCGAGCGCGAGATGGCGTTCCTGCGGCGCGAGCTGCCCGGACCCAAGGTGCTGGCCTTCGCCAACCCCAAGGGCGGTGTCCACAAGACCACCGCGACCGTGCTCGCCGCGGCCACGATCGGCAGCGTGCGCGGGCGCGGCGTGATCGCCTGGGACGACAACGAGTTGCGCGGCACCCTCGGCCTGCGCGCGGGCAGCGCCCGGCACGCCAGGACAATCCGGCACCTCCTGAGCGACCTGATGCAGCTGGAGAACACGCCCGGTTACGAGCTGCGCGAGCGGCTCGACGACTACCTGCGGCACGCCTCCGACGGCACCTACGATGTGCTTGCGGGAGAAGAGAATCCGCGCTTCGCGCACCGGCTCGACCAGCACACCGTGCGGCGGGTGCTCGAGCTGTTGTGCCGCACCCACGACATCATCTGCGTCGACACCGGAAACAACGTGGAGAGCGCCAACTGGCAGACCGTGCTGCGCGCCTGCGACCAGCTGGTGATCACGACGGTGCCGCGCGAGGACGCGGCGTTCACGGCGGACTGGATGATCGACCTGCTGCACGAGGTCGGCCTGGGCGAGCTTGCCAACAACGCGGTGACCGTGCTGTCGTGCGCCACACCCGCGCACCCGCCGATCCTTGAGGAGCTGCGCCGGCACTTCGCCTCGCGCACCCGCATGGTGGTGACGGTACCGTTCGACCCGTCGCTGGAGACGGGGTCGTCGATCGACTATGGACTGTTGCAGCCCAACACCAAGCGGGCGTGGCTGACGGCGGCGGCCGCCATGATGAGCCGCCTCTAATCCCAGCGGGTGGCGTTGGAGTCGTTGAGCCTGCCGGGCGGGTCGGGGATCACGCAGAACGGCAGCCCGGCCGGGTCGCGCATCACCCACCACGAGTTGTGCTGGGCAACCCGTTGCGCGCCAAGGCCTTCTAGCCTTGTCACCTCGGCCTCGAGGTCGTCGGTGTGGATGTCAAGGTGCACCCGGCTGCCGCCCCGCTCAAGGCGCTGGATCAGCATGCCGAAGTGCTCGGTGAGCTCGGCACCGTGATACTCCGGGTACTTCTCGAAGCGCTGCAACGGCTTGCCGGAGGCGCCGGACCAGAAGGCGATCTCGGCGTCGTGCACCTCGTCCGGCACGTCGACAACCACTTTGGAGATCCGGCTGTAGTGGGTCACAGCAAGACCCTACAGTCGGTTGATGTCGGGCAGGAGGTGGTCGACGAGGGGTTGGACGTGTGCGAGCAGGTCGTCGGGCCAGACCTCCGCTTGCTCACCGAGATAGATCGCCTTGGCGTGCGCCATCGCCGGCCGGTGCTGGGCCGGCAGGTGGGCCAGCGCCCAGTCGGCGGCCGCATCCTTGGACCTGATCTCGCCTGTCGCCAGGGTGACCCAGATCCGGGCGAAGGTCAGGATGACGTTGCGGGTGTCGTCCTTGAGATCGGCGAGCAGCCCTGGAATCCCGGCGACGATCGCACGGCGCAAGTCGGCGTGCGGCACCGGGTCGAGCAGGGCCGCCGGAGGCGGGCCGAGCAGCGCGGTGTCGCCGGCCAGAGCCATCGTTAGCAGGGGCGCGAGGTCGGGGCTGGGCTCGGGCTGGGGTACCTCGCCGCGCTCATACTGCTCGCGCAGCCACTCGCCGTACATGAAGTCGCAGGTCGGCGGGTACCGCCAAGGACGCACGTCATCCTGGACAACAATGATCAGCTCGACGGGCCGGCCCGGTCTTATCCGCGCGCGGCGTCCCGAGATGTCCAGCAGACCGTCGACGAGCTGGCGCCGCTGCTCGGGTGTGGCGCTGCGGCGCGAGACCACGAGCACGTCGACATCGCTTGTGGGCCTTAGACCGCCGAGCACGGCCGAGCCGTGGAGGTACGCGCCGATCAGATTTTCGCCGAGCACCTCGCCGACAAGTGAAACAACGTCGCGGGTCTGCTGACTGATCATGGCGAGGGATGGTAGCCAGCCAAGCTATCCCGGACAACGGATTTACCCGTTGCGATTATGTATAACCTCGGGCATGCTATATGTATGACAGCAGGCAAGCGGATCACTGTCTATGTGCCCGGTGACGTGGTCGAAAACCTCGGCAACGTTGACAACCTCTCGGCCTATGTGACCAAGGCAGTGCGCAATCAGATCGAACGCGACGAATTAAATACAACGCTGCGCGCTGCGGGATATGAGATCACTGACGGAGGCAAGCGCCGCGCCCGTTCGATCCTTGATGCCGCTCGCGAACGTCGCCGCGCGGAGCGGGCCGCGTGATCGGACTGGTCTTCGATGCCAGCGCTCTTGTCGCATACGCATCGGTGGAGGATGGGCCGGCTGCCCGGGGTCTGACCGTCGCTGAACTGCTACATGAGCTAAAGGAGGACGGCAACCTCGCCGGGGTTTCAGTTCTATCGGCTCAGGCGGCATGGGAGCAGCTGGGCAAGGACGGCCGCAGACTTCTTCGCGATCTTGTAGACAGTCGTGGCAGCGTGATCGCTCTGCTCCCGTTCACGAGTGAAAACCTTTGGCCCATATTGGAATTGGCCGACAGTCGGATCACCTCCGAGCTGGCGCACGCAGCGATGGCGACCGATCTCTACAACGTCGAGGGTGGCGAGGTCAGCCTGGCGACCTTCGAGCCAGAGCTTGCCAAGCTGGTCATCGGCGAGTCGGCCGTGATCGATCTAGATGATCCCGGTGGTGATCAGGCTGGATACCTTTCCGCCGATTGAGTGTGCACAGTGCGGGTGTCTGGAGTACGCGGGTGCCCCGGAGTGTGCTCGCTGCCTCGCGCTGGTCGACGCCGTCGTGCAGGACGGGTGGCGGGCGTACGTGCAGCGTGAGTTCCCGGGTGCGTCCGAGGCGGACGAGCGTGAGATCGCCGGGATGGTGGTGCAGGAGCCGCAGCGGCACGAGTGGCGGGTCTACGACGCGGCGTGCGACCTGCTTGAGTGCCCCGAGTGCGGCGGGCGGCTGGGCCGTGGACCCGTCGGGTGCCATCCGTGCGGGCTCGCCGACGGCAACAGGTATGCGGCGATCGAGGTCGACCGGCCGGGTGTGCCGCCCGGCAACGAGCATGCGCTGAGGGTCAACGTCGCGGTGGTGCGGTGCCGGGCCCACGCCCTGTCAGCGCCGGAGCTGCTGGGCCGCCGGGCGTTGCTGCCCATGCTGATCGCGGGCGGACTGCCGGCGACGGCCGAGGCGCAGCGGGCGAGCGCGCTGCTGAAGCGCGGTGCGACCTACGAGGACGTGGCCTGGACAGGGCAGTAGTCCATCGGAATAATTCGATAGATGGAGAGGCCTACTCGACGTGCCCTGTTAACGGCCACGGCCCTGACGGCGAGCGCCACACCGCTGCTCGCCGGGGCATCCTTCGCCGAAGATCCGGAGATCGACGCCGCCGGTGGCCCGGGAAGGCTCATCAAGCCACAGCAGCCCGAACGCGCGCTGCGGGAGACCCTTGAAAAGATCGACCCGCGCCGCATCGAGGCGACCATCACGCGCCTGGTCCAGTTCGGCACCAGGCACACCCTTTCCAGCCAGGACGACCCGGTGCGCGGGATCGGCGCCGCCACCGAATGGGTCTACCAGCAGATGCTCGCCATCGCCGAAACGTCCGGCGGGCGCATGACCGTGGAGAAGCAGACCTTCATCCAGCCGGTCTCACCGCGCATCCCCACACCCACGCCAATCACCAACGTCATCGCCACCCTGCGCGGAGACGTTGAGCCGCAACGGTATTACGTCGTGACCGGGCACCTGGACTCCCGCGTCACCGACGTCATGAACTTCACCAGCGACGCGCCCGGCGCCGACGACGACGGCTCCGGAGTGGCTGTGGTGTTGGAGATGGCCAGACTTCTCGCGACTCAACATTTCAGGGGTACCCTCGTCTTCGCCACGGTCACCGGAGAGGAGCAGGGCCTTTACGGCTCGGCGTTCATGGCGACCCAGATGAAGAATGCCGCGATCGACGTCCAAGGCATGTTCAGCAACGACATCGTCGGCGCCAGTTCGGCATGGGACGGCACCCGCCCCGACCCGCGCACCGTGCGGCTGTTCGTGGAGGGCGTGCCCACGACGGAGACGCCGCAACAGGCCGCCACCAGGCAGTCGGTCGGCGGCGAGAATGACGGCCCGTCAAGGCAACTTGGCCGCTTCGTCAAGAACGTGGCCGAGAACGACCACACCGGCATGCGCGTGCGGCTGATCTGGCGGCGCGACCGGTACCTGAGGGGAAGCGACCACATCTCGTTCATTCGCCAGTCCTATCCGGCTGCCCGCTTCACCGAGCCGCGCGAGAACTACAACCACGAACACCAGGACGTGCGGGTCGTGGACGGGGTCCAGTTCGGGGACCTCGCCGAGTTCTGCGACTTCGGCTACATCGCCCGGGTCGCGAAGGTCAACATCGCCACGATGTGGTCGCTGGCCGCCGGACCGGGAACGCCGAAGAACGTGCGCATCGCGGCCTCGGCGCTGACCAACGACACCACGCTCACCTGGACGGTCGACCCGGCCGCCGCCACCTATGAGGTGGTGTGGCGGGAGACCACGGCACCCGACTGGACCCACGCCATCGACGTCGGCACCACCGGTGCCGTCACCATCGACATGGTGAAGGACAACTTCCAGTTCGGGCTGCGGGCGGTGGATGCCGACAGGCGCCACAGCCCGGTGGCTTTCCCGACACCGTAAGGCTTTTCACCTACCGAATCCGACGCTTCCGGCCCCCAGCAACGCCTTCAGATCCGCCATCAACGCGGTGCTGGCGTCGACCCGCTGGGGGCCGAGGCGGTACATCGTCGACCTGTTGCCCCCGGTCATCAGGCGCAGGTGCACCTCGACCTGTCCCGGGTGGGCCTTGATGACCTCGTTGAGCTTGCCGACGATCGGCGGCGTGCAGCGGGTGGCCTGAAGGGTGACGATGACCGGGGCCTCGTCGCTGCCGCCGGTGGTGATGTCGGGCAGGCTCATGTCCATCGCCATGATGCGGGCCTGGTCGTCGCGCCGGTCGACCCGGCCCTTGACGAGAACGATGGCGTCCTCGGCTATGTACTGCCCGATCAGCTCGTAGGTCTGCGGGAAGAACAGCACCTCCACCGCGCCGTCGAGATCCTCCAGGGACGCCGACGCCCAAGCCTTGCCTTGCTTGGTGATCCGTCGCTGTACCCCCGAAAGAATGCCCGCAAGGTTGATCACCTGGCCGTCGGCGACGGTCCCCTCCTCGGCCAAGGCCGCGATCGACATGTCGGCCGCGTTTGCCAGCACCCGTTCCAGCCCGAACAGCGGGTGGTCGGAGACGTAGAGCCCCAGCATCTCGCGCTCGAACACGAGCAGATCGTTCTTGTCCCACTCGGAGTCCGGGATCGCCGGGTTGGCGATGACGCTCGGCCCGGACGTGTCACCGAACCCGAACAGGTCGAACTGCCCGATCGCCTCGTTGCGCTTGACCTCCACATAGGACTCGATCGCGTCGGCGTGCACGGCGAGCAGACCCTTGCGCGGGTGCTCCAGCGAGTCGAACGCCCCCGCCTTGATCAGCGACTCGATGGTGCGCTTGTTGCACACCACCAGATCCACCTTGCGCAGGAAGTCGTAGAAGTCGGTGAAGTTGCCCTTCTCCTTGCGGGCGCGCACGATCGCCTCGACCACGTTGACGCCCACGTTGCGGACCGCGGCGAGGCCGAAGCGGATGTCCTCACCCACGGCGGAGAAGCGGGCGCGGGAGGCGTTGACGTCCGGCGGCAGCACCTTGATCCCCATGCGGCGGCACTCGGCCAGGTAGACCGCGCTCTTGTCCTTGTCGTCGCCGACGCTGGTGAGCAGGGCCGCCATGTACTCGGCCTGGTAGTTGGCCTTGAGGTACGCCGTCCAGTAGGAGACCAGCCCGTAACCGGCGGTGTGGGCCTTGTTGAAGGCGTAGTCGGAGAACGGGACCAGGATGTCCCACAGGGTTTTGATGGCGTCATCGGAGTAACCGTTGGCGCGCATGCCATCCGAGAACGGGATGTACTCCTTGTCGAGGATCTCCTTCTTCTTCTTGCCCATCGCACGCCGCAGCAGATCCGCGGCTCCAAGCGAATACCCGGCGAGCTTCTGCGCGATCGCCATGACCTGCTCCTGATACACGATCAGGCCGTAGGTGTCGCCAAGGATCTCGGCCAGCGGCTCGGCCAGCTCCTTGTGGATCGGGACGACCGGCTTGCGCCCGGTCTTGCGGTCGGCGTAATCGTTGTGCGCGTTGGCACCCATCGGGCCGGGGCGGTAAAGCGCAAGGACCGCGGAGATGTCCTCGAAGTTGTCGGGCACCATCGAGCGCAGCAGTGAGCGCATCGGCCCGCCGTCGAGCTGGAACACGCCCAGGGTGTCGCCGCGGGCGAGCAGCTCATAGGCGAGCTTGTCGTCCAGCGGCAGCTCCTCCAGCACCAGCTCGGAGCCGCGGTTGGCCCTGATGCCGTCCAGGCAGTCGTCCATCACGGTGAGGTTGCGCAGGCCCAGGAAGTCCATCTTGAGCAGGCCGATGGACTCGCACGCGCCCATGTCCCACTGGGTGATGATGGCGCCGTCCTGCTCCCGCTTCATGATCGGCAGGACGTCCATCAGCGGCTCGCCGGACAGGATGACACCGGCCGCGTGCACACCCCACTGCCGCTTGAGCCCCTCAAGGCCCTTGGCGGTGTCGACGACCTTCTTGGTGTCCGCGTCCGACTCGTAGAGCTGGCGGAACTCGACCGCCTCGGGGTAGCGCGGGTGGTTGGGGTCGAAGATCCCCGACAGCGGGATGTCCTTGCCCATCACGGGCGGGGGCATGGCCTTGGTGATTTTGTCGCCGACCGCGAAGGGGTACCCGAGGACCCGCGCCGCGTCCTTGACGGCGGCCTTGGCCTTGATGGTGCCGTACGTGATGATCTGGGCGACCCGCTCCTCGCCCCACCGTTCCGTGGCATACCGGATCATGTCACCGCGCCGGCGCTCGTCGAAGTCCATGTCGATGTCGGGCATCGACACGCGGTCTGGGTTGAGGAACCGCTCGAACAGCAGGCCGTGCTCGATCGGGTCAAGCTCGGTGATGCGCAGCGCATAGGCGATCAGCGCACCCGCGGCCGAACCGCGGCCCGGCCCTACCCGGATCCCCTCGCGCCGGGCATAGGCGCACAGGTCGGCGGTGACCAGGAAGTAGCCGGGGAAGCCCATCTTGCAGATGACGTCAAGCTCGTAGTCGGCCTGGCGCAACCTGTCCTCGGGCACGCCTGCAGGGAACCGCTCCCGCAGGCCGCGGTGCACCTCCTCGCGCAGCCAGGTGTCCTCGGTGTACCCCTCGGGAACGGGGAAGGACGGCATGAGGTTGCGGGAGGCGAAGACCTCCTTGTAGTCCCCGATCCGGTCGGCGAGGTCGAGCGTGTTGTCGCACGCGCCGGGCATCTCCGCGTCCCACAGCGCCCGCATCTCCTCCGGCGACTTGAGGTAGAAGTCCTTGGCGTCGAGCTTGAACCGCTTGGGGTCGGAGATCGTGGATCCACTTTGGACGCACAGCAGCACCTCGTGCGCATCGGCGTCGCTCGCGTACGTGTAGTGCAAGTCGTTGGTGGCCAAGGGTTTGAGGCCCAGTCGCTTGCCCAGGCGGAGCAGGTCGCCGCGCACCCGGGTCTCGATGTCGAGGCCGTGCTCCATC
>DASUXL010000106.1:0-14205 GCA_036377915.1 Candidatus Limnocylindrales bacterium
GAGACCGACACCGTGTCGAACAGCATCTGGCCGTTGGGGAAGGAGTCGACGACGCCGGTCAGCAGCCGCCGGGCCTCCGCTTCGGTCAGGTAGGGCACCAACCCCTCGGCGATCATCAGAACCGGGCGGTCGTGGGGCACACTTTCAAGCCAGGTCAGTTCGGTGACGCTGGAGCCGATCAGGGTGGAGTGCTCGCGCGGCGGCAGGATTTGTTGCCGCAGTTCGATAACGGAGGGGTAATCCAGGTCGTACCAGTCAACTGCGGCGGGCGGGCCGATCCGGTAGAGCCGGGCGTCGAGGCCGCAGCCCAGGTTCAGCACCACCGCATCGGGATGATCGGCGAGAAAACCTCGGGTCCAGTCGTCGTAGACCTTGGCGCGCACCACGGCGGCGAGGCCCAACTGGCTGGTGCCGAATCTGTGCTTGTCGTAGTCGGGGTCGAGGTGGCGCATCGCCTGCTCGGCGTATTTATCGCCGAGGATCGGGTCCGGCAACCGGTTGTCCAGTGCCTTGGCCTTCAGGACGGGGCTGAGGGTCCTCTGCACTCCGACGAGTCCGTTGTCTTTCACAGCAGCCATGTTACTGTTATTCACGAATTTCGGGAAGTCCGTGAAGCGGTAGGCTGTTCACGCCGCGACGAGGAAGGGGCGCCGGTGACACGAGCGGAACAGAGCGCCATTGCCGACTTCCAGGAACGGTTCGCGCAGATCATGGTCGAATCCGGCATGCCTCGCATGGCCTCGCGCCTGTTCGCCGCGCTGTTGGTCACCGACTCCGGCAAGCTGTCGGCCGCCGAGCTCGCCGAGCGACTGGGTGCCGGCGCGCCGGCGATCTCGGGGGCGGCCAAATACCTAGTGCAGGTGCGGCTGGTCGAACGCGGCCGCGAACCCGGCAACCGGCACGACTTTTGCCGGATCCACGAACACACCTGGAGTCGCTTCGTCAGCCAATCCGACCCGATGCTGGCCCGGACACAGGCCGGGGCCGCCGAGGGCGTCGCGGTCCTGGGTCTCGACTCGGCCGCCGGGCGGCGGATGGACGAAACTCGCCGGTTCTTCGAGTTCGTACGCGACGAGATCAAGCAGTCAATGGAGAAATGGCAGCGGCTCCAAGCGGGGCGAGGTGACTGACACTTCACTCGGTCATGAATGGACGAAGGTTGCTCACGGCGACCCGACGTAGCTCTGCGGCGTCATCACCGGAAAACAGATCGGGGACAGCGACCCGCTCCGGCCCGGTCCCGGAGGTGACCGAATCGAGCGCTCGTGCGGCATCCGCGGCGTACTTCCTGACTGATCGTTTGGGGTCGCGGTGGGCCATCTCCTCCAGCAGAGGGTTCATTTGCCGCCACTCGGTGCCCAACACCCCATCGATCACGGCAAGGCGTACCTCGGGATCCGGGTCGGATGCCCAGGCGGTGAATCCGGACAGCCACGCGGGGTCGAGCTCGGTCGGCGCACCCATCCCGGCGCGGCGAAGCGCAAAGCCCCGGTCGGGCGCGCGGTCGACCTCCGCCAGCAGCTCCTCGATCGTCCAGGGAACAAGTAGCGCTTGCACGAGCGTGGCCACCGGCTCGATCCCTCCGGTGCCCATGGTGCTGTCAACCACGACGCCACAGATCTCCGGGCTGTCGAACTCGAAGTACCACACTGACACCCCCGGAAACGGAGTTCCGTAGATGACCACGAGCGGAAGGCCGGAGCCGGCCGGCCGCTCCCCGACATACTGCCAACCTTGCAACTGGGCGACGGCCTCGAGTTCCGCCACGGCCCTCGGTGTTCGGAGAACGAAACGACGTGTGCGATGACGGTCCATGCGCCGATATCCTAGAGGGATGGCAGGACCCGACGCCTTCGCCTCCGCCCGCCTCGGCCCGGTGACATTGCGCAATAGGGTCATCAAAGCGGCGACGTTCGAAGGCGCGACCCCCGAATCCCTTGTCACAGAACGCCTCATCGCGTTCCACCGGGAGGTCGCCGAAGGCGGCGCGGGCATGTCGACGGTGGCCTACCTCGCGGTCAGCCCGGAGGGCCGCACCCACAAGGAGCAGATCTACCTACGCGAGCAGGCATTTCCGGGGCTGCAACGGCTCACTGACGCGGTCCACGAGGCGGGCGCCGCGATCGCCGCGCAGATCGGCCACGCCGGCCCGGTCGCCAACGGACGCTCCAACGCCGGCCAGGCCATCGCCGCCTCCGCCCTGCCCAGCCCGTTGAGCCTGCAGATGATCCGCGCCGCGACAGCCACCGACCTCCACCGGATCACGGCCGCATACGCCGCCGGTGCAAGGCTCGCGGTCCGCTCCGGGTTCGACGCCCTCGAAGTCCACGTTGGACACGGGTACCTGTTGAGTTCATTCCTGAGCCCAAACCTTAACCGCCGCAAGGATTCATACGGCGGGACGCTGACGCGGCGGGCGGCCTTTCCCCGACTGATCATGCGCACGGTGCGGGAAGCCGCCGGATCGTCCGTGGCGGTCACCGCCAAAGTCAACATGTGCGACGGTACCCCCAAAGGCTTGAAAATCAACGAAAGCATAGAGTTCGCTCAAATGCTGGAGGCCGACGGCCACCTTGACGCCTTGCAGCTTTCCGCCGGCAGCTCGCTGGCCAACCCGATGTTCCTGTTCCGCGGGGATGTCCCGTTGCGTGAGTTCGCCGATGCCATGCCAGCGCACGTCCGCTGGGCGATGCGGCTCTTCGGCCGGGGATTCCTTCGGGGGTACCCGTTTGAGGAGGCATACCTGCTGCCGATGGCGCGCCGCTTCCGGGCGGCGCTGAATATGCCGCTGATCCTGCTCGGCGGGATCAACCAGCGCGCCACTCTGGAAAAGGCGATGGCGGAAGGCTTCCAGTTCGTCGCGATGGCCAGGGCGCTGCTGCGCGAGCCGGACCTGGTCAAGCGGATGCGAGCCGAAGCCGCCGACGGTGTGTGCATCCATTGCAACCGTTGCATGCCAACAATTTACAGCGCGACCAGGTGCGTGCTCCGGACCGGCTAAACGCCGGCGCGCAGCAGCACGAAGGCGACGAGATGCCAATGTTCGTTGGGAATGCTTGACAGTTGGAGGTCGAACGTGCGTCCCGCGGCACCCCCGTCGAGGTTGAACTGAAGCCAGGCAAACACATTGGCGGCGAGCGGCTGGCTGCGCGCGAGCTCGGCCCCGTTGACGGTGACGATCGTGGGCAGGCAGCGCACTGTCCTGTCCCCCACGAGCAGATAGGCGTTGTGCAAGCCCGCCGGCACGGCGATCCGCAGGACCCGTCTTGTGGTGTCGTTGCAGAAGTCGCGGCGCAACGCGTCGCCACCGCGGTCGCGTGACTGTGGTGCACCTGCGGACCAGCCGAAGCCGCGCGCGGCATCCCAGGCGGTCGCCGGTGACAGCCGCGCGTAGCCCGTCAGCAACGCCGAGGAATCGGTGCCGGCGTCGAGGGCGAGGACACAGCGGCTCGCGGCCGGGGTCACCATCACCGTTTGCGGTGTCGCGCCGAGCACCTGAAGTGTGGAGCTGACCGTGACCGACACCTGGGCCGCCGCCGGCCTCAAAGGCGGAGTCACCTGTACCATCGTGGACCCGAGAGCCCCTGGGCCAAGCGAGATCTGACCCGGCAGCGCCGTCCACCCGCCGGGGACGGTGACGGTCACCGGGGCGGTCACGGTGTTCGATGTGGCATTGCCCACGCTGACCGTCACCTGGTTGGCCTGGCCACCGAGCAGCACGGTGGATGCGGCAGGCAGCTCGACCTGGAGCCAGCGCTGCGCGCCGGCCAGGAGCCGGGTCAGTTTGAAGTAATAGCTGACAATGTGGTCCCGCCACACCGTTGCCCACAGGACCTGCTGATCGAAGCGTTGCGCGACCTCCGCATGGCGTCGCGCGTCGATCCGGCCGGCCAGCGAGCGCCACGAGTCGCGCAGCCCGATCGCGGCGGCCAGACCGGCGAAGTGGCTGTCGTAGATGTGGCCGATCACGCTGGCGCCGGAACGCAACCGGTGGGTGTAGGGCACGCGGTGGAAGAACAGCAGGAGTTCGTCGGGACAACTCGCCAACGACTCGAAGGTCTGCGCGACGGGCGCTGCGTAGAAGCCCGCATAGCCACTCCCGGTGGCCCTCGTGCGGTCGAAGCCCGCGCCCGAGCCGTCCGACCGGTGCCAGCCCTGGCTTTGCGCCATGTCGGGCTCGAAGTGGTCGCCCAGCGGGTGCACGAGATAGCCCTGCCCCAGCACCTCCGTGTAGTCCAGGTAGGTCTGCCAGGACCGCAGCAGCATCGATGTCAGCACGGTACGCAGTTGCGGATCCGGCCCGAAGGTCATGGTCACCCACTCGTCCGCCAGCTCCTGGGCGGACAGCGCCGGATTCCATGCCAGCCGACCGAAGCCGTGGGTGTTCGCCGCGGCCAGGTGATGCCCCGTCCAGTTGCGATCCGTCCCGAAGTTGACCACACCCGCCAACCCGGATCTGCTGTAGCCGAACGTGGTTCCGGCCACGATGTCACGTACGAAGCTGCCCGCCCCGGCCGCGTGGGTATCGAAGTCGAGCACCTCCTTCCACTGCGGCACGAGATAGCACAGATGCGTGCTGTGGCCGGTGTACTCCTGAGTGACCTGCAACTCGAGCATCGAGTTGGTCCCGGGCAACCCGCCGAGCAACGGGTTGACCGGCTCGCGCGGGTTGAAGTCCATCGGGCCGTTCTTGACCTGCACCACCACATTGGCGTCGAACTTGCCGTCCTGCGGCTTGAACTCCCGCCACGCGTCCTCGGTCCAGGTGCTCGGCCCGCCGTGGACGAAGGCCCGGTAGATGAGCAGGCCGCCATGCGGCGCGAGGGAGCGAGCGAGCATGTTCGCTCCCTCGGCGTGGGTCTTGCCGTACTGGATCGGCCCGGGCTGGCCCTCCGATCCCGCCTTCACCAACCAGCCGCCGAAGTCGGGAATCGCCGCGTAGATCTCATTCGCCTTGACCCGCCACCAGTTCTGGACAGCGGGATTGCCGGGGTCGCCGTTGGGGATAGCCGGGTCGAGGGCTGCCGGGCTGTCGAAGTACGCGGACAGGTAAACCTTCACGCCGTACGGCCGCAGCGCATCGGCCAGCGCGACCACCTTGGGCAGGAATGCCGTCGAGAGAAATGTCGGGCTGGCATTGACATTGTTGAGCACAGTGCCGTTGATTCCCAGCGAGGCGAGCGCCCGCGCATAGTCACCGTAACGCGACTCGGTCTGGGGCAAGCGGGCCCAGTCGAAGATCGAGCTGCCCGCGTACCCTCGCTCGACGGTCCGGTTCAGGTTGTCCCAGTGGTTCACCATCCGCAGCCGGTTGGCCGGGCGCTGGACCGAGGAGAGGCCGGAGACGGGCTTGCGGGTCTGCACCAACCGCAAGAGGTGAAACGCCCCGCGCAGCACACCCACGGCCGTCAGCGATGTCACCACCGTGCACGGCACACCGCTCACCACACCCGAGGCGAGGACATACCCCTCGGGGCCGGCCATTTCGACCTGTGCCGCGGTGACGACTCCCCGGGCGGTCGCCGACTCCGCCCACACCCCGGCGACCAGCGTGCCCGGTGCGGTGGGCGCGGAGACCAGGACGGGCGCCGCGCCAAGCAGCCCGGTCAGCCCCCGGACGAGTTCGAAGGCGGTCAGAACCATTGACGTGCCCGCGCCCTGGACAAACACTCGGCCCAGCGCACCGGCGTAGGTCCCCCGGACACCAGCGTCCTCGATCAGACGGTAGCGAAGCCACAGCTCGTATCCGTCCTCGTCCGCGGGCACGACGGCGGCCGACGCCGCCATCATGTCGGCGAGGTCCAAACCGCCGGCCGCGGATCCGCCAAGCACTCCGGCGATCAGGACGCGGCGGCGAGAAACCGTTGACATGCGTCCATTCACGCACGGGGCCACATAACGCCCGCCGCGATGCGTGATCTCTTTACCTAAACTTGAGCGTGGCACGGCTGGCATACGATTGATCGTGCCCGCACCGCCAACGCCGTCGCCGCCAGGGAGGACATCGAACACTTGATGAGGACCGGAGCCGAACTCAGGGGACCGTTTCCGTTCTACCAGACAGACCTCGAGCCGGACCGTCTCGCCGAAGGCGTCCGGCACACGCTGGAGGACTTCCGGCGGTGGCGTGAGCGCCGGCCCGACCTGGTGACCGTCCACGTAGGACGGTATGAGGCGGCGCTGGCGGCCGTGCGGCATGAGCGGTCACCGGCGGTCCGTGCCGGTCTGCTCCTGGCGCCCCGGACCAGGCGCGCGCTGGACCGGGCCAGGCTGGCCCGGGAGGTCGTCCACTTCGGCGTCTACAACCTGGCGGAGCTGATCCCGCAGGAAAAGGTCGAGGCGTTTTCGGGCTCGGCGCGGCGCGTTCCCCGTACCCCCGAAATAATCGCCGCCATCGACGATCGCCGCGGCGCTCTGGGCATCGTGGAAGCCTTTGAGGCAAGGCTGCCCGTGCTGCGCGGGGTGCCCGAGATGCGCTGGCTGGCCGAGCGGCTGGACCGCCTCTACCGGATCCTGCCCGAGCCGGTGATCCGCGGCGGGAGCATGGGCAAGGTGGTGCGCACCCTGACCGGTGTGCTGCTCATCGGCGCCTACGACACCGCCGACGCCGACCTGCGCACGATCCGTGCGCATCTGGCCCGGATCCTCACCGGCGCCTACGCCCTTGGCGCCGCCTATGCCATCGTCGACGACACCCTGCTCGACCTGCCGGCCGAACGCCTCGACCCGGCCGAACGGGAGCAATGCCACCGGCTGGTGCTGCGCGGGCTGGGCGGCGAGTCGCCCGTGGCCGAGGCGGACCTGCCCGACCATCCGCTCGCCGAGGAGGCGCACCTGCTGCACGGGCTGATGCTTGAGGCATACCCGTTCGCCGAGTACCGCCATCTCTACCAGGCCGCCGAGTCGATGTACCGCGCCCAGCACCGCGACGCCGGCCGGTTCCTCGCCGACGCCGCCACGACCGAGCTGCCCTCGATGTACCCGGACCTGTTCGTCAAGGCCGGGATGAGCCGCGTGGTCGCCAACATCATGGGCCGCAGGCAGATCCCCGACGGGTTCTACCGCCGCTGCCTGAACACGATCCTGCTCAGCCAGCTGCGCGACGACCTGCTCGACGAGGCCGAGGACCGGGCGGACGGGCGGCTGACCCCGTTCACCCATCCCGGCCCGCTGCACGGGATCAGCCCGCTCGACGACGTGTTCGCGTACAACGCCTACGTCGCCTACGAGGTGTACGGCGGGGACGAGGCAGCGGCGGAGGCCTTCGCCCACTACGGTGCCGTGCGGCTGGCCCGGCACCTGTCGGCGGATCCGCGCCGCGCCACCCGCCTGCTCGAGCGGTACCCGGTCCCGGCGGAGACGGCGGCGTTCATCCGCTCGGCGGCGCGGCTGCCCGAGCGGGCCGCCCGCGCGGTGGACGTCTCCGACCAGCGGCTCAAGGCCCGCACCGGCCGGATCTACGGTGACCGTCCTCCGGCCGAGGCGGACTGCCGCACGTTCGTGGCCGACCGGCTGCCCTACCTGAGGGAGGTGACCGCGCGGCATACCCAGCCGGCCAACGCCACCGAGCTGTCCCCCATCGTCCAATATGGACTCGGCGGGCAGGGCGGCAAGCGGCTACGCCCCGCGCTCACGCTGATGCTCGCCGTCGGGCTGGGCGTGGATCCGGCGACGATCGAGCCGGTGCTGGCGGCAAGCGAGCTGTTCCACACCTCCAGCCTGATGTTCGACGACCTGCCCGCCCAGGACAACGCGACCCTGCGGCGCGGGCGGCCGGCCGCGCACACCGTCTTCGACGAGGCCGGGGTGCAGCTCGCGGCGCTGTCGATGGTGTCGTCCGGGTTCGGCCTGCTTGCCCGGCTGCGCGAGCACTATCCGGCCGAGCGGGTGGCGGCGGTGATCGGCTACGTGGGCACGGTCCTCGGGCCGGAACGGCTGTGCCGCGGGCAATATCTCGACCTGCGGCTGGGCCGCGACGCCGCACCGGTGACCGGCGACGGGATCGTCGAGATGTACGCACTGAAGACCTCGACGGCGATGGAGGCGGCGCTGGTACCCCTGATGATGCTTTTGGATCGGCCGGAACGCGAGGTCGAGCTTGTCGGCCATTATGCCCACCACGCCGGCATCGTCTTCCAGATCCGCGACGACATCCTCGACGCGACCGGGACAGCCGAGGTCATCGGCAAGGACGTCGGGCACGACGCCGGAAAGGTGAACCTGGTCCGGGTGTACGGGATTACCGAAGCGGAGCTGATGTTGCAGCGGCACCTCACCGCCGCCGGCGACGCCCTGCGCGGCCTGCCCTTCGACACCCGGCTACTGCACGGCATGGTGCAATACTTCGCTAACCGAAGGAAATGACAACGTTTGCGCGGCAGTACCGGCTGTGCAAGTCTGTTTGCCTGATGTCAGGCCATAAGCGCAAGCCCCGCCATCGTGAACGCCGATCGTGGCACGCCCACCCCGCCGCGATGCTGAGCATGGTCGCCCTCATGGGGGTCGCCCTGGTGGCCGGATCGTTTGTGGTGCTGCGGTTCTTCGGCCGCCCGGCGGAGCGGGTCAACGCCGCCGACACGCCGCGGATGCTGGAGACGGCGCCGCCCGCGACGTGCGCGGGGCGGTCGGTCAACCCCACCCGGCAACTGCGCGGTATGTGGCTCACCACTGTCAGCAACCGCGACTGGCCCAGCCGGCCGGGGCTGGATCAGGAGACCATCAAGGCCGAGTACCGCGGGTGGCTCGACGTCGCGCAGCGGATGAACCACAACGCCATCTTCGTGCACGTGCGCCCGAGCGGCGACTCCTTCTGGCCGTCCAAGTTCGCCCCGTGGTCGCACTGGCTGACCGGCCGCACCGACGGGCAGTCGCCCGGCTGGGATCCAATGGCGTTCATGGTGGCCGAGGCTCACTCCCGCAACCTCGAATTCCACGCCTGGTTCAACCCGTACAAGGCGGGGCAGACCGGTTCGGCGGCGGGCCTGCCGCCCAACCACCCGCTGCACAAGCACCCCGACTGGGCGGTCACCTACCCCGGACCGGCCGAGTCGGCGGCGGCGCGGGTGTACTACAACCCGGGCATCCCCGAGGCCCGCCGCTTCGTCGAGGACTCGATCCTGGAGCTGGCGGCCAACTACGACATCGACGGCGTGCACTTCGACGACTTCTTCTACCCGTACCCCGGAGGCAGCGGGCAGGACTTCCCGGACGAGGCGGCCTTCGCCCGCTACGGTGCGGGCGCGAGCAAGGCCGACTGGCGCAGGCAGAACGTCAACGTGTTCGTCGAGGAGATGTACACCCGCCTCAAGCAGATCAAGCCGTGGGTGAAGTTCGGGATCAGCCCGTTCGGCATCTGGCGCAACAAGACCACCGATCCGGACGGGTCGGCAACCCGCGGCCTGCAGAGCTACGACGCGATCTACGCCGACACCCGGCTGTGGGTGTCCGAGGGCTGGCTGGATTACATTGCGCCGCAACTGTATTGGCACATCGGGTTCGACATCGCCGACTACTCGGTGCTGCTGCCGTGGTGGTCGTCGGTGACGAAAGGGACCCAGGTTCAGCTCTACATCGGACAGGCCGACTACCGGATCGGCCAGAGCGGAGCGTGGAGCGACCCGGCCGAGCTGGACCGCCAGCTCGCGCTCAACCGGGAACATCCGGTCAGCGGCAGCATCCACTTCAGCGCCAGGCAGGTAAAGGAAGACAAGCTCGGCGTGAGCACCCGCCTGCGTGACACGCACTACCGCGGTCCGGCGCTCGTGCCGGCAATGCCGCACCTGCCCGGGGTCCGCCCGCGACCGCCGGTCCTGGTCGCGGCGAGTCGCGGTGAAGGCGGCGCGGTCAAGCTCACCTGGCGGGCCGCGGACGGCGAGCTTCCCGGCGCCCGGCACGCCATCTACCGGGTGGATATGTCCAATCAGGACCCTGCGCAGCTGGTCGGAACGGTAGCGGGTGGCGCCGGCACGCGCACGTGGGCCGATCGGACCGCGGCACCCGACCGGTCCTACGCCTATTGCGTCACCACGATGGACCGGCTGTGGAACGAGAGCCCGGCCAGCCCGGAACAGACGGTTTCGTAGCCGAAGATCGCGTTGATGCGCGTTGGCGTCGCGTTGGCGCGGCCTGATATCCAGTCCTTACTGATCGTCAATGTCTGGAGGCTGGCATGGTCCGTCGTACCCTGTATTCCGCGTTCGCCGTGATGACGGCGGGCGCGCTCGTCATGAGCAGCGCTTCGGCGGTCGTGGCGGGCGAGCAACCGGCACGCGCGGTGCCGGGTGAGCTGGCACAGCGGATCACCGCGTTGCGTGACAGCGGCGCGAATTGGCGAGCCGAACTGGCTTCGACCCTGGCCGGTTTGCGTGGCGAGCGCGGCTTGAGCGGGAAGGTCGCCGGGGAAGTGATGGCGGCAACGGTCACCGTGCCGGGCGAGCTGGAGCTCTCCGGCGACACGACGATCCTCGCCACGGACATCGTGGTCGCGGGCGGCAAGGTTCGGGTCAAGTCCCATGGCCACACCTTGCGGCTGTATCCGGTGAACTCGCTACGCCAGGCCGCCACGGTCAGCGGCAAGGCGGGGACTGTCACCATCGACATGAGCGGCGAGGACAAGAGCGGCGCCAACGGCGGCACAGGTTCGGACGGTTCCCCGGGGTGGGATGGGTTCCCCGGGCGGGATGGCGACGACGGCGAAGATGGGCCTGACTTTCTCGACTGCCACGGCGAGGGCGGCGAGGGCGGCGAGCAGGGCGACAGCGGTGGTGGCGGTGGCGAAGGTGGTCTCGGGGGCGACGGCGATAACGGCGGCGACATCGTCTTCGATGTCCCGGATGGCGCCACCGGTACCTTCCAGCTGCTCGCCGGGGGCGGCGACGGCGGTAACGGGGGTCGCGGCGGCAACGGCGGCGGTGGCGGCGACGGGGGAAACGGCGGTAACGGCGGTGACGCCTACGAAGGCGAATGCATAGGCCCGGCCAACGGCGGTAATGGCGGCAACGGCGGCAACGGCGGGCGTGGCGGCATCGGCGGGCGGGGCGGCTTCGGGGGCAACGGCGGGCACGGCGGCAACGTGCTGGTGACCTATCCGGACGGCTTCAATCCGGACGACATCTTCATCGACACCACCGGCGGCAACCCGGGAGGCGCCGGTGACGGGGGTAGCGCCGGATTCGGTGGCTGGGGTGGCGACGGTGGCTGGGGTGGCGCGGAGGGTTCGTTCCAGTGGGGCACCCGAGGCGAAGACGGTTGGTGGGGTGAGCAGGGCAGTGACGGCTTTAATGGCGTTCAGGGCGAGCCCGGTGACGGTGGCATCGACGGCGAGTCCGCAAAGCTGCCGCGGGTACGTCTGGATGACGTCTGCACCGGGATGCGCCAGCAGCCGGAGGCGTACGCCAACTACCGGTTGACCTATCACAACCTGCTGGCTACCGACCCGTTCCCGGCCGAGTTGCCGCCGGAGTCGGCGCTGCCGGTGTGTGAGAGCCCGGTCGAGCCGCCGCGGAAGGTGGGCGCGCTGGACGTCGCACTCGGTGACTCGTACATGTCGGGGGAGGGTGCGCCGAGGTTCGTCGCCGACAGGTTCACCGAGCCGACCGCGTTCACCAACCATGACTGTCATGCCGCCCGGACCACGTGGGCGGCGCTGGTCTATTACAAGCCGCTGGATGGGGGGCAGGCGAAGTTCCAGAACTATGCCTGTAGCGGTGGGAAGATCGCCGATGCGGAGCAGCAGGTCAGCAGGGCCATCGCCGACGCCAACCAGAACGGGGGTGTGGGTTTGGGGCTGGGCAAGGACACCGCTGCGGTGCAGATCTCGATAGTCGGCAACGATCTCAACTTCGCCCCGATCCTGACCTGTGCCTACAAGTACGGGCTGCGGCACGGCAAGAAGGCCGATGAGAGCGGCTGCGTGCCGAAGGACGACGAACTACGCAAGCAGCTCGATGTCCAGGTGCCGCGGCTGAAGAGCCTGTATGGGAAGATCGCGCAGGCGGCGCCGAACGCGGTCATCGAGGTGGCCGGGTACCCGATAATCTTCCCCACCGACGACCGCGAGTGCACCACCGGCCTGGTCAAGAAGGACGAGCTGCGCGGCAACAGGGTCGCGACGATGATCGACGACACCCTGGCACAGGTGGTCGCGGAAGAGGCCGGGGCCGGCAGGCGGATCCGCTACCTCGCCTTCAACAACGCACTGGCCAACCACAATGTCTGCCCGACCGGTGACGGCAACACCCACGGCATCAACGTCCACGGCAACAACGAATGTGGCTGCGACACGGCAGGCTGGTTCCACCCCAACACCGCCGGCCACCGGGCCTTGCGCGACGCCTACGTGCGCATGGGTGCGGCCAAGTTCCCCAGCAAAATCTCCGCGATTCCCGTCCCCGGTAACGGAACCCTGGTCGCCGATGTCACCAGCGACTCGGTGTACGTCGCCGCCGGCGGCTCGCTGATCTCCTTCCGCAACCCGGCTGACGTCACCGCGGCCGGCTACCCGGCCAACTACACCACGCAGCACCTCGATCCCAGCCAGCTGCTGTCGGTCGCCAAGACCGCGGTGAACGGGACCAAGCTCAGGGACGCCGGGACCGGTGCCGCCTATGTCCTCAACTGTGGACACAAGTCGCCGGCCGGCACCAGCACGGGTGCGGTGAACGTGCCCGGTCACAGCATCGCCGCCATCCCCGACGGGGCCTGCCCACCGCCGCCCCCACCCCCGGTGTGTGGCCAAACCTGGGAAACCGCAACGGTTTTCCCGGCCGGCTGGAGCTGCACCCGGCCTAACGGGACACTGTCGATGCAAGGCGATGGCAACCTGGTGATCTACAGCCCGCAAGGCGTCGCGCTGTGGGCGACCCATACCGGCGGTCACACGGGTGCCTACGCCCAGTTCGAAGGCGATGGCGAGCTGGCCGTCTACAACCCGGCCGGGGTCAAGCTGTGGTCGTCCGGCACCAGCTTCGCCGCCGAGGACGGGTTGCTGGCGTTCCAGGACGACGGCGACTTCGTCATCTTCAACGCGGCCGGCGGCCCGGTCTGGGCCACCGGAACCTTCGGCGCACCCGTGCTCCCGGTCTCCGGTGGCATCTACACCCTGGCCGCGGTGCATTCCGGGAAGTGCCTGAACGTCAACGGTAACTCCCAGAGCAACGGCGGCCAGATAATCCAGTACGACTGCGTCCCGGGCTCCACCAACGAGTACTTCCGCATGACCCAGGTGGGCACCAACACCTTCACACTCGCCGCGATGCACTCGGGCAAGTGCCTGAACGTATACCAGAACTCGCAGAGCAACGGCGGCCAGATAGTCCAGTGGGACTGCGTCCCGGGCGCCACCAACGAGTATTTCCGCGTGACCTATATGGGGATCAACACGTATATGTTCGCTGCGGTGCACTCGGGCAAGTGCCTCAACGTGTACCAGAACTCTCAAGCCAACTTCGGCCAGATAGTCCAGTGGGACTGCGCAAGCTGGTCGGCCAACGAACACTTCCGTCTGACCCGGGTCGGCTGAAGATACAAAAGCGAGGCAAGCGCCGGCGGCACAGCCGGCGCTTGCACCTGTCCACCGGCTGTCAAGGTAGATATGCGCACTTGGCGATCACTGTCGAGGTTGCGACATTGCCTTGCGCTGTAACCGGATCCGATGGGTTCCTTAGGCATGGACTTCGAGGACGCCACGCTGTTGCAACTTGCAAACGCGCCGACCCGGCGCGGGGTCTTCGACGACCTTGCCCTGGAACACCTTCTCGACGCCGCGTACATCACCTCGGACCTCGGCGTCGAGGGCCCCTTCGACGCCACCTTCGACGAGATCCGCTTCGGCTCGTTCGCACCCACCAAGGTGCGCATCGACGGCGGATGGTCCGGGCTGGGCGGTACCGACCGGACCGAAACCCAGCTCGACGCCGCCTTTGGCTACTTCGGCCCGGTGCCACGGGTCGACGCGGTCTGGCGCGGGAACCTCATCGCCCGTGCGGCGGTGGCGCTGAGCACCGTGCAGGCCGTCTCCCCGGTCTGGCCGGACCTCAACTCCCTCGACGACGACATCGCTGCGCTGCCGGCCGACCCGGCCGCGCTGGAGCTGGCGCGCCGGGAAGCGTTGCGCGCCAGGCTTCGCGTGAACGCGGCGGCGCCCGACGCGGTCGACGACAACCTGATCGACAAGCTGCTCCGCCAGGCGCGCGTGACCACGGTCGG
>DASUXL010000107.1:0-38804 GCA_036377915.1 Candidatus Limnocylindrales bacterium
TGCGCACCTCCGTCCTCCTGGTTGTGGTTGTCCTCGCGTTCGCCGCAGGCGGCTGCTCGCAGGAGCCGGATCCTGCGGCGTTCGACGCGTCGGGCCGTGTCGACTATCGGCTCCGCACGTTCTTTCCCCAGCTGTACGCGGGGGTGGAGGTCGATGACGACGGCCGGATCATCGTGTACCGCAAGCCCGGTGACGTTAACACCGCCAACGTCGAGGTGGCGGCGCGGGACGAGGTTGGCAAGTTCAAGGTGGAGTTCCGCGACGCGCGCTTCTCCGTCACCGAAATGAACTCGCTCGCGGACCGGGTCGCCGTGGACCTTTCCTACTGGCGCGAGCAGCGTAGTTTCCACGTCGAGGGGGTTACGACCAGGGTCGATGGCGCGGGCGTCAACGTCGTGGTCGGCGATCGCGACCTCGACCGTGCCAAGCGGGAGTTCCGGGACCGCTACGGCGACGACGAGCCCGTCTTTGTCCTGGCGCGCTCGCGCGGGGGCGTCGGGCCGGCCGGCTACTAGCGCAGCAGGCGGCGGATCCCGGCAAGCCAGCGATCGGGGTCGGCGGCCTTGCGCTGCTGATACATGGCGACCTCGGGGTGGGGCAGGATCAGGAAGCGTTCGGCGGCAAGGCCTTCGACGACGATGTCCGCCACCTCCTCCGGCTCCAGGACGGTGCCGGCCGCGGCGACCGCCAGTGCCGCCGGGTCGCCCTTTTCGAGCCCGGCGGTGAGCATGGGGGTGCGTACCCCTTGCGGGCAAAGGGCGCTGACCCGGATGCCCTTGCCGCCGTACATCGCCGCGAGCCACTCGGCGAAGGCGACGGCCCCGTGCTTGGTGACCGCGTACGGGGCGTCGCCGAGCGAGGTGAGCAGGCCCGCGGCGGAGCACGTGTGCAGCAGGTAGCCGGAGCCGCGGGCGAGCATGCCGGGCAGGACGGCCCGCGCGGAGTAGACGTGGGCCATCACGTTGACGGCCCACAGCCTCTCCCAATCTTCGTCGGGCGCGTCGAGGCCGAGACCGGTGGCGACACCGGCGTTGGCGCAGAACAGGTCGATCTCACCGGCCGCCTCGACCAGTGCCCGCACCTGCGCCTCATCCGTGACGTCGGCCGCCACCGCGGTCGTGTCCAGTTCCGCCGCAAGGGATTGCGGCGCCTGGAGGTCGGATAGGACCAGGGTGGCACCCTCGGCGTGGAACCGCCGCGCCATCGCGGCACCTATTCCTCCGGCCGCGCCGGTGATCACCACACGTTTGCCCGCCAGGTTCACGGAAACCCCCTATGCCACCTCGATGAAGTCCACCTCCGCCCAGCGGCTCAGGTGGGTCAGACGCAGAGTATTCCAGCCCGCGTTGAGGGTGACACCGACGGCGACCTGACGGTAGGTCTCCCACGCCACGCCCGGATACGTGACGGTCACCGGCGAGCCGCCGTTGACCGACAGCGCGTGCTGCGCGTCCCCGAAGCCGGCCGAGTAGGAGATATAGGCGTTGTAGCCGCCGGCTCGCGGGGCGAAGACGCTCAGCTGCACCCAGCTGTCGGCGAAGTCGATGTACGCGACGAGCTGTCCCTGCGACGCGGTTGCGGTGTTGCGCACCGAGCAGTGGTTGAGCGTGCCGCGCTCCGTCTCGTACCGCACGCGGCTGCCCCGCACCACCGGGTACCCGCTGGCCCAGCCGAGCGCTGCCACATACATACCCCGGGCGCTGTAATTGTTGATCCAGCCGTGGAACACGATGTGGTCGCCGGTGGACTCGCGGATGATGTCCGCCCCGCCCGGCCCGCGCACGGCGCCGTTCAAGCTCGCCGTCGTCATCAATGACCTGAAAGCCTTGGTGTAGGGGCCGGTGAGGGCGGTCGCAGTGGCGTAGCTGGTCTGGTAGGCGTCGCCACCGTACCCCCCAAGGGAATAAAAAAGGTGGTAAAGCGAGCCGACCTTGGTCAGCACTGGGGCCTCGATGATGCCGGACTCCTCGGGGCGGCCGCTGCGCAGCAGCTCGACCCGCCCGCCCTGCAGCGTCACGCCGTCCGCCGCGACCCGTTGCAGCCAAAGGCTTGTCGGCTGGCCGATGGCGTTGCCGTCGTCCTTGTACAGCAGGTACCGGATCCCGGTCGTGTCGGTGAAACTCGAAGCGTCGATGTCACCGCCCTCGGAAGCGTTGCACACCAAGGGGTTCGGTCCGACCGGCGCGAACGGCCCGAGGGGTGAGGTGGCGAGCGCGGCGCCGAGGCACTGGCGGTTGGTGGCGATGCTGCGGGCGGTGTAGTACAGCACGTACTGCCCGTCCGCGCGCTGCGTCACGTCCGGTGCCCAGGTCAGGCCGCCGCGCGCCCATGCTCCGAGGGCGGGCAGCGCGTTGCCGCGCCGGGTCCACGGCCCGAAGACGTTGGTGGCGCTGGCGACCGGCACGTTCCCGGCAGCACCGTTCGTAGAGTACGCGTAGTATGTCCCGCCGAATTTGCTGATGTCCGGATCTGGGAAGTCCGAGCCGATGACGAGCGTGGGCGGGGTGACCGCGGCTTGGGCCACGCCGGGCGGCACAAGCAGGAGAATCCCGGCCGTCGCCACGGCCAGGGCAAGATATCGACGCATGAAAAAATTCAACATCCTTTGGGGGTACCCTCACAACTTTCCGGCGGAGGTTTAACCTGAACTTGCTACATACCGACCGGTCGGTATGATCGGGTCCATGAGTCACTATCGGAGCAACCTGGCCGACCTGCGCTTCAACCTGTTCGAGGTGTTGGGGCTGGAGCGCATCCTCGAGCGCTACGACCTCGACGCGACAACCGTCGACGACATGCTCGTAGAGGTCGACCGGCTGGCCCGAGGACCCATCGCCTCGTCCTATGCGGAGTCGGATCGCCATCCGCCCGTCTACGACGCTGTCAAGCACGAAGTGACGATGCCCGAGGCGTTCAAGCGGTCCTACCGTGCCTATATGGACGCCGAGTGGTGGCGTTTGGACATGCCCGCGCAGGCCGGCGGCACCCCGGCACCGCGCATGCTGTGGTGGGCGCTGTCCGAGCTGGTCCAGGGCGCCCAGGCCCCGGTGTACATGTTCGGCGGCGGCCCCGGTTTCGCCGGGCTGCTGCACACCATCGGCTCGCCCGAGCAGCAGCGCATCGCCGAGCTGATGATCGAGAAGCGGTGGGGCGCGACGATGGTGCTCACCGAGCCCGACGCCGGCTCCGACGTGGGCGCCGGCCGCACCACCGCGTCCCGCAACGAGGATGGCTCGTGGCGCATCAACGGCGTCAAGCGGTTCATCACCTCCGCCGAGCACGACCTCGAGGAGAACATCGTCCACTTCGTGCTCGCCCGGCCGGAGGGGCACGGGCCGGGGACCAAGGGCCTGTCAATGTTCGTCGTGCCGAAGTTCCTCTTCGACGACGCGGGCAACCTCGGCCAGAGAAACCCGGTCTACGCCACGAACGTTGAGAAGAAGATGGGCATCAAGGTGTCGACCACGTGCGAGCTGACCTTCACCGACGCGGTGGGCTGGCTCGTGGGTGAGGCGCACGACGGCATCGCCCAGATGTTCAAGGTGATCGAGTCGGCCCGGATGCAGGTGGGCGTCAAGGCGATCGCCGCGCTGAACACGGGGTACCTCAACGCCCTGGAGTATGCGCGCACCCGCGTGCAAGGCCCGGACCTGACCCGGATCGCGGACAAGACCGCGCCGCGGGTCACCATCGACCGGCACCCCGATGTGCGCCGCATGCTGATGCTGCAAAAGGCTTACGCCGAAGGGCTTCGCGCGGTGTACCTCTACGCGGCGAGCTGGATGGACCGCGACGAGCCGTACGCGCGCAACATGAACGACCTGCTGCTGCCGATCGTCAAGGGCGTGGGCTCGGAACGCTCCTGCGAGATGCTCGCGCTGTC
Source organism: Candidatus Limnocylindrales bacterium (assembly GCA_036377915.1). Classification (GTDB taxonomy): domain Bacteria; phylum Actinomycetota; class Actinomycetes; order Mycobacteriales; family Micromonosporaceae; genus Allorhizocola. Next base: position 3,884 of record DASUXL010000107.1, read on the forward strand.
GCTGCAAACCCTTGGCGGGTCAGGCTTCCTGCAGGACTACCCGATCGAGCAGTACCTGCGCGACACAAAGATCGACACCCTTTACGAGGGCACGACCGGCATCCAGGGGCAGGACTTCTTCTTCCGCAAGATCACCCGCGACGGCGGCGAGGCGTTCGACCTCCTGCTCAAGGAGATGGAAGGCTTCGAGGAACTCGAGGCGGCCATCGCCGACGTGCGCGGCATGGTGGAGGAGATGCTGCGCTGGTTCAAGGCGTCGGCCCAGCAGCCCACCGAGATCTACAAGGTCGGGCAGAACACCACCCGCCTGCTGATGAGCGTGGGCGACCTGCTCATCGCGTGGCTGCTGCTGCGCCAGGCGCGCCTGCGGGAGAGCAAGGTGCCGGTGGCGGCGTTCTTCTGCGCGACGGTCCTGCCGGAGCTGGCGGCGCGGCGCCGGGTGCTGGAGCAGACCGACAACGCGCTCATGGAGGCGGAGGATGAAGCGTTCTAGCCGGGAGAAGATCCTCGAGGCGGCGCTCGACCTGTTCGCCGAGAAGGGGTACGACGCGACCGGCGTGCAGGAGATCGTGGCGACCGCCGGGGTCACCAAAGGCGCGCTGTACCACCACTTCTCGGCCAAGGAGGACATCCTCTTCGAGATCTACGGCTCGGTCTTCGAGGGGCAGCTCGCCGCCCTCGACGAGATCCTTGAGACCGGACAGGACCCGGCGTGGACCCTGCGCGCGGTCATCGACAACCTGGTGACGAGCACGGCGGCGTCGGCCAAGGCGGCGGCCATCTTCTCCCGCGAGGTGTCCAGGTTGGACCCGGTGCGCTACAAGGAACTGCAATCGGACTGGCGGCGCTACCAGGACTCGGTGCGCGCGCTCATCCGGCAGGCGCAGGCCGACGGGGTCTTCGCCGCCGACGCCTCACCGGAGATCGTGTCGTGGGCGATTTTCGGCGTCACCACCTCACTTCACACTTGGTACCGTCCGGATGGCCCCAAATCCGCAAGCGACATCGCGCAGGAGCTGGCGGATCTGGTCCTGGCCGGGCTGAGCCCCAAGACAGGGAGATAATCCGATATGGCTTTCGCGACGATCGAGGAGCTGAAGGCGTCCGTCGGCAAGGTCGTCGGGCACAGTGACTGGGTGACCGTGGATCAGGACAGGATCAACACGTTCGCCGACGCGACCGGTGACCACCAGTGGATCCACGTCGATGCCGAGCGGGCCAAGCAGGGTCCCTTCGGCACCACCATCGCGCACGGCTACCTGACGCTGTCGCTGATCCCGATGCTCGCCGCCGACGTGGTGACGCTCAAGGGGGCAAGGATGGGCGTCAACTACGGGCTGAACAAGGTGCGCTTCCCCGCTCCGCTGCCGTCCGGTGCGCGGGTGCGCGCCAGCTTCGAGGTGGTCTCGGTCGACGACGTCGAGGGCGGGGTGCAGGTGGTGAGCCGGGTGACCCTGGAGCGGGAGGGCGGGGACAAGCCGGTGTGCGTGGCGGAGACCGTGTCGAGGAGCTATCTATGACGATGCGGGCTTGGCAGGTCAGGCGGCTGGGCGAGCCGGCAGAGGCACTCGAACTGGCCGACGTGGAGCCTCCGGAGCCGGGCGACGGCCAGGTTCTGGTGCGGGTCAAGGCGGCGGCGCTCAACTTCCCCGACGTGCTCATGTGCCGCGGGCAGTACCAGATCCGCCCGCCGGTCCCGTTCACGCCCGGGGTCGAGCTGTGCGGTGAGGTGGTGGGCACGGGCGACCGGGTGATCGGCTCGCCGGTGCTGCCCAGCGGCGCCCTTGCCGAGTACACGTTGATGACCGAGGCCGAGGTGCTGCCGGCGCCGTCCTATCTGGACGATGCCGAAGCCTCGGCCTTCCTCATCGCGTACCAGACCGGCTGGTTCGGCCTGCACCGGCGCGCCCAGCTCCAGGCCGGCGAGACGCTGCTCGTGCACGCCGCCGCCGGCGGGGTGGGCAGCGCCGCGGTGCAGCTGGGCAAGTCGGCCGGCGCCCACGTCATCGCGGTCGTCGGCGGGCCCGAAAAGGCCGAAGTGGCAAGGGCTTTGGGCGCCGACGTGGTGATCGACCGGCGGCAGGAGGACTTCGTCGCGGCGGTGAAGGGGGTGACCGGCGGGCGCGGCGCCGACGTCATCTTCGACCCCATCGGCGGCGACGTGTACACCGGCTCCACCAAGTGCGTCGCCTTCGAGGGGCGCATCCTGGTCGTCGGCTTTGCCGGGGGTACCATCCCGGCGCCGATGCTCAGCCACGCCCTGATCAAGAACTACTCGATCGTCGGGCTGCACTGGGGGCTCTACCGGCAGCGCGATCCGCGGTCGATCGCTGACGCCCACAACGACCTGGTCAAGCTGGGCCTCAAACCGTTGGTGGGCGGGCGGTTGACCCTCGACGAGGCGGCCGGCGGGCTGGCGCGGCTGGCCGCGGGCGAGACCGTCGGCCGGCTGGTCGTGCAACCATGATAGGTCTCGATCTGGAGAAGCTGTCGGCGTATCTGGATATGGGCCCGCTGACGGGCGAGCTGATCGCCGGGGGCAAGTCCAACCTGACGTACAGGGTTGTTGCGGGGCAAGAGGAACTCATCGTCCGGCGGCCGCCGCTGGGGCACGTGCTCGCCACCGCGCACGACATGGCGCGCGAGCACCGGATCATCACGGCGCTCGGCCCGACCGGCGTGCCGGTGCCGCGCACCATCGCGCTGTGCACCGACGAGAGCGTGATCGGGGCGCCCTTCTATGTCATGGAGTTCGTCAACGGCGCGATCTATCGCACCTCGGCGGCGACCGCGGCGGTTGGGCGGCAACGGCTTGAGGCGATCACCGACTCTTTGATGCGGGTGCTGGCGACACTGCACGCGGTGGACCCGGCATCGGTGGGGCTGGGGGACTTCGGGCGGCCGGAGGGGTACCTGCAGCGGCAGTTGACCCGGTGGCGCAAGCAACTCGACGCCTCGCGCAGCCGCCCGCTGCCCGGCATCGACGAGCTGCACGCCAAGCTGGAGAAGGCGGTCCCGCCCACCAAGCACATCGGCATCGTGCACGGCGACTACCGCCTCGACAACGTTATCGTCGATGAGGCATCCGATGAGGTGGCGGCGGTGCTCGACTGGGAGATGTCGACCCTCGGCGACCAGCTTGCCGACCTCGGGCTGCTGCTCATGTACTGGGAGCGGCTGGTCCTGGGCGACGGGCTGTTCGGCGAGCCGCCGCCCGGCGCCGAGTTCCCCGCCGACCTCGCCGAGAAGTACGCGAGCCACAGCGGTGTCGACCTGGGGCGGCTGGGCTGGTACGTCGCCTTCGCCAACTTCAAGCTCGCGGTCATCGCCGAGGGCATCCACTTCAGGTACATCTCCGGAAAGACCGTGGGGCAAGGGTTCGAGCGCGTCGGTGAGGGCGTGCCCAGGTTGGTCGCCCGCGGCCACGAACTTCTAGCGTCGGAGGAATGATGGACTTCGCGCACGACGAGCGCACACAATCTCTCCTTGACAACCTCAACGACTTCATGGACACGCACGTGTACCCGGCCGAGCCCGTTCTGGCGCAACAGCTTGTTGGTGGTCCGAAGTGGACGACGGCGCCGATCGTCGAGGAGCTCAAGGCGGTCGCCCGCTCCCGCGGCCTGTGGAACCTCTTCCACGACCTGCCAAACCTGACCTATGCCCCGCTCGCCGAGGTTTCCGGGCGCAGCCCGCACCTTGCGCCCGAGGCGATGAACTGCTCCGCCCCGGACACCGGCAACATGGAGGTGCTCGCGCAGTTCGGCACCGCCGAGCAGCAGGAGCGCTGGCTCAAACCGTTGCTGGCCGGCGATATCCGGTCGGCGTTCTGCATGACCGAGCCCGACGTCGCCTCGTCTGACGCGACGAACATCGAGACCAGCATCCGCCGCGACGGCGACCACTACGTCATCGAGGGCCGCAAGTGGTGGTCCTCGGGCGCGATGAACCCCAACTGCCAGATCTTCATCGTCATGGGCAAGACCGACCCGAAGGCCGACCGGCACCGGCAGCAGAGCATGATCCTTGTGCCGCGGGACACCGAAGGCGTCGACGTGCGCCGCCCGCTGCGGGTCTTTGGGGACCTCGACGAATCGCACGGTGGCCATGCCGAGGTGGTCTTTGAGGGGGTACGGGTTCCGGCCGCCAACATCATCGCCGGAGAGGGTGAGGGGTTCGCCATCGCCCAGGCCAGGCTCGGTCCGGGCCGCATCCACCACTGCATGCGCCTGATCGGCATGGCCGAGCGGGCACTGGCGATGATGTGCAAGCGGGCGAGTTCGCGCGTCGCGTTCGGCAAACCGCTTGCCGCGCAAGGCGTGGTCGCCGACTGGATCGCCGAGTCGCGGGTGCGGATCGAGCAGGCGCGGCTGCTCGTGCTCAAGACGGCCTGGCTGATGGACACCGTCGGCAACAAGGGTGCCCACACCGAGATCCAGGCAATCAAGATCGCGACGCCGCGGATGGCGGAGTGGGTGCTGGACAAGGCGATCCAGGTCCACGGCGGCGGCGGCGTGTCGCAGGACTTCCCGCTGGCGAGCCTGTGGGCCGCGGCCCGCACGCTGCGCCTTGCCGACGGGCCGGACGAGGTGCACAAGATGTCGTTGGCCAAACGTGAGTTGCGAGCGGCCGGCTAGAGGGATACTTGATCGATGCAGGCGGACTTGAAGGGGCCGATCCACTACACCGACTTCGACGGCCCGAGCGACGGGCCGAGAGTCGTCTATGTCCACGGGCTCGGCGGCTCCCACCTCAACTGGATCGGCCTGGCCCCGCTGCTCAGCTCGCACGTGCGCGCCACCGCCGTGGACCTGCCCGGCTTCGGCCTCACGCCCGCGGCCGGGCGGCGCACCACGGTGGCCGCCAACTCCGCCGTGCTGCGCGAGTTCCTGCGGCAGGTGGTGGGGGAGCAGACCATCCTGGTCGGCAACTCCATGGGCGGTCTCATCTCGATGATCGTCTCCTCTGAGCAGCCGGAGCTGGTGTCGCGGCTCGTGCTCATCGACCCGACGCTGCCACTGCCGGTCGCCCGCGGCACCCGGCTCGACCCGGCGGTCGCCAAGCAGTTCTTCATGCACGGCATCCCCGGGCTGGGGGAGTGGGTGCTCGCCCGCAGGTATGCGAGGGTGCCGGCGGCACAACGGGTGTCGGAGGTGCTTTCCCGATGCTGTCTTGACCCCCAGCGGGTACCCCCGGAAATGGTGGAAAAAATGATCGAGATGGAGACCGATCTGACCTTGCAAGCCGACCATGCCGCGTGCCATCTCGCCGCTGCCCGGTCCATCGTGCGCGGGCTGGCGCGGCCGTCCGGGTACTGGCGGCGGATGGTCGCCATCGAGCAGCCCGTGCTGCTGCTGCACGGCACGCATGACCGGCTCGTGCCGATCGCGGCGGCGCACCAGGCGGCGAAAAGGCTTCCCCATTGGAGTTTCGTGGAGCTGGAGGCCGGGCACATCCCGCAGATGGAGGCGCCGGAGATGGTCGCCAAAGAAATTCTTACCTGGCTCGATCGATCTTGATGCACGGGATGCACGAATGACAGTCTGAGTGACTTCATGCGATGATATCGCCAAGCAACTCCGAGGAGGACATCGCATGGTGAAGTTTGCGCTCCGGATCCCCGATGAGGTTCACCGGATGGCCAAGCAGGCCGCCGACCGGGATGAGTCCTCCCTCAACGAGTGGATAGTGCAGGCCATCGACCGTGAGGTCACGCGGCGCGCGCTGCTGGCCCACAATGAGTACGTGAAGAACAACCCCTCCTATTCGGTGGATCGGTGGAAGGCGCGGCAGGCCGAGATCGAGGCGGCGATCAGGGCGGCCCGCGAGTGAGGAAGCTCCGCAAGGGTGAGATCTGGTCGCTGGGTGGCGCCGCACCCGGATTGGCCATTGTGATCACAGCGAACATGTTCAACGAGCTGCCCGACCATCCATTCGTCCTGGCGATGGATGTCCAGCCGGGCGTCGTCGAGGACCAGCTGCTTGCCGTCCAGGTGGTGGACGGCAAGTACTTCGCCGAGGTCGACTCGGTCGGGCGGGTACCCAAGGAGCTCTTCCGCGACCTCATCAGCGGACCCGTGGACACGCAGGTCGTCACCGACCTCCAGAATCGCCTCTTCCGCATTCTGGCGCTGAACTGATCCGATTTCAGGCGTAGGATGTCGCTAAAACTTGCACCGGTAGTTTTCCGGGAGGCACCCCTATGCGACGCTCCCTATCCGTGCTACTGCTCATCCTTGCCGTTCCAGCCGCGTCCGGCGCATCCGCCGCACCCGCCCACGCTGACGCGGCCCAGCGCCCGGTCGTCTTCGTCCACGGCAGCGCCGGATCCGCCCTCCAATTCCAGACCCAGGCAAAACGCTTGGCCAGCAATGGGTACCCCGCATCGCGCATCGAGGCGCATGACTACGATTCGACGTTCGCGACGGAGTCGATCGAGCAGATCTATGCCCGGCTCGACGCCCGCATCGCCCGGCTGCTCGCCGAAACCGGCGCCGACAAGGTCGACCTGCTCGGCCACTCCCTCGGAACCTTTATGGCGCAAGGCTATCTGGCCACGCCGGGACGCGCGGCAACGGTCGCGCACTATGTCAACCTCGACGGTCGCACCGCGACCGAGCCGCCCGGCGGCGTACCCACGCTCGCGGTTTGGGGCGAGGGAAGCACCGCCCGGACCATCGTCGGCGCCACCAACGTGTACTTCAGCGACCAGGCCCACACCCAAGTGGTGACGTCGCCGGAGACATTTGTCGAGATCTACAAGTTCTTCCGCGGCAAGGCTCCCGCGACCACGCGCGTCCTGCCCCAGCCGCCCGGCCACCTGTCCCTGTCCGGCCGGGCCGTGCTCTTCCCGACCAACGTCGGCGTGGCTGGCGCCCGCCTCGAGGTGTACCGGCTCAACCCGTTCACCGGCGCCCGGCGCGCTCTTGTGCATTCGGAGACACTAGCGGCCGACGGCAGCTTCGGTCCCTTGCGCGCCTTGGGTTTCGCGCGCTATGAATTCGCCGTGGTGCGCGAAGGCGCCGCAACCCACCACTTCTACTTCCAGCCGTCCGTGCGCACCGACAACCTGATCCGTTTGCTCACAGGCGTTCCCGGCCAGGGCCTCGACGCCCTGACCGAAAAGAGCGACCACCACACGAACCTTGTCATCTCCAGAAACAAGGAATGGTGGGGCGACCAAGGTGACGTCCTTTATGTCAACGGCGAGAACATCCTCAACGCCGCCAACAGCCCGCGCACCAAGCGGGTCATCGGCATCTTCGCCTACGACCGCAACGTCGACCGGACAACGGATCTGAGCGCCCCGATCCCGGCGTTCTTCGCCCAGACCTTCATCACCGGCATGGACGTGTACATCCCGGCCGCACCCGCACACCACGGCATCGCCTCGGTCGTCGCGCTCCCGCGCACCGGCGGCATCGACGTGGTGAACGTCCCCAACTGGCCGTCCACCACCAACCGGATCACCATCCAGTTCAACGACTTCGACTGATCAGCCTCAGTCGGCCGGCTGGTCGCGGAAGGCTATCGTCAGCGCCGCGACCAGTCCTTCGCGCCACTTGACCCGCATCGACCCGCCGCCGCCCGCGTCCCAGTCGAACCGCACGTCCGCCGTGTCCGGCCCCGCCTCCTCGATCGACCAGACCGTCATCGTGTCGGTCGGCGGGCGCGTCGCATACGCCTCGGCGATCGCCTCCCGCCCTTTGTACGGCCCCACCGGCACGCCGTCGAACGACATCACCGCGTCCTCGGCGAACGTCGCCAGGAAGGCGGTGAAGTCGCCCGCCCGCACCGCATCGTTGAACAGCTTCTCGTGTTCCCTGACCGCCTCATCGAGATCCATGACCACGCATGTTAGCCGTCAAACACGCTAAGGTCGTAGTCGCTGATGAGAACCTGGCCCTCCTTGAGGCTGAGCGGCCCCGCATTGGTCGGCCCCAGACACACGAGCGGGAACGGGTCCTTCATGGCGAAGAGGGCATTCGGCTCACGCTGACGGATGGTGAGCCCGGCCGTCGGCGGCGACGCCCACCCGTCGATCGTCCCCACAAAGGTAACCTCTTGCGGCACCACGCCGAGTGCGTCGTCAAACGACGTTTCGCGGCCGTCCACGTAAAGGGTCGTGCCGCCGAAGACACCACCACCGAACTCGCGCCTGAACCTGACTCCCAGGCCGTGGTAGTTGATCCGGCGGCCATCCGCCCGGGTGTGGGCCCAGTGGCTGACAGTCAAGTCCAGGTCCCGCAACGCTTCCAGGCGACTTGACCACGTCCACTCAAACGCGCTTCCACCGGCCGCCAACCGGCATGACAGCGAACGGCTCTCGCGGAACGTCGGCAGCCTGCCATCCTGCGCCAGCCACAGCACGGCTTCCTCGAACCCGACGGCCTCGCCACGCTCGGTGAGGTCGTGGAAGCTCTCATGCCGCTGGATCCCCACGAGCTGCCCCGGCCGGACAGGTCTTTCCTCCCAGAAGTTGAGGTCACGCGTCGCGAGGCCATACATGATCCCGCGATGGTGCCGGTGGTCGTGCGGCATACTCAACGTGATCGTGTGGCCGGCCGGGGTGTTGACCGGATGCAGCGAAGGCTTGAACTCGTTGACGAAAACATAGCGACCGGCGATCCGCCCGTCGCCGGCAAGGAAGTCAACACGTTCCGCGCCGACCCGCAACCTCACCACACCACTCCCTTCCGGACCAAGATTAATGTCGTCGTGGGTGTCGCGACAGGCCGGTCAGGCGCTTGTGACCTACACCAGGCGCCACATTGATCTGTGCTCGGTGCCGGGCGGTACCGAATCATATCGTCCACAATGGACGAAGGCGGCAAGCCTTCACCCGACCCAGCTCATTCTCGTGCAGTGGTGCTCGTAGGTGCTCGTAGGCATGCAGGAACCGCTCAATCGTGTTGTCGTCGAGGTTTCCCTCATGAACCGGGGGGAGGAGGATCGCTACAACCCGGGGTGGGGTATGGCGTTCCTCCTCCGCCGGCCCGCGCCCGGTGCCCGGCCGGCCCGCGCCCGGTGCCCGGTGCCCGGTGGCCCGTGCCCGGTGCCCGGTGGCCCGTGCCCGGTGCCCGGCCGGCCCGCGCCCGGTGCCCTCTGGCCGGTGGGCGGTGGCCGGGCATGAACCGGGGGAGGAGGATCGCTACAACCCGGGGTGGGGTATGGCGTTCCTCCTCCGCCGGATCGCGCCGGTGCCCGGCCGGATCGCGCCGGTGCCCGGCCGACCCGCGCCCGGTGCCCGGCCGACCCGCGCCCGTGCCCCGCGTAGCTCAAAAACGGTCGCGTGGGCGAGCGGGGCGCGGGTATGAATGGGCCATGCGGTGGGAGCGGATCGAAGAAGAGTTCAAGGCGAACTTTGAGTCGCGCGGCGAGGTCGGGGCGGCGTTCGCGGCGGTGCGTGACGGCGAAGTGGTGGTGGACCTGTGGGGCGGCGTGGCGGACCCGGCGACCGGCAGGCCGTGGCGGGCCGACACCCTGCAGCTGGTGTTCTCCGGCGCCAAGGGTTTGGTCGCGGCGTCGATCCTGCTGCTGATCCAGCGCGGCCGGCTCAGCCTGGACGCACCGGTGGCCAAGTATTGGCCCGAGTTCGCGGCCAACGGCAAGGGCGAGATTACGGTGGCGCAGGTGATGTCGCACCAGGCGAGGCTGCCCGGGATCCGCACCAAAGTCAGTTTGCACGACATCCTCGACTCGAGGAAGATGACCGAAATCGTTGCCGCGCAAGCACCTGAGACCGACCCTCGGGCGGATTTCGTCTATCATGCCTTGAACTACGGCTGGCTCGCGGGCGAGCTTGTCCGCCGCGTCGACGGCCGCGAGGTGGCCCGGTTCTTCGCCGACGAGTTCGCGCGCCCGCTCGAACTCGACGTGTGGCTCGGTGTGCCGCCGGAGCATCACGATCGCGTGGCCACGCTGTGTTTCGCCGCTGATTGGGAATCGATGGACGAGATGTTCCAGGGCGATTTTGAGGAGACTCTCGCCAACCCGGTGTTGATCAGACCCGAGACGGCAGAGTTCCTCAATTCTGCGGCATTTATTTCTTCGGGGGTACCGGGTGCGGGCGCCTTCGGCACGGCCAAGTCCCTTGCGTTGTTCTACGGTCGCCTCGACCGGATCCTCACACCCGGCATCATCCGCCTTGGCCGCACCGAGCTGCGCGGCGGACCCGACACCTTGCTCGGCATTCACGCCTCCCACGGCGTCGGGTTCCAGCTTGACCGCGATCCCGTGCTGCCGGACTGGTTCGGCCACGACGGCGCGGGCGGTTCGTCGCACGGGGCCTGGCCGTCACTCAACGCGGCGTACTCGTACACGATGAACAGCCTGTCTCCGATGAGACGCGAAAAGTGCTGCCGCCCAATGCTTGTGGCGCTCGCCGACGCGCTCAGCGCCGAAGCTCGAACATGAAGCAGCCGAACTCGACGGCACGCACGTGAACCAGGGCGACGCCCGGGTCGGCGAACCATTCGGCGGCCGCGCGCGGCCCTTCACCGGGCGGGACGACCTTGCCGCCGAGGATGCGCCCGGACGGGTCGTATGCGCGCAGCACACGGTCGCCGCCGTGCAGCGCGTCGGGATAGGCGTCGGCGGGGCCGGGACACTCGCCGGCGTGGATGAAAATGGGGCCCAGCTCCACATACGCCCCCGGATCCACCCCGGCATCCTCGGCCCAGCGCCGAAGCGGCGCATAGGAAACGAGCGCGATCCGGTCACCGGCGACACTGCGTGTCAGGCAGCAGCGCAGCAGCAGGCCGCCCTTCTTGTCGACATACGCCTCGGTTTCGCGGCCGGCGTCGTCGCTCCGGCGCAGGCCAGCAAGTACTTGCGGGGCAATGGCTTCGACTCTCATGCCTTCCAGGGTGCCCCCGCGGGAGCCCATCGTCTGGCGGTTATCGGACGGTGCATCGTGCGATGATCTCGCGGGCCACCGCCTCGGGCGCCTGATCCGGTACCCAATGGCTTATTTGATCTAAAGGCACGAAGCTGTAGTCGCCGCTGACGAAGCGCGCACACTGCTCGGCCTGCGTCTTTCCAAGCGCCATGTCGTCGGCGCCCCAGACGAACGTCGTCGGCACGGTCACCGCCGGGTAAATCTTCAACGGCCGCAACGCGACCGCCGCATACCAGCTCAAGGCCGCTCGCAGCGCGCCGGGTGCCCGCATCGGCCGGACATATTCGTCGACCTGCTCGTCGGTGAGCTGCGACCCGGCGAAAATCGTGCGCAGGATCGCGGCGTCGTCGGCGAGCAGCGCCGGCACGGACCGGTCAAGGTCGGCGAAGAACCCCATGTACTCCGAGCGTTGCCGCTGGTCAGGGTCGTTTGCGAGGGCGTGCGCGAACGCGCCGGGGTGGGCGACGCTGATCGCCGTGAGGCTGAGCACCCGGTCAGGGTGGTCGGCGGCCAGGCCCCACGCCACGATCGAACCCCAGTCGTGGCCGACGACGTGAAACGACGTGATGTTAAGAGCGTCCATTATGGACACCGCGTCCGCCACGCACTCCTCGATCGCATACTCCGCCGGGTCGGCGGGGCGGGCACCGGCAGAGTAACCCCGCTGGTCGATGGCGATGGTGCGCAGGCCCACCTCGTGCAGCGCCGGCAGCACTCCGCTCCATTGCCCGGAGTGCTGCGGAAAACCATGCAGCGCAAGGACAACCGGCCCCTGATCCGGACCGCCCTGGTGCACCTTGAACTCGTATCCACGCGTGCTAACCAGCATGTCGTGTAGCCTATCGCCTTGTGATGATCACTCACGAGGTCTCGGCGGAGGAGTTGTTGCCGTTGTTCCGGTCCGCGTGGTGGGCGGCCGGACGTGACCTCGATGGTGTGGCGAAGATGCTGGAGCGCAGCGACATCGTGTTCGGACTGCGGGTCGACGGGCGGCTGGCCGGGTTCGCCCGCGTGCTGACCGATGACGTCTATCTCGCGCTCGTCCTCGATGTCGTTGTCGTGCCGGAGTTTCGCGGCACAGGGCTCGGCGCCGCCCTGATGGACGCGATCGTCGGCCACCCGCGCATCGCCGGGGTGGGCAGCGTGGAGCTGGTGTGCCAGCCGGAGCTGCGTCCGTTCTACAGGCGATGGGGCTTCACCGACGAGGTGGGACGGTCGGGCCTGATGCGCCGGGTTCCCCTTACGCCCCAAGCTTAAGCCGTGGGTACCTGACCCCGGTGAGCGCCGCGACCTCCCGCCGCAGCAGGTTCTCCTCAAGCAGGTCGAAGTGGTCGACCTCCTCGACCGCGAAGATCTCCCGGTTGATCCGCCGCTGCCGGGCGATGCCGATGATGTCGCCGAAGTGGTCCTCGTAGTTCGCCGAGAACAGCACCTTCACCCGCGGGGACACCCGCTGCAGGTCACCGATGCGCTGCAGGAACAGCTCGAAGTGCCCTTCCGGTTCCCAATAGGCGACCATGTCGGAGGCGAAACGCTTCACCTGATCGAGGTCCTTGTTTGTGATCTTGTGGAGGTACTCGCAAATGTTTTGAAACTCCACCAGCGTGTTGGGTATCTCAGCGATGCGCTTCAGCGCGGTCAGCGGATCGGCGCCGTCGAGCTTGGCAACGCCGCCGGAGACGACCATCGTCGAATGGTTGATGTTCGGGTCGAGCAGCAGCATCGCGGCGACGTTGGGCTGCTTGTCCGGCCGCTCCCGCCACAGCTCGGCGAGCCTGAGCTGCATGTCCGCGCCGAGCGAGAAACCGATCAGCACCAGCTTCTTGCGCGGGTACTGCTGCTGCAACTCGTTGATCAGCCGCGACAGCAGGTGTGCGTGGGTGGTCAGACCGATCGGCCGGTAGCGCGCGTCCTTCGCCTCGTCGGTGTTGAAGCCGAACATCGTGATCGCGGCGGTGTGCTCCCGGGCCGCCGCCATGAAACGCCGGAAGTCGTTGGCGTCCAAGCCAAGCCCGTGCAGGCAGACCACCAGCACCGGGGATTCGGTGACGCGTTCGAGGTACCGCAACCGCCGCCCCACGATCGCCTCCTCGATCGGCACGTCGTCCTCGAACTCCTCGGTGCGGATCGGGAACGTGTGCTCGACGATCTGCCGCCGCTCCATCCGCCGCGCGATCGTCCACCCCCGCACCACCCACGTGGCGTAGGAGCAGGCGAACACGATCAGTGAGAACAGCACCCACTGCACCGCGAACCGCGACCACGTCCACTCGACCACCCGTTTCACGCTGTCGATGTAGAGGTTCATGAAGAAGCTGACCACCGCCCCGACCGCGGAGATGGCGAGCCAAAGCCAGCGGCGCTTGCTGTCGCGACCGCCGCCGGTGCCGTCGCCGTCGATGTTGCCCGAGGGAAGCCTCATCTCGCCCTCCACGAGGTCCGCAGTGTCTCCAGGCCGCGGCGCCGCCACGACGCGCGGCCTATGAAGTGAGCATCGCTGACATCCGCAAGGTGGACCGGCTGCCCGCCGCCGGCGAGGTACGCCTCGACCCGGCAGCCTTGCCGCACCAGCCCGTCGTGGCTGGGTTCCATGCTCACCAGCACACCGGGCTGCTCCAGCGCCTTCACCACCGTGGCCACGATCGAGTGACGTATCTCCTCGTCGTACTGGTACAGGACGAAACTGCAAGTGATCGCGTTGAATCGATGGAGCCGGATGTAATCGTGGAGCCGGTCCAGCTCGAGGATGTTGAGCGCGGAGATGGTGATCTCGTCGGAGAGTTGGGCGGTCTGCTCCAGCGACCACACCAGCTCCTCGAACCGCTCCTCGTAGTAGGCCGACGGCCCGAAACAGGTCCGCACCCAGTCCAGGCTGGGCAGCGGGTCGGCGTCCACACCGTGCCGAAGCGACAGCGGGATCTCCCGGTACCCGACGCGCAGCCCGTTCCACCTCAGATCGGCGGCGAAGCGGTGGAAAACCTTGTGCTGGTTGAGTTGCCGGGGGAGGATCCCCAGTCCGGTACCCAGATCAAGGAACCGCACATCGGTGAGACGATGGGCCGACGCGAACGCCCCGATCACCAGTTGCGGCACGATGAAGCGGCGCGCCCCGGTGAACGAGTTCGAGTGGTGGCAGATGGAGTCGACCAGCTCGCCGCGGTGCTCGGCGAGCAGGGTGGCAAGTTCAGCCGTCCGCTCCGCCGTCGTGTACTCGGGACGGAAGATGATCGCGCCGACCGGCCGCTTCAGGACGATCTCCCGCAGCGCGATGCTCACCAACGTGATCAGGTGCGAGTCGCTGATGTGCGGCCGGCGCATCCAGCAGGCGTCGAGGATGTCGTGCAGGTGCGTGTGACCCGCCGCGTGCAGGTGGTGTATCGCCGCGTGCAGGATGCTCCAGCCGTGGTGTCCCTGTTGGTGTTCCTGGATCGCGGACAGTGCACGTGCGAAGGATGAATGCCGGAGCGGGTGTTCCATGGCGACACCTCTGCGAATGTCAGGGCTTGGTCGCAACCGCCACCAACGCCATCCGGGGCAGTTCGGCCGAGTAGCCGTCGCCGGTGCGCAGCACGGTCAGCCGATCGACCGCGCCCAGCGGCAGATCCGTGTCCGGCAGCCTGAAAATGGCTGTGCATTCGTTGAGCAGCCATTGAAGACCTGTTGGCTGGGAGGCGACCGCGGCGCTGAGCCCGTACATGCGCATCAGGTGCTCGGCGAGCGCCAGCCGCGACGATCCCGGCGAGGGCCGCACCACCCGGAACGGGTCGTAGCTCGGGCCGATCGTGATGTCCCGGAATCCGGCCTCCTTGAGCATCGCCTCCAGCATCGCCGGGTTGAACAGCCCGTAGGGGTGCCCGGCGGCGGTGTGGCGGTGGACTATGCGCGAGAACCACATCGCCATCGGCGAAAGCTCGTCGAAGTCGTGTACCACCAGCCTGCCGCCCGGGCGCAGGACCCGGTGCGCCTCGGCGAACGCGCACACGCGGGCGGCCCCGTCGAGGTGGTGCGTGCCATAGGCCATGAGTACCGCGTCGACCGCGGCGTCGGCGAAGACCATGTACTGGGCGGCTTGCCGGACGGCGGGCCATCCGCGGCGGCGGGCGGCGTGCACCATGGCGGAGCTGATGTCGGCGGTGATGATCCGGTCGGTGCCGCCGCGGCCGGACCAGATCTCCGCGACGAGCCCGTCGCCGCCGAACACGTCGACCACCACCGCGCGGCGGGGACCGCCGCAACCCGCGGCGCGCAGCAGGTTCACCACCCCGAACGCCCTGGCGCCACGGTCTTTTGCCTGCGCCGTGCGGTACGAGTCGCCGCGCCCGGCGACGTCGTCGTCGAACTCGTTGTGGAAGCCGGCGAGGGCCGTCGCGCTCGCGTGGTACCTGGCGACGTCGACCAGCTCCTCCAACCAGGGAAATTCCAGGTCTGTCATGCGTCCGCCGGACACAGGCCCTTGAAGGTGTACCGGTGGGCGAACTCGGCCACGTGCAGCCTCGCCCACATCGGGATGTCCAATCGCGACAATGTGTCCAGCGCCATCCGCATGCAGGCCTCGGCGGCCCGCGCGAGATCCGGGCGGGACAGGCCGTGCCGCGCGGCGGCGATCCAGTCGTCGCGATGCTCCGGTGCGGGCAGGCTCGCGGCGATCTCCACGGCGCGGTCGGAGGCCTGGCGATCGTCGAGCAGCGCGCCCACCACGGTCGCCGGGACGAGCCAGTCGTCGCCGTCCTGCGCGTCGATCATCCTCAGTTCCAGATAGCCCCGTGCGCGGACCGGCGGGATCACGACTTTGAGGTGCTGCATGAGGTCGTCGAGGGTCGGCGGGCGCGGCCCGTTGCCGCGGAGCCAGTCGCGCATGGTCATGTCGGGCGGGGGTGAGGTCCACCGCGCGCCGTCCGTGCCGGGGATGCCGATCACCCGTGCCTCCAGGGCATAGCGGGCCCACGCCACCCGGCAGTCCCCGTCGAGCGGGAGCGGGTCGGTCCGGGTGGGATCGGTGTGGAACCTCAGCACCTGCCGGCTTGACCGTCCACTCAGCAGGGGCGAGCGCGGGGAGTTGGCGAACATCGCCACGAACACCGGCCCGAGCACGTTGACCAGCCGCCACCGCCGCTGCCTGCCGGTCCAGCCGGGGGAGTCGTCACCGGCGTCGAGGTTGACCTGGATCGAGGCGGCGTTGCACATCATCACCTTGCCGATCGGCCCGAACTCGGCATAGTGCGCTTCGAGCTTGGCATAGCGGGGCAGATCTACGACACGCTCGGCGGGGCGCGGGTCGAGCCCGCAGCCGACCAGACGCAGGCCGGCCGTGGCAAGCTCGTGGCGAAGTCTCGCCACTTCCAGCATTGTCGTCTTGATGCACGTCGACAGCCCGTCGGTGGGAGTGGTGCTGAGTTCGAGCTGGCCACCAGGTTCGAATGAGATGTTTGCCTGATCGCTCAATGCGGCGGCGATGACGTCGGGACGTACCCTGTAATGAGGCATCGACTCCTTGACCACAAGCCACTCGAGCTCAAGACCGATCCGGCCAACCCGGCTGGTCGAGAACGCATTGTCATATATCCACTGCTCTGCGTCACGCTCGGAGAGTGCTCTCATGCGCTGTCAAACCCTTCAGGGCTTCGATGCCACACCGTACAGAGATTTTTACTGATCAATGTTAATGCGTCAATGACGAGGGGTCGGATGAATCGCACATGGGGTCCGTCACGGTATTCCCTGTCCGGCGTTACTGAAGTAACCTAGTATTTGTGGAGTGTCGATCAACGTGGAACTAACGGCCCTCGTGGATGGAAGCGGTGTCCAGCGCCGCATCACGGAGATCAACCAGATCCCGCTCACCTACCTCGAACGCGCGGGCGAGGGCTCCGAGACTCTCACGATCTTCTTGCACGGTCTCGGTCTGGACGCCTTCGACTACCTTCCATACCTGAAGCGGCACAACGGCTTGGCCGTCGCGGTGACACTCCACGGCTTCGAGCAGGACCACAAGCAAGACGTCGAACCGGTAGCCCTTGAACGCCACGCCCAGCTGGTCTCCGGCCTCATCGACGAACTCAAGCGCAAGCACAGCGACAAGCGGATGATCCTTGTCGGCTTCTCCCTCGGCGCGGATCTCATCCTGCGCCTGGGCGAGTACTGGCGAGACGAGAACGCACAGACCGAACTCGCCGCGGCGATCCTGCTCGACCCGAACGTCAACCACACCACCATGACCATCTCCAGCGTCTTCGCCCAGGCGCACCTGGGGCTGGGCGTCGCCGCCAAGCGGCTGATCTCCGACCTGCCCGACACCGACGACGCGCTGATCGCCACCATCTGCGAGTACATAGGCCGCATCGGGGTCAAGGACTTCCGGCACATCCGGCGCCTGTCCCAGGACGCGGTGAACTACTGGGATCCGGCGGGGTACTCCCAGATCAAGAACAGGCTCGCCACCGTGGCAAAGTTCGCCCAACAGGTCAGGGTGGTCCTGTCCGGACCGTACGGATGCCACCTGCCGCACCTGACCGCCGAGCCCGGACTGGGCGGGCAGATCAAGTTCCAGCACCACTCGGAGAAGGACCACTTCGCGCTCATCGGCAGCGACTTCCTGGCCCACCAGTTGTCCGAGGTGACCAACTAATTTTGGCTGCCGCTTAGACGCGGCCCTGCAGCGTCATCGGCAGCTCCGGCTCGTCCTGCGCAAGCAGCCGCGAAGCCTCCTCACCGTCCATTGTGTTCAGTTCGCGGAAGATGCGGACCGCGTCGCGCCAAGCCTGCCGAGCCCTGTCCAACCGGCCCAGCCGGTGCAACGCCGTGGCCAGGCCCCACAGGATCGACGCCTGCTTGTAGGTGTGCCGGATCTGGCCGGCAACGTCGAAGCCCTCCTCGAACGGGGAGATTGCCAACTCCGGCTGCCCGGCCCGCAGATACGCCCAGCCGAGGTTCTCCAGCGACGCGGCAACACCCAGCCGCGTCTCCTGCTCGCGCCGGATCCGCAGACCCTCCTGATGGTGCGCGACGGCCTCCGGGAACCGGCCCAGCGCCTGATACACACTGCCCAAATTGTCGAGCATGTTGGCCTCGAAGCGGGGGTTGGCACCGGCGCGGCACACCTCGACCCCCTGCCGCAGGCACTCGGCGGCGTTGACGAAATCGCGCCGGCACCGGTGGATGGAGCTGAGGATGAGCAGCGCCCCGGCCTCGCCCGCGGTGTCCGCCGCCGCCCGGTAGAGCCCGAGCGCGAGCCGCGCCTCCACCGTCGCCTCGTCGAGCCGGCCCAGCTCCAGCAGCCCGCACGCCAGACCCTCGCGGGTGTAGGCCTCGCCGGCCCGGTCACCGCTGCGCACCGCCATGCCGACCGCAAGCCGTTGCAGCTCATACAGATCGGCCCAGCGGCAGAGCATGTCGTAGAGGGGATAGAGCAGCGCCGTCGCCAACTTGATCATCAACGCGGTGGCGGGCAGCCCGCCGGCGTGCGCGACCTGGCGCGCCAACGAGATTATGTTGGCGAGCTCAGAGTCGATCCACGCCCGCGCATCGTCCTCATTGGACAGCTTTATGGGTACCCGTGACCGCGGCTCGTGCGTCGGAAGGCGCGGATTACCGGGGAACAGGATCGCGGCCGCCGTGGCGGCGGTCGCGGCGTAGTGGTCGAGCGCCCTAAGGAAAGCCGGGTGGTCGGTGGCCTCGTCCAACGCCGCCTCCTCACGCACATAGAGCCGGATAAGGTCGTGCATTCCATATCGGTCCGCGGACGGTGCGCGTATCAACTGCTCGTCCACCAGCTTGCGCAGTAGTTCATGGGCACCGTCGAGGGTCCGGTCGACCAGGGCCGCGGCGACGGACAGCGGGATGTCGGAGCAGTCGAGTAGCCCGACGTAGCCGAGCAGTTCGGCGTGGGCGGTCTGCAACGCCCGGTGGCTGACCATGATGCTTGCGCGCACGTCGAGGTCTTCCTGCTGGAGCAGGTCGAGCCGGGAGTGCGCGCTCTTGAGGTTCTCGGCGAAGTCCTTCAGCGTCCACTGCGGACTGGCGCCGAGCCGGGCGGCGGCGACCCGGATCGCCAGCGGCAGCCGCCCGCACAGCCGCACGATCGCCGTCACGTGCTCGCGCTCGCTCGGCGAGGCGGCCCGCCCGTCGAACCGCCCGATCAGCGCCGCCGACTCGTCGTCGGTCAGCACGTCAAGCTTGGTGTGCACGGCATTGTCCAGGGTGGACAGCATGGTCCGGCTCGTCACGATCACGAAACAGTCCGGTTCGGACGGCAGGATCGGGCGCACCTGCGCCGTCCCGCCCGCGTTGTCGAACAGGAAAAGCATGCGCTTGCCCACAGTCAGCTCGCGGAAGACCGCCGCCGCCTCCTGAACGTTGTTGGGCACGCGCCTGTTCTCGACCCCCAGCGCCCGAAGCAACCGGCCCAGCGCGTCAAGCGCGTCCATCACCTGTAGACCGGGAGTAGACCCTTGCAGGTCGAGGTAGAGCTGGCCGTCGGGGAACCGGTCGGCGAGGCTGTGCGCGGCGCGGGTCGCCAGCGCCGACTTGCCCACCCCGCCCGGCCCGTAGATCGCGGCGATCTGGACGAAGCCCGACCGTTCCGACGTCGCCAGCTCGGTCACCCCGGCAAGCTCCTCGTCACGCCCGACGAAATGCGCGATGTCCGGGGGCAGTCTTTTCGGTACCCGTCCCGCTCTGTCCGCTGGTGGCCGGTGATCCAGCGTCGGATCGCTCAGCAGGATCGCCTGGTGCAGCCGGGCAAGGGTGGCGCTGGTGTCAAGGCCGGTGCGCTCGGCGGTCTCCCGGGTGATCTGCTGATAGGTGGCGAGCGCGTCGGCCTGCCTCCCATCCCGGTACAGGGCGAGCATGAGCGCGTGGACAAGGCGCTCCCGGAACGGATGCGCCGCCACGAGCTCGACGAGCTCCGTGATGATCTCGCGGTGCAACCCGGCCTCCAGCGATGCCTCGAAGAAGCTCTCCAGCGCCTGCATGCGCAGCTCGGTCAGGCCCGTGCCGATGCGGTCGCGCAGCCGGTCGGAGGCGACGTCGGCGAGGACCTGCCCGCGCCACAGGGCAAGAGCCCCGCGCAGGATGGTGGCGCGCCTGGCCGGATCGGCCATGGCGTCCACATTGGATACTAGGGCACGGAAGCGGTGTGCGTCGACCATGTCGGCCGCCACGTGGATGACATAGCCGTCTCCCTGGGCCGCAAGCCGAACCCCCAGCCCGCCGTCGCGGTCCGGGTCGAGCGCCGACCGCAGCCTGGAGATGTGGCTTTGCAGCGTGCCGCGCGCGTTGTCCGGTGGCTTGCCGTCCCACAGCAGATCGCAGAGGCGGTCGACCGGGATCATCCTGCCCGCCTCCAGCAGGAGCAGCCCGAGCAGGCATCGCTCATTGCGCCGCCGGCCCACGTTGACCGGCTGGCCGGCATGCCACACCTCTAGCGGCCCGAGCAGCAGGAAATCCATTAGGTCGCCAGGCTATATTTCCCGGCGCGTGCAAAGCAACGCGCGGCGATCCAGCCCTCCGCGGGGCCGGCTGGGGCGATTTGCCTGGCAAATTGCCGGATCAAGGCGGGGGCAGGGGCGACTGCCTGGCAAACGCCCGCCAGGTGGGACCGGCAGGGTTGGTTTGCCCGGCGAATTGCCGGATCAAGGCGGCGGCAGGGGCGAATTGCCTGGCAAATTGCCGGATCAAGGGGTGGGGCAACGTGCCAAAAATTGCCGTGTCAAGCGAATGTCAAGCGGAGTCCGGAATGTTTTCTCGGGCGCGTCGAGCACGGCATACCACGGGGGTGCCGTGCCTGGCGCGCACTTTCCTGACGGCTTCGCGAGAGCCCGGGGTGGGGTTTGCGCCACGGCAGCCGGCCGTTGAGCTCGGCTGCCGTGGCACGCCTCCGTTTGCCGGCCCACAGCCGGCGGTGTTCAGCCGTCGGAAGAGCACTTACATCCGCAGTTTGTGCCCGGCATGGTGATCACCGGACCCGCGTTGGGGCCGGTCAGGACCTCCACAAAGGACTCCGCGAGTGGTGCTGATGCTGGCGACGAGATTTCGGCCGGTAAAGGCTGGCCGAAAACGATCGATCCGGAGGCGAGCAGAGCGGCGGTCGCATTGGCGATTCGCTTTCCTGGCATGATGTGCCCTCGATCCGTTATCGTGTAATTCCAGCACTTTCATTATTCAAATAGATGTACATCTGTCAATGAAGGTACGGGGACAAATGGAGGACATCCCCCAGGAACGCGTCGTCGAAGACATCGCCACCCTAAAGGCCCTGGCCGATCCGGTGCGGATGACCCTCATCGACCTGACGCTCGCAGAGCCGGAGCGCACGTGGACAGCGCGTGAGCTGGCCGGCATCGTCGGGGTGCTTCCGACCAACATCTACTACCACCTGAACATGCTCGAACGGAACTGCCTGCTTCAGGTCCGCGACACCCGCGTCGTCAACGGCATCATCGAGAAGCATTACGGCGCCGGGCAGCGCAGCGTGACGTTCCAGCGCCGGGTGGGTGAGGGTGGTGAGGGGCAGCGCGAGTTCGTTGCCACGCTTCTCACCGAGCTGCGCGACGAGATCGACACCGGCTTGGCCAAGGGCACGGCAAAGATGAGCCGCGACGCGCCGGACCGCGAGCGGGCCGTTGTCTCAAAGGCGGCGGTGGAGATACCGGAGGAAAAGATCGCGGCGTTCCGCGAGGAGCTGATCGCTCTGGTGGAGCGGTATGAGGGGACGGGGGTACAGGGCGTGAAGTTCATGGTCGTCGCCTCGATGTACCCCCGCGAAATCTAATCCGTAAAAGACTGACTCAGCCGCAGTGCTCGAAGCCTGACGTGTAGGACGTTCCGCCGGTGCTTCCGCCCCAGCGCACGCAGCCAGGCGCCGTCCGGGTCACCGGTCCGGCATAGTAGGAGAAGTTGCCCGAGTCGGTAGTTCGGCTGGTGCCTTGCGGCTCAAGGAAGGCGCTGGTCGCGGTCGCCGTGCCAACATTTGCCATCTTGAGCGTGGTGGCGCAGTTCTGTGAGGTCGAGCCCTTCCATAGCAGGTTCGCCGTTCCGGCCGAGCCGAGCTTGACCGAATCGATGACCTCGAAGCCGGCGCCGCAGACCTCGGCCGGGTCGTATGACGTGGCGCAGTTGCGGCTCGTCACACTGCCGATGGGGTACCCGAAGGTGCTGCCGTTGAAGACGGCCCGGATGATGTGGCTCTGCGAGCGGTCCGGGTAGCGGACCTCGTAGTGCAGGTGCGGGGAGATGTTGTTGCCCGACCGGCTGGTGTTGCCAAGGGCCCCGATTGCCTGCCCCCGCAGTACGGCCTGCCCGGCGACGACCGCCCGCGACTTGAGGTGGGCGTAGTAGGTGTGGTACCCGCTACCGTGGTCGATGACGATGAGGTTGCCGTAGCCGTTGACCTCACCCTGGTGTGCCGACACTTCGACGGTCCCGGCGGCCGCGGCCACGATGGTGTCGCCAAGGTCGGCGGTGGCCGTCGAGCCCCGGTTGAAATCGATTTCGTAGGAGACGTGGGCGCTGCTGGCGCTGCTGTTGCCGCTCCAGGTCTGTCCACAGGGGAACGGGAGCTGGAAAGCGGGTGCCGCCTGCGCCGGGCTGGCCACAAGCAGGGACCCGGCGATCGCGGCTAGAACAAGGGGAATCGACAGTCGTCGCATGGGGGCCAGATTCCACCATTTGGCTCCACGGGCTCTACAAATGGCCTACAAGCCCATAGTCTGAACAGCATGGCGAGCGGGCTCGAGCTGCGCATCCTGGGTCCGTTGGAGCTGGTCAACAACGGAGTGGCGGTCAGTCTCGGCGGTGTCAAGCCAAGGATGCTGCTTGCCACGCTGGCGCTCAACCCCGGGCGCGCGGTCTCGGTCGACCAGCTGATCGAGGTGTTGTGGCCGGGTGATCCGCCCAAGTCCGCGATCGCCAACGTGCAAACCTATGTGAGCAGCCTGCGGGCGTTGCTGGGGCAGGACCGGCTGGTGACCAAGGCGCCAGGCTACAGGCTTTCGCTGCGCCCGAACGAGTTCGACCTGTTTCGTTTCGAGCGGCTTGCCTCCGGCGACACACTCTCCGAAGTGGAGGGTGCGCTGGCGTTGTGGCGCGGCGATCCGGCCGAGGACCTGCCGCCCGCCGCGGCGTGGCGGACACCGATCGAGGGGCTGGCCCAGCGCCACCGCCTCCTGCGCCAGTTGCGCGCCCGCCTGCTCATCGACGACGGCCGGGCGGCGGGTGCGCTTGCCGACATCCGGGCGCTTGTCGCCGAGGACCAGTTGCGCGAGGAGGCGTGGCTGCTGCTGGTGCGGGCGCTCGCCGACACCGGCCAGCGGGCCGAAGCCCTTGCGGCGTATGCTGACGCGCGCCGCATCCTCGCCGCCGAGCTGGGCATCGAACCCGGGGAACCGTTGCGCCGCCTGCATCATGACCTGCTCGCGGGTGCGGCGGTCGGGGTGGAGCGGCTCGACGCCGACGCCGCCACGGTGCTGCGCGGCCTGGCAACGCTCGGCCTGCGCAGCGCGCCCCCGTGGACGGCGGCGGCGCTGCTCGGCGTGCCCGACGCCGGCGGTGTTGTCGAAAAGCTCATCCGCGCCAGGCTTTTGCGCCGCGGCCAGGACGGCCGGCTCAGCGTCCCGGCTCTGGTAAACCTGCTCGCCCCGGATCTGCCCGGCGGTGGAGACCTTGGTGCTTCGCTGGTCCGGGTTTTAGGGGGGTACCTCTACCTGTCCGACGAAGCGACAAAAGCCTTGCCCGCCCAGGTGTTTGGGCCGGGAGTGCTCATCGCGCCGAGGTGCGCCGTTTCCGGTACCCCCGGAAAATTCTTTGAAATGGAAAGGGAATCACTTGTCCGCGCGGTGGAGGTCGCCGATGAGCTGCACCGGGCAGACCTTGCGTGGGAACTCGCGCACGCGCTGGTGACGTGGTGCGATCTCGGCGGGCACACGCACGAGTGGGAGCTGACGCATTCGGTGGCGCTGCGCGCCTGCCGCACCGCCGGTGACCTGCTCGGTGAGGCGGTGACGCTGCGCGGTCTGGGGCAGCTGCGCGTGTATCAGGACCACTATGATGAGGCGCTGGAGGCGTTCAGCCGTTCGCGGCTGCTGTTCGCGCGCCTGTCCAATGACTGCGGCGAGGCGGGCGCGCTGGCCGGAATGGGTACGGTGTATAGGATCCGCGGCGATCTGGACCAGGCGTACCACTGCTTCCGCCAGGTGCTGGCGTCCTATGTGGAGGCCGGTGACCGCCACGGGCAGGCGTTCGCGCACGGCTCGATCGGGCAGGCGCTGCTGGCCCGGGGCGAGCTGGACGAGTCGATCCGGGCGCTGAACAAAGGTTTGGCGATCGCGGCGGAGGTCGGCGACAACCACCGGCTGGCGCACCTGCTGCACATCCTGGCGCGAGTGTTGCTGCGCAAGGGAAACGACGCTCCGGCGCACGCGCACCTGACCCGGGCGCACGAACTTTTCGCAAGGCTCGGCGACGCGCACGGCCAGGCGTACACGCTGATGGATCTGGCCAGCATGGAGCCGGTCGACCTGGCGGTCGAGCGGCTCACCGCGGCCCTTGAAATCTTTGAGCGGATGGGGGATCGGCAGGCTCAGGCCAAGTGCGCAAGGCGCCTTGGCGAGCTGCACCGCCAGGCAGGCAGGGACGGCCTCGGCGGTGCCTACCTCGACGAGGCGACCCGCCTGCACAAGGCGGTACTGTCCTAGGGTGGTGTGCCGTCGACGGCCGGACGCGCGCGTTTTGCACATGCCGACGCCATCAACCACGCCATCGTGACCGAGGCCGAGTTCGTCCGCGCTGTGCCGCGCTTGGTCGCCACCGGCCTCATCGGTGAACAGCCCGAGATCGATCGCTACTGGCGTACCGAGAAAGGACACACGCTGTATCGACAGCGGATGAAGCAACGCGGCCTGTTCGGGTGGATCGACGCCATACCACCGGCACTTCACAAGCTCGGCCAGCCGCAAGACGCAGCCTGGTCCTTGCCCGCCGGCACCTTCGCACGCGCAACCCAGGACTACCTGAACCGGGCCAACGCAACCTTCGGCTAGGGCTAGTCGGTGCTGAAGCACACCTTGAACTCGCCCTCATCCGGTTTCACCGGCCACACATGGGTGGTCTGCGCTCCCGCCTGATCTATCAACTTGATGGTGACAGTGCTCTTTCCCCGCAACGGCACGTCGGCGTCGACCACCTCATAGCCACGCAGTTGCCGATAGTTTTCAGCGCTCAGCCGAACGTAGTCGTCCTTGCTGACGCTGGATCGGTAGCTGCTGCACAACTGCCCATAGGCGCGGGCATAGTCGCCGGCCACGAGGGCGTCGGCATGATGGGCGGCGGCGTTCCGCGCGGCCCAGAAGCCGGCTTGGATCGTGAGAAAGACCCCTGCGACAGGGATTCCACCACACACCACCGCCGTAACGGCGCCGGCCACAAGAATGCTACGAAGCTCGCTTCGCTTGGTCTGCACCGCATCACATTGACAGATCGTGGCAACTTCCGGGAAAGTGCCCTATCCGAGCGCGTTGAGTGGGCATTATCCCGGAAATTGCCCGCGGTCCTCAACCCGCGTGATCCGGTCGACGCCGTGGCCGGGTGATGGATTATGATCTTGTTTGGTTTGTTGGACAGCTGCGTCAGTGTCGACGACGGGCTGCGGGCCGGTGACCACCGCGCCGCGGAATAAAAGACTTTTCCTGGGTACCAATGGAGGCGCTGATGAAGCTGCTAAGACTCGGACCGATCGGTGCTGAAAAGCCCGTCCTGCTCGACGATGCGGGCCGTCACTTCGACCTGACCCCGGTGACCGCCGACATCGATCCGGGGTTCTTCGCCTCCGGCGGCATCGACCGCGCCCGGCAGGCCCACGAGGCCGGTTCCCTGGCGGAAATCGACCCGGCCGGTCTGCGTGTCGGGGCACCGATCGCCCGCCCCGGGTCGCTGCTGTGCATTGGCGCCAACTACGCCGCGCACGCCGCCGAGTCGGGTGTCGCCCCGCCCCCCGAACCGGTCCTGTTCTACAAGGCCACCAACACTTTGAGCGGTCCGGACGACGACATCCTCATCCCGCGCGGCTCCAGCCGTACCGACTGGGAGGTCGAGCTGGCCGTGGTGATCGGGCGCAAGGCCCGGTACCTGTCCTCGCCGGAGGAGGGTCTGGCGTGCGTGGCCGGGTACGCCATCGCCAACGACCTGTCCGAGCGCGAGTTTCAGCTCGAACGATCCAGCGGGCAGTGGTCGAAAGGCAAGAGCTGCGAGGGTTTCAACCCGATGGGGCCGTGGCTGGTACCCGCTGATGAGGTTTCTGCGCAACAGCTCGGGCTGCGTTCGTGGGTCAACGGCGAGGCGCGCCAGGACTCCAGCACCGCCGACATGATCTTCTCGGTGGCGCACCTTGTCTGGCACCTGTCGCAGTTCACCGTCCTCGACCCGGGCGATGTCATCAACACCGGCACCCCGGAGGGTGTGGCGCTGTCGGGCCGCTTCCCGTACCTCAAGGCCGGTGACGTGGTCGAACTGGAGATCGACGGGTTGGGCCGGCAGCGCGGGACGTGCGTGCAAGCCTAGGATCTTCGCCATGGGTGTGCTTGACGGGCTTGTCGCGGTCGTGACGGGCGGCGGGTCGGGAATAGGCCTCGCCGCGTGCCACGCTTTCCTGCGCGAGGGCGCAAGCGTGGCCGCGCTTGATGTTTCGCCACTGGAGCTGGGCTCGGAGCGAGCGCTGGCGGTCAAGGCCGACGTCTCCGACCAGGCGTCGATGGACGCCGCCATGGCCGTGGTCGCGGAAAGGTTCGGCGGCATCGACATTCTCGTCAACAACGCCGGGGTCAGCGCGGTCGGCACGGTCGAGGACAACCCGGACGGCGAGTGGGCGCGGGTGCTCGACATCAACGTCACCGGCATAGTGCGCGGGTCAAAGGCGGCGCTGCCCTACCTGAGGCGCTCCGCCCACGCCGCGATCGTCAACACCTCGTCGATCGCGGCGACCGCCGGACTGGCGAAGCGCGCCCTCTACTCGGCTTCCAAGGGCGCCGTCCACGCCCTGACCCTCGCGATGGCCGCCGACCTTGTCGCCGACGGCGTCAGGGTCAACGCGGTCTCCCCCGGCACCGCCGACACCCCTTGGGTGGCAAGGCTTCTGGCCCGCACCGACGATCCGCCGGGGGAGCGGCGCAAACTCGAGGAGCGCCAGCCCATCGGGCGCATGGTCAGCGCGCAGGAGGTGGCCGCGGCAATGCTCTACCTGGTGAGCCCGGCCGCCAGCGCCACCACCGGCACCTGCCTGGCGGTCGACGGAGGCGTGGGCGGCCTGCGCCTGGTCCGCTAGATCTGCCAGATCAGCCCGTCTTCGAGCACCTTGCTCGCGCGTCGCTGGTCGGTTGTCATGAGCGGCACATCCAGCTCCCATACGAGCATGCACGAGTGGGCAAGGCTTATCCGCTCAACCCTTTTGGCCACGTTGCCAACCACGTCGCCGTCCCCCACCCGGCAGTCCACCACCTCGACCGTCGGCAGGCTCAGCAGAACGTCCAGCATGTCGGTCGCGTCATCATGGCAGTCATGGTAGGCCTCGGCGACACAGAGCACCGACGTCCGCATCCACAATCCCTCATCAGCGCAGTACGCAAGCTGGGAAGGCACCTGCATTTTGGTTTGGTGGGCATAGCCCAGCAGTGCTCCGGTGTCGAGCACCCGGATAGGTCGGCTCATCTGGGTCGGCGCCGCCCACCGAACTCGGCGAGCTTTGCGTCGAGATACGCACGGCGCTCCGGGTCGGCCCACCGCTTGCGCAGCTCGGCGACTTCGGCATCCATCTGCTCATAGACCTCGGGCGGGATCTCGTGCACGCCGACCAGGGCGTTGGCCCTACGGGTCGCGTCGATCGCCATCTGGCGGCGCACCGCCTCGGCGATGTAGCCAGACGCGTTGTCCGTGGCGCGGACATACTCTGCCAGCTCATCGGGCAAGCTGATGGTGAACTTCGTAGTCACACCGAGAAGGGTACCAGAGTAACACCACTTAATCAACTATCTGTCAGCGCTGCACGCGGGCGGAACCGCCGGACATGAGAGCCTCGACCTCGGCCCGGGTGGCCATGGAGGTGTCGCCCGGCGTGGTCATCGCCAGCGCCCCGTGGGCGGCGCCGTACTCGACGCTGCGGGCCAGGTCGCCGGTGGTGAGCAGGCCGTAGACCAGGCCGCTGGCGAAGCTGTCGCCGCCGCCGACCCGGTCCAGGATCTCCAGGCCGGGGCGGTGCGTGGCGTGGGCGAAGCCGTCCCGGCTCCAGGCCATCGCGCCCCAATCGTTGACCGTCGCGCTGTGCACCGTGCGCAGCGTGGTGGCGACGACCTTGAAGTTGTCGTACTCCTGCACCACCTGGCCGATCATCTCCTCGAAGTTCTCGGCCGCCAGGTCGGACAGGTCCTCCGACGTGCCGGGCACCTCGAAGCCGAGGCTGGCGGTGAAGTCCTCCTCGTTGCCGATCATCACGTCGACGTAGCGGGCCAGCCGCCGGTTGACCTCCTGCGCCCGCGCCTTGCCGCCGATCGCCTTCCACAGGCTCGGGCGGTAGTTGAGGTCGTACGAGATGATGGTGCCGTGGCGGCGGGCCGCGGCCATCGCCGCCTCGATCACGTCGGGCGTGGTATCCGACAGCGCGGCGTAGATGCCTCCGGTGTGGAACCAGCGCACCCCCAGCGTGCCGAACAGGTGCTCCCAGTCGACGTCGTCGGGGCGCAGCTGGCCCGCGGCGGTGTGGCCGCGGTCGGAGACGCCGACCGCGCCGCGCACGCCGAAGCCGCGCTCGGTGAAGTTGAGGCCGTTGCGCACGGTGCGGCCGATGCCGTCATACGGGACCCACTTCACCAGCGAGGTGTCCACGCCGCCGGTGAGGATCAGGTCCTCCAGCAGCCGACCCACCTCGTTGTCGGCGAACGCGCTGACCAGTGCGGTGCGCATGCCGAAGCAGCGCCGCAGCCCGCGGGCCACGTTGTACTCGCCGCCGCCCTCCCAGGCACGGAACGAGCGGGCGGTGCGCACCCGGCCCTCGCCCGGGTCCAGCCGCAGCATCACCTCGCCGAGCGAGACGAGATCGTAGCGGCACTCCTCGGCCGCACGGGCGGCGAGCCCGGTCAGCAGCGCCATCAGGCCCCTCCTTCTCGGGCGGCGGCGACCGCGGCGGCGGTGCGGCGGGTGATCTCGGCGTAGTCCCCGGCGGCCAGCAGGTCGGCGGCGACCATCCAGGTGCCGCCGACGGCGAGCACGGACGGGAGGGACAGGTACGCCGCGAGGTTGGCAGTGGTGACGCCGCCGGTGGGCACGAAGCGGATGCCCGGGAACGGGGCGGACAGGGCCTTGACCATCGGCGCTCCGCCCAGTTGCTCAGCGGGGAAGAACTTCACGGTGGTGAGCCCCGCCTCCAGCGCCATCTGGATCTCGGTCGGGGTGGCGACGCCCGGGAACACCGGGACGCCAAGCTCCTGGCAGCGGCGCACGACGGCGGCGCTGAAGCCGGGGCACACGACGTAGCGGGCGCCCGCCTCGACGGCGCGCTCGGCCTGCTCCGGGGTGAGCACCGTGCCGGCCCCGACGACCAGGTCGGAGGCGGTCGCGAGGCGTTTGATCGAGTCGAGGGCGCTGGGCGTGCGCAGCGTCACCTCGATCGAGTGCAGCCCGCCCGCGGCGATCGCGGCGGCCAGCGGCTCGGCCTGGTCGGCATTGGACAGGACGATCACCGGAAGCAGCCGGTCACCGGCAAGCAGGGCGATGATGTCGGGTACGTGTTCATGTTGGTGAACTGCGGTCACGTATGTGATCCTAAAGGCCGACGAAGGGGATGGCAATGAACGAGGCGCGCCCGCCGGTGAAGTCCGCCGACCGGACCCTGGAGCTGCTGGAGGCGCTGGCCACGGGCGGCCCCCGCGGGCTGGTCGAGCTCGCGCGCGAGCTTGACATCCCCAAGAGCAGCCTGCACGGCCTGCTGCGCACCATGACCCAGCGCGGCTGGGTCGAGACCGACGCCAGCGGCATCCGCTTCGGCCTGGGCATACGCGCCCTCCAGGTCGGCGCGGCGTACCTGGACAGCGACGACACGCTGGGCCTGGTCAACGCCACGCTGGACGCGCTCGCCGACCGGTTCGGCGAGACAGTCCACTTGGGACGGCTCGACGGACCGAACGTCGTTTACATAGCGAAACGCGAATCGGCGCACCCGCTGCGGCTGTTCAGCGCCATCGGCCGCCGCCTGCCCGCGCACGCCACCGCGCTTGGCAAGGCGCTGCTGGCCCAGCGTCCCGACGCCGAGGTCGACCGGCTGCTCGACTGGCCGCTGCCCGGCCTCACCCCGCAAACCCTCACCACACCCGAGGCGCTGCACGCGGACCTGGCCCGGGTGCGCGAGCACGGCTGGGCCGAGGACCGCGAGGAGAACACCGAGGGCATCATGTGCCTGGCCGTCGCGGTGCCGCTGCGCCGGCCTGCGGTGGATGCGATCAGCGTGTCCGTCCCGCTGGCCCGGCTACGCGACACCACCGCCGCCGACATCGTCGCCGAGCTGCACCGCCACGCCACCCACCTCCAAGCCGCCGCCCACCTGCTGCCATAAGCCGCCCACCCTCCAGGCCGCCGCCCACCTGCTGCCCTAACTCGCCGTCTCGCTAACTGTCTCGCTAGCATCGGTTGATGGATCCCGATGACATCCTGGTCGTGATCGCGCATCCGTTCGGCGATCTCGAGGTGCCGCTCACCGAGTGGATGAGGATCGGCCCCGGCCCGCGGCCCGGCGTCCGGCCGGTCTCGGCGAGCTCCCGCACCAGCGGCAAGCCGTTGCCGCTCAGCGTCATCCCTGCGGCCTACCGCAACAACGGCACGGCGCCCTGGCCGCCGGAGTGGACGACCCCGCGAGAGTAGCCGGGCTGACAATCCATCGAGGAAAGCCTTACCCTTTATGCCGTGGGCGAGCCAGTGCGGTACCAGCCGGCGTCGGAGTTCGACACAGGGTGGCAGATGGCGATTGCGCTGGCCCAGCATGTCCAAAGCGGAGGGTCGCCGAGCGTGCAGCCCTCGTCCATCATGCTGGGGCAGGACGAGCGGCAGCACGGGCAGATGCCGTTCGAGTATCTGCGTTTCTTCGGGATGGACGTCGAGTACAGCACCAACTATCTCTGGGTCGGCGGGCCGCTGCTGGGCGCGGCGACGATGGCCGCCTCGGCGATCGGCAACTCCAACCGCAAGGCGCAGGCCGAGGCGATGGCCCGGCCGCAGTGGCGCGCTTTCGGGACCAGAGCAACAATCGTGACCAACCACCGGCTATTGATCATGTTTGAGGGCCAGTGGGTGTCGTTCTACCACGAGCACCTGATCCAGATGCGGCCGGAGCCGCGGGAGTGGCACGTGGTGCTGATGCACGAGGGCGCCCATGCGTTGATGCTGCGCGGCCCTTGGGCGCCTTGGCTTTGCGTGCTCATCTACGCGCTGCGTTACGGCACGCCCTGGCAGCCGGGCGTCGACTACCGCACCATCTTTGGGATCACGGGTAGTTGAAGTTGAGCACCGGCTGGCCCGCCAGCCCGTCACGCAGCACCGCGACCACCGACTGGACCGGCTTCTGCGAGTTGCCGTCGCCCACGTTGTTGAACGGGAAGTCCGGGTCGGCCATGAAACTCGCCGCGGCCAGCTGCGGGGTGTACCCGACGAACCAGGCGCTGCGGGTGCTGTCGGTGGTACCGGTCTTGCCGGCGACCGGCCGCCCCACCGCGGCGGCCACACCGCCCGCCGTGGACCAGTCACCACAGTTGCCGCCGGCCGCCTTGAACCCGGTGACGCACCGGGCGGCGTCGGTCGCCGCGCGCGCCACGTGCACCGGAAGCTCTTGGTGGCAGCGTGGGTTGGTGGCGTCGGCCCGGTCGGTGCCGTCCGGCCCGATGATTGACACCACCGGGATCGGCTCGCAGTAGACGCCTTCGGCCGCGACGGTCGCCACCGCGTTCGCCATCTCCAGCGGCGTGGTGTCGGCGACGCCCAAGGTGAAGGCGCCCCAGAGAGCGGCCCGCTGCGGGTTTTCGGCGATCGCCTTGTCGGTCTCGGAGCGCCAGCGCAGCCCCAGCCGCTCGGCCATCTTGACCGCGTTCTGCGAGCCGACGGCCTGCTCCAGCTGCACGAAGTAGGTGTTGACGGACTTGCCGAAGCCGCTCCACATGGTCTGGTTACCGGTCATTGCGTCGCTGGCGTTGACCGGGCACCACCGTCCGCCGCACGTGCTCGACTCACCCGGCGTGCCCGGGTACTGCGACACCAGTTGCTTTGGCGCGTGATAGCTCGTCGTCAAAGGCATCCCGGCGTCGAGTGCGGCAAGCATGGTGAAGAACTTAAATGTCGACCCGGCCTGGTACCCGGGAAGGTCACCACCGCCAAGCAAAGCGTTGACGGTGTTGGGATAGTTGCCCGGGATCTTGCCGCGCTTGCCCGGGTCGGTGTTGGCGCCGTTGCGCGCCTGGTCGACCGAGAACGTGCGGTTGACCGTCATCGCCTTGACCCGGCCGGTGCCCGGCTCTATCGCCACCACCCCGAGCGCGAAGGCGGTGTTCTGCGCCTGCTGCGAGAAAACCGCGTTCTTGCCGACAGAATTTATGTGCGGATCGATGCTGGTTGTTATCTGGTACCCACCCCGGCGCAGCGTGTCCATGCGCTCATGCGGGTTCGAGCCGAACATTGGTTGCCGGATCCACCAGCTCTTGAAGAACTCGCAGAAGTACCCGTAGTTGTTGACTTCCTGGGTGACGCCGGTGCAGTCGTTGGGTGGGTCGGTCACCTTCAGGTCCAACGACTCCACCTTCGCCTGCGCCGCCTGCTCGGGTGTGACGTACTTCTGCCGGGCCATCCGGTCGAGCACCCAGTCGCGGCGGGCGAGGGCGGCGGTGGCGTCTTGCCCGGCCGGGTCATAGTCGGTGGGCGCCTTGACCAGCCCGGCGAGCAGGGCGGCCTGGGTGAGGGTCAGATCCTTGGGCGCCTTGGTGAAGTAGATCTGCGCCGCGGCATAGGCGCCGTAAGCGCGGTGGCCGAAGTAGGCGGTGTTGAGGTACCGCTCCAGGATCTCCTCTTTGGACAGTCGCTGCTCCAGTTCCATCGCGACCCGCACCTCCCGCAGCTTGCGGGCCGGGGTCTGCTCGGTCGCCTCGAGGACGTCGTCGGGGCTGCGGGCACCGTCGCGTAGCGCCATCCGCACGTACTGCATCGTCAGCGTCGACGCGCCCTGCTCGACCCCGCCCGCGCGCTGGTTGGCGAGGAACGCGCGCACCAGACCTGGAAGATCTACGCCGTTGTGGTGGAAGAAGCGCGTGTCCTCGGCCGCGATGACCGCTTGGTACAGCAGGGGTGGCATCTCGGACAGCGGTATGTATCGCCGGTGCTCTTCATAGAACATCGTCAGTAGCGTCTTGCCGTCGGCGGCGTAGACATAGCTGGTCTGGCCGGACGGGGACTCGGTAAGCTCGCTGGGGATGGCCTGGAAGGCTTCGTTGCCCGCCTTGACCGCGTTGCCCATCACGAACGCCACCGGTAGTCCGAGCAAGGCGATGATCATGCCGCCGATCAAGCCGGTACGCAGCAACGACGGCAGACGCCAAATGATTCCTCCCACTATCCGAGGCTATAAAATGCCTGGTCGCGAACGCAGGGAAATCGAGGAAGTTGCGGCCGTGCGCGACCATGACCGGGTGGTCACCCCCGCTGTCCGTTTCGGCTTCCTGGTGCCGCTCGCGCTCGGCTGCGGCTGGGTTGGCGTAGTTTTGACTTTTCGCACGCAGGCCGGGTGGGCGGTCGGCTCACCGCTGTCGGCCGCGACGATCGGCGCCTGTTACCTGGGCGGGATGGCCGCGCTCGCGGTCGCCGCCGAGCAGCGCCGCTGGCTCGACGTCCGGACCCCGGTCCTCGCCTCGTTGATCCTATTAGGACTATCCGTCGGCGTGATCTGGCTGCACCGCAACGAATTTCCAATCGTGTGGTTCGCAGTCCACGCCGTCCTTCTCGTCGCCGGCCTGGCCGTCCTTGTGTGGCAACTGAACCCATCCCGGGCGTTTGCCAAGCAGTCGCCCTTTGAGACGGGCCGGAAGGAACGCGCTCAATGGTGGATCGCGGCGCCGGTCGCGTCCGTCGCCCTCATCGGCACGCTCCTCGGACTTGCCGTTCTGCTTGCCCCGCAACGGATCGAGCCGTACTGGCCGTGGGCGGCCAGCCCCCTGGACCTGCGGATGACGGGCGTGTGGATCCTGGCCCTCGGCGCCGGCTCGTGGTTTGCCCTGGCCGAGGGCGATCCCGCGCGGTGGCGCGCCGGCGCCGCCGGCTGCGTCGTGGCCGGGCTCCTGGCGCTGCTCGCGCTCGTGACCCACCCTGGAGAGGTCCGCTGGGACCACCTGCCCTCTCGCATCTATGCCGGCCTGATGCTCGCTCTGGCCGTCGAGGGCACCGCCGCCTGGATCCGCGCCACCCGCAGAACCCGTTAGCCGCCAGGCAAGCCCCGGACAATCTCCCGATCCACCCTCTCACTTCTCACCGCGCTGGCGGGCGAGCCGCTGCACATGATCGCGGAGGTCGAGCGGGTCTCCAAAGGCGATCTCATTCCTGAATCGCATGTCTGGGTGTTTTTGACAACACCTCGTTGGCGCGCAGCACCACCCGGATCGCAAAGCTGAGCGGCTTTACGTAGTCGAATAGCGTAGTTCTACCGATGGCGTTGCGGTCCGGGGCCGCCATCGTTGGGCGAGGCTCGACTTAGGAGGTTGTATGAGAGGCAGACGCCTCACTGTCAGCGCGCTCACCATACTCGCCGCGGTGATTGGCCTACCATCCGCAGCGAGCGCGGCACCGCTCGAGGTCACTTTGGCATGCACATCCACGCTAGTCAGCAGCAGCAGCTTTGGCTTTAATTTTCCCCAGGGAGTAATCCGCTGCGGGGTCGAGGTTGTGCCGGCGCCGGAGGGACCCAAAACCATCGACTGGACGGGCACGGGTGATCCTTTCTCTCTCCTGGCCAGGAACAAAGAA
>DASUXL010000108.1:0-25638 GCA_036377915.1 Candidatus Limnocylindrales bacterium
GTTGTCACTCCGGACGGCCTCAACGCCTGGGTGCGCGGCGACGAGGGGGACCGGTACCTGCTGCTCACCGACGCTGCCCGGCTCACCCGTGCGCTCGACGCCTTGATCAACGCGCACTGACGCGTCATTAGGTCACGCGGCCGCCTCGCGTGGTTGTGGGCTGGCTCCGCGCGTGGCGCCCGCTGAGGCGGCCACCACGCACAGCACCGCCAGCCACTGCGACCAGTGCAGCGCTTCTCCGAGCAGGATGAAGCCGATCAGGGCCGCCATCGCCGGCTCGAGGCTCATCAGGATGCCGAACACGCGCGGCGGGATCTTGCGCAGCGCTTCCAGGTCCACCGTGTACGGGACCACCGACGAAAGCAGCGCCACGCCGAGCCCCGCGACGAGCACCCACGGCTCGATCAGCGCGGTTCCGCTGTCGGCGACGCCGAACGGGACGGCGATCAGCGCCGCGACGGCCATCCCCAGCGCCAGGCCGTTGCCTTCCGTGGTGTGGCGGCCCAGCGCCGCGCCGACCAGGATGTACAGGCCCCAGCACACTCCTGCGGCGAGGGCGAACAGAAAACCGACAAGGTTGAGGTCGCCGCGTCCCTCCAACAGCAGGACCACACCGCCCGCCGCGAGCACGGCCCAGAAAGCGTCAAGCCATCGCCTCGACCCGGCCAGGGCCACCGCCAGCGGCCCGAGGAACTCGATGGTTACCGCGATCCCCAGCGGGATCCGGGCCAGCGCCAGGTAGAAGCACAGGTTCATCAAGCCGAGAATCACGCCGTAACCGAGCACTACTGTCCACGCGCGACGAGTCATGCGCAGCGATGGCCGCCACAACAGCATCAGCACCGCCGCCGCGAAGAACAGTCGCAACGCGACTGTCCCGAAGCTGCCTACCGCGCTGAACAGGTGCTTGGCCAGTGCCGAGCCCACCTGAACGCTGACGATGCCGAGCAGTACCAGTGCCGTTGGCGGGATCGCGCCGAAGGCACGTCCGGCCCGCGAGGACAGGGAGGACAGGGAGGATCGAGGGGTCGGGCCGCGTTCAGTCCTGTCGACTTTCATGGTGGCCACGGGTGGACTATCGACGATCGGGGCGCCGCGCGTCACGTGATTATTGAGGTTCCGGCGTCGGTGTGGCGTTGGCGGTGTTCGTTACGAACGGCGCATGACGGTATAGATACAAGGCATTCACGGCGGCGGTGGTCGCTGATGCCGCGGGTCTGGTGCGATGGTCGTCCGCCGCGGTGCCAGCGGGGCGCGGGCCGGGCCGGTTGGTGTTCCGCGCGGAGAGATCTTTACCTTCATCGATGGCAACGTGATCATCTACGATCAGCGGCATCAGCCGGTGTGGGGGGCCGGGTCGAACCACGCCGGGGCGGTCCGAGGCCCGAATGAGCGGCTGGTCTTTCAGGGCGGCCCGGCCAGCGACGGCTGGCCGCGGTGGACGAGCAAGCGCAGCGACTGCGAGAACTTCGAGTGGACCGAGCGCAAGGAGTTCGTGCCGGAGGAGTTCTATGTGACCTGCCGTGGTGAGGTGCTGAAGTTCCACGCGGGCAACGTGGTCATCTGGGACCAGACCTCCAGCCGGTTTGGGCGGCCGGATCCAACACCGCCCGCTACGACCACGGTCCCAATGCTCGGCTGGTCTTCCACGGTGGCGCGGGCGGTGACGGCAATCTGGTGGTCTATGACAACACCGGCGAAGCCACCTGGGCCTCCAACGTGACCGGCGAGAGGCTGTCGTTTGACGCCAGCGGCCACTTGGTGGTCTACGGGCAGGACTATGACCCCAAAACTATTGGCCCCGAAAGGATCGGGACAAGAATCTCAGGGAGGTGGAAGAGGCCCAGTGTAGGCTCAACGAGGCGTGGGCGGCCCGGCCTCCGCAGATCACCGACGATGAGTATGCCAAGCTCAGCCTGCACCTTGCTCGTTACCGGCAATACCTGGCCGACCTCAATCCGCGGGAGCCGTGCGCCAGCGCAACAGAGATTTCCTTTCCCTTGCCGGCATCACCAACGCCGCCGGCACCATCGCTGGGGCCATCACGGCAACGAAGACACTGGCGGTCAGGCTTCTCGGTGCCCTGGGTGCGCTTCTGATCGCCGCATACGGCGCCGCGCACATCCCGGCCAAGTGCCTCCCGGCAATGTCAACCCGGCCATCATGACCTACCTGCCCAACCTCACCGGGACGCAGGTGGCGTCGGGAAACGCCGGTCTGGTCAAGCTGTCCGAGCCCGATCTCTCCGAGGAGGAGATCGCGATCATCCTGGGGGACTTCGTGCTCGGCGGAAACCCGGCGGCAAAGGTGGACCACCGCAAGGATCCTCAGACCGCGGCGAACACTGTCGTCAGTGCCGTGCAGGCCGAACGCGACGGTGTGCGTGGCACAATGATCACTATGGGCAACGGCGACACCATCTTCAAGCCCGGAAATGGCCCAGCCGACATGACCATCGTCTTCGAGCAGGATAACTCCACCGGCCACTCGGTCCGGACTCTCTATGACCAGTACGGAAACTACGTCATCACCATGGACAGCGAGCGTGGACTGGTCAATAGAGAGTCCGGACCGCCATTCATCCTTTGTGCCGCGCCCTGACATCTCCGGAGGTTTGCGGTGACCGCAAGCGAGTACGACAAGATCTACCGTGATGCCGCCGGCGAGGGCGGGCCGCCCTGGGACATCGGTGGTCCGCAGCCGGCGCTTGCGCGGGTGCTCGACGATGCGGTGCTGGGCCCGAAGGTGCTCGATATCGGCTGCGGCACCGGCGATCTCGCGATCGCCCTGGCCCGCCGCGGC
The DNA here is from genome assembly GCA_036377915.1 of Candidatus Limnocylindrales bacterium. Taxonomy (GTDB): domain Bacteria; phylum Actinomycetota; class Actinomycetes; order Mycobacteriales; family Micromonosporaceae; genus Allorhizocola. Next base: position 2,803 of record DASUXL010000108.1, read on the forward strand.
TACGAGGTGACGGCGGTCGACATCTCGCGCGTGGCTATCGACATGGCCCGTGCCAAGGCGGCCGGCGAGGGCCTGACGGTGCATTTCGAGGCGCAGGATGCCACCGATCTGTCGTTGCCGGCGGCGCCGTTCGACTCAGTCTTCGACTCCGGTTTGCTGCACAGCCTCAACCGCCGCGGCCGGAGCGAGGTGGACGCATACCTCACGCAGCTGCCAGGCCTTGCCGCACCGGGCGCGACCGTCTTCATCCTGGCGGTGTCGCTGGAGGCGGGTCAGGGCTGGGGCGTCACCGAGGAGTTCCTTCGGGCGTGCTTCGCCGGGCCGGAGTGGGTCGGGACGCAGGTCGAGGGGATCGAGGTGGCCGCGGAGCTGGACGGCCGGGAGTTCTCGTTGCGTGGCTTCCTGCTCCGCGCGGTCCGTGCCTCTGACACCTGACAAATGGGAGCCATGGCGGCGCGGGCGGCCATGGCTCCCAACCTCATTACCCCTCGGATTGCTGCTTCGGGAATCCGCGCGCAGCGTGTGTCTCGTAGTCGAGGCCGTAGACCCGCTTCAGCTCTTCGATCGCCTTGAGCTGGGCCTTGCTGTGCGGGCTCGCACTTGACTCGCCCTCGTCGCCGGGGACCGGCTCGAACGAGTGCAGGACGATTTTTTCGAGGAGCTCGCCCAGGGTCTCGTTGTTGAATTCGGCGAGTCCTTTCAGGACCTTCACCAGCCGAGCCTCCATGCGGACGCCCAATTGCACCCGCTCGACCTTCCGGATCTCTTCGGCCATCATCGACATCACCTCACCTTCCGTCTCTACCTGTGTCCTTGTGTCCCCATGTCCCTTGGGACCAAGGTAACACACGCCGAGACGGAATTTAAGGGGTCACGCAGACCGCGTATCCGGTCACGTTCCAGTCGTGGGCGGCACCGTTTGCGTCCTCCATCGCGGTCGCCCAGCCGTAGGTCGGTATGCCGCCGGACCCGGTGATGACCAACTCCGACAGGTAGACCTCGCCAAGCGACAGGCTTATCCAGCCACCGACGCCGATCATCACCTTCCACGGCCCGCAGTCAACTCCCGCCGCCGCCCAATTCGTGGCGGCCTCGAAGGAGACGATGTCCCAATCTTCGGGCGTGTCGGCGCAGACCGCCCACACCGTGAGCTTCCACGTGCCGTCGTAGCCGCCGGCCGCCTCCTTCGCCCCGGCGTAGGCGCCGTCCTCGTCCTCGTTCGGGGCGACGATCGTCAGCAGCAGCTTGCTGACGCTGCTGCCGGCGACGCGGGCGCCGAAGCTGAGCGGGACAGTCCCATCCGGACAGTCGACCTCGAGCGTCTTGGTGGTGCTGGACGTCCACGTGGTGGCGGCCGAGACGATGTCGTACCCGGGCAGGTCGCCGGGAAGGTATGCGCACACCGCAACGACCGTCAAGGACCACGATCCGGCATACGGCGCATCCTCTTTTGCCAGTGCCGTGAAGCTGTCGTCGTCCTCGTTGGGGTGCAGCCCGAACAGGTGCACGCGGTGGTCGCCACCGGTCATGCTGGCGCCGCCGCCGATGACGCGCCGGCCGTCCGGGCACGGCACGGTCACCGACTTGAGGTCCTCGGAGTCATGGTCACTCGTCAGGAACGGCCGTGTCACGGGCAGCTCGGCGTGGGCGGGCGCGGCGGCGATCAGCGATGCGGCAATCACGGTCACCGTCACGGCGGCGTACACGGATGCCCTTCCCAGGAAAGTGTTCGTCATGTGATAGCGAGGGCCGAACCCTCGCCACCACAACAGGTTCCTTCTGTCGTGAAGCTGACACCTGTAATCCGCGGGCCCGCCGTGTGCGGATTACAGGCAGACATGATTGGGGAGGTCGTGAATGTCTATCGTGGGGCGGGATGGTGAGCTGGCCGACATTCATTCGGGAGTACGGGGGCTGCTCGCCGGTCATTCGACCGTGCGGGCCTACGTCGGCGAGCCGGGGATCGGCAAGACACGGATGCTGGGCGAGCTGGCGGCACGGGCTCGGGAGGCCGGCCTGCCGGTGCTGGCGGCCCGCGCCGACCGACCTGACGGCGTGCTCCGGCTGGCCGAAACCGCTGCGGCGCAAGGCAAGTCCGGCGTGGTGGCGATCGTCGATGACGTTCACCGGTTGGCTTCCGATCATATGGGTACCCTCGAAAGCCTTCTGGATCTGACGGCCACCCCGATCCTGCTGGCGCTGGCTCTGCGCCCGCGCCAGCTGCCCCCGCCCACCTCCGCGGTCCTGTGCCGCGCGTCGATGCGCCTCGACCTGCGCCAGTTGCCGCCGCTGGAGTTCGAGCACACCCGCCGCATCGCCGGTGACCGCCCGGACATCGATGTCGAGCAGCTGCACCGGGACTCCGAGGGGATTCCGCTTTACGTGCACGCGCTGGCCGACTCGAGCCTTGCCTCCTATGCCCCGCTGCAGGCCGAACTTGCCGCCCTGCCGCCCGACCGGCTGGCCGTGGCGCAGGCGGTTGCGGTGCTGGGTGAGCCGTTCCTGCCGGAGACGCTGCTCACGATGTCCATATTGGACGATGACGCCACGCTGGCCGCGCTCGACGGGCTCATCGCCGAGGACGTCATCCGCACGTCGCGACCCGGCCCGGCCGCACCGACCGGTCCGACCGAACAACCCGGACCGATGCTCACCTTCCGCCACCGCACGCTTGCCACCGCGGCCTACCACATGACCTCCCTCACGCAGCGGCGCGATCTGCACCTTCGGGCGGATCGCGCGCTGGAGCGGCGCGGCGCCCCGGCGATCATCCGGGCGCGGCACGTCGCGAACTCTTCGGATCCGGCCCACCCGGAGAGGTACCCGATAATGGCATTGGGAGCAAGGCAGGCGCTCAATGTCGATCCGGCCGCCGCGAACTCGTGGCTGGAAGCGGTGGAGGGGCTGCTCGCCCGGGACGACCCGCGCTGGACGGCCACTCAACTGTTGCTGGCCAAGGCGCGGCTGAATCTGGGGCGGCTGGATGACAGCCGGGCCATGCTGCTTGCGCTGACCGGGAGTCCGGAGCCGTTCGTGCAGACCGATGCCGCGCTGCACACCGGGCGGATCGAGCGGTATCTTGGCCGGTATTCGGAGGCGGCGGCGCTGATCCAGACCGGGCTGACCCGGGCGGATTCTCCCGCCGACCGCGCGACCGGGCTGGTCGAGCTGAGCGCGATCGCCGCCGACCGCGCCGACTATGCGGACTCCGACCGGCTCGCGTCCGAGGCGGCGCGGCTTGCCGCCGAGGCGGGCGATCAGGTGCTGGAGGGTGTGGCGCTGGGCGCGGCGGCGTGGGCGCGGTCGGCGCTCGGCGATGTCGACGGCGGGAGCGAGGCGGTTTCGGCGGGTGCCACGATCGTCGATGCGATGGTGGACGGTGTTGCGGTGCAAGACATTGACTGCCTGCGCCTGATCGGTCAGTCGGAGATGCTGCTCGAACGGCTCGCGGACGCGCGCCGCCATCTCGGGCGCGGGGTGCGGCTGGCCCGGCAGACCGGTCAGCGGCACGTCCTGCCGAACCTGATGAAATCGTTGGGGGAGACGGAGTTCCGCATCGGGCGGCTGGATCGGGCGGCGCAGGTCCTCGAGGAGGCCGAGCAGCTGGCCGCGGAGACCGGGGTGGTCGCGATCCGCACTCTCATCCTCACGTTGCAGTCGCAGGTGCTTGTGTGGCAACAGCCTTCGGCGCTGGCGCAGCGCAGCGTCGCCGTGGCGGAGCGCGCCATCGCCGTCGCGTGCGGCGCGGACAAGGCGTTGACCTGGCAGGTGCAGGCGCAGGCGGCGCTCGGTGAGGCCCTGGCGTTCGCCGGCCAGCCCGGTCACGCCGCGAGCCTCCTGCTGTCCATCGGGGGCGGCAAGCTGCTCCCGATGGTGGCGACGCTGCGGCGGGTGCGCTGGTGGGAACTGCTGGCGATCACCGCGGTCGCGGAGTCCGATCTGGACGCCGCGGACGAGTTCGCGACCCTTGCCGTGCAGGCGGTCGAGCGGGCACCGACCGGACTGCGGCGGGGGTACGCCTTCCGGGCACGCGCGCTCGTCGACGGCGCCCGCGGCGCGTCAAAGCTCGCCTCGAAGGCCGCCGAGACCGCCGCGGCCTCGTTCGCCGAAGCCGGGGCGCTGCTCGAACTTGGCCGCACGTTCGTGGTCTTGGCAAAGGCCAGCCCGGACGGCGAGCTTGAACGAATCTCCGACCGGCTCTCGATGGCGGCGGCCCTCGCCCGGCGCTGCCACTCCGGGCGCCTCGCCGAACTCGTCGACGAGCAGCAGGCCCGCCTGACCCGCGTCACCGCGACGACGGCGAACGGGAGCCGGTGGCGGGCGATGCTGACCCCGCGCGAGCACGATATCGCGTTGCTCGCCGGGCAGGCCATGCCCAGCAACGAGATCGCGGCGAAGCTGCACCTGAGCGTGCGGACAGTCGACTCCCACCTGGGCCGGATCTATCGCAAGCTGGATGTACCCAATCGGGTGGCGCTGGCGAGGCTTGTTAGTGACTTGTGAGAGCGCGTTCCTAGCTTGGCCATGGTGGTTGGTCCGTGGTTAGCGGGCGTGTACGGGTTTGCTTTGCGGCACAAATTTCGATGCCTACATGTCACGCGTATCGCGCCGCCTCGCCGCGTCGACGGCGTTGCTTCCCCTGCTCACCACGTTTGTGTGGACCGCGGCACCGGCCACAGCGCAGTGCCCGGCCGCCCAGCCGGATCCGGCGGCGGCGCTCGCGAGCGCTCGCGCCTGCGGGAGCCGGGTCGAGGTCATGTCGTCCCGATCCGGAACCACGCAGATCTTCGCCGAGGCCGACGGCTCCAGCACGGCCGAGGTCCACACCGGCGTCGTGCGGATCAAGGACGCCTCGGGTGCTTGGCGGGACGTCGATCTCAGCCTCGAACGCCGCCTGGACGGCAGCATCGGGTCGCGGGTCCACCCGGTGGGCCTCACGCTCGCCGCGGCCTCCGGTCCGGGCGACCACGATCTGGCGGTCCTCGGATCCGGGGCGGAGCAGGTGGCGGTCGGCTGGCGGGGCACGCTGCCGGAGCCGGTGCTCAACGGCACCAAAGCCACCTACGCGAACGCCAAACCCGGCGTGGACCTCGTCGTCGAGGTGACCCGCACCGGGTTCGAGTCGTTCCTGGTGGTCAAGAACAAGGAGGCGGCGGCGCAGGTCGCGTCGGTGGAGGCGCCGTGGCGCAGCGGTTCGCTGACGCCGCGCACAACACCGGACGGCGAGATCGATCTCGTCGACGGCGCGGGCAAGGTTCGGGGGCAGATGTCCAAGGCGTACATGTGGGACGCCACCATCGATCCGAGGTCGGGTGAGCCGGCTCGCAAGGTCCCGGTCGGCGTCACGGCCGCCGGGCCGGAGCTGCGGCTCACGACGGACGCCGGGTTCTTTGCCGATCCGGCAACGGTCTATCCGGTGACGATCGACCCGCAGTGGGACATCTGGGCACGCGGCGGCCACCACGACACGTGGGTACAGAGCGACGGCACCTCCGGGTGGAACTCCACCGAACTCAAGCTCGGCACGTACAACGGGGGTGCCACGGTGGCGCGGTCGTTCATCTTCTTCGACATGCGGCCGTTCTACGGCACCTACATCAACTGGGCGACGCTGCACATGTACGAGACGTGGGCGTACTCGTGCCGGGACGCCGAGTGGCAGCTGTGGACGACCGGCTACGCCGACCACACCACCCGATGGAACAGCCAGCCGCCCTGGGTGGCCGGTCACCACTCGTCGTGGGAGACGACCGGGTACGACTCGTGCGAGGGCAATGGCTGGGTGAACATCAACGCGCGCGACCACTTCCAGGCCGGGGCCGACGCCGGCTACGAGTACTACAACCTGGGGCTGCGGGCCGGGCCGGAGTGGCACAGCGACACCTGGAAGCGGTTTCTCTCGTCGAACGCGTCTTCCGGTGATCCGTTCGTGACCATCAACTTCCACTACGCGCCAACGGTTACCGCGTTGGGAACAACGCCTTCGACGCCGTGCGTGACCGGTTCCGGGCGGCCCCGCCTGTCCACGATCCCGCAGCTGTCAGCGGTGCTGAGCGACCCGGAGGGCGCGTCGACGTGGGCGCAGTTCGAGTGGTGGGTCACCGGCGGGTCGGCGCCGATCGGCTCGGCGGCGACCGGTCCGGCCGGGTCCGGTGCCTGGCAGCCGTCCGTCACGATTCCCGCGTCCGACCTGCCCGACGGCGGCACCTTCTCCTGGCGGGCAAGAGGCCATGACGGCGCCAAATGGTCGGGCTGGTCCGGGTGGTGCGAGTTCACATTGGACAGTCAACCGGCGACCCAGATGGTGACGAGCCTGCCGTCGCCGTGCATGTTCACCCCCGGCGTCACGGATACCGGCCCGCTGCCGCGGCTCAACCCCGCCAACGCGGGCGCGGGACTCACGCTCAAGGCCCGGGTCGACGACATCAACGGCGGCGCGACCAGGGCCGAGTTCGAGTGGTGGGCGAAGAACGGGCCGATGATCGGGTCGGTCATCACGCCGGCGCCCGGCCTCGCGAGCGGATCCACTTTCACCACAACGATTCCGGCGGGTACCTTCGCCGAGGGGCAGCCCTACTCCTGGCGGGCGCGCGGCCACGACGGCGGCTTCGCCAAGCCGTGGTCGCAGTGGTGCGAATTCGTCGTCGACACGTCACCTCCTGGGGTGCCGACGGTCACCGCGGATCCGGGCAACGACCTCGCCCTGGCGTCCTGGGGCGTGACCCCGCCAAACCCGTCTTCCACGGCGGTGGTGGGCCGGCCTACCCAGGTTCGCTTCCGGCCATCAGGGGGTACCGACCCGAACGTCGTCGCATACCTATGGGGATTGAATTCCGCCGCGCCCGACCGCTGGGCCCCGGCCGGACCCGACGGCACGGCGGTGGTGACGGTGACCGTGGAGCCGCTCGTCGCCGGGTTCACCGTCAACCGGCTGACCGTGATGGCCGTGGACCGGGCCGGAAACCGCTCGGCGCTGCCCGCCGGGCAGGACTACTCCTACGGTTTCAAGGCTCACCCCGCTGCGGGCTGGTGGGCGACGACCGGCACCGCCGGCCCCGTCCCGAACGTCGTCGGGACCGGTGCCGCGCTTGCGCTTTCGACCGGGGCGACCCTCGCCTACGGCACGATGTCGCTGACCGGGTCGTCATCGCAGGCGGCCACGACCGGTCCGGTGCTGAACACGACCGGCTCCTACTCGGTGTCGGCGTGGGTCCGGCCGGCCGGCCTGACCGGCGACCGGGTGGTCGTCAGCCAGGACGGCGTCTCGGAAAACGGGTTCCGCCTGCTGTCACGGGGGAGCACGTGGTGCTTCGGCGCGCCCGCGACCGACATCGCGGCTCCGGTGTACCACGAGGTCTGCGCCGGCACCGCGGTCAACGGCGTGTGGGCGCACCTGGCCGGGGTGCACAACCCGGCCACCCAGACGCTGACGCTTTACGTGAACGGTGTCGCCGCCGGCTCCGCCACGTTCCCGACCCCGTGGGCGGCGACCGGGCCGTTCGCTGTCGGGCGCGGGCGGGCGTCGGGCGCGGCGGCCGGCCGGTTCACCGGTGACATCGCGGATATCCGTGCGTGGCAACGGATTATGGACCCGGCCGGCATAGCGGCACTTGCCAAACTGCCGCCGAGCGCGGGCCGGTGGGGCATGGACGATCCGGCGAGCACCATCGCCACCGACCTGTCCGGGCTCACCGCCGACCACGACGCGACCCTGTCCGGCCCGGCCGCCTGGGCGCCCGGCCGCTCCGGCTACGGGCTGCGGACCATCGGCACGGGTTCGGCACTGACCGCTTCCGGCCCGGCGATCCGCACCGACGGTTCGTTCACGGTCTCCGCGTGGGTGAACTCCAGCGCGACAACGCCGTGGCACTATCACGCGGTGTCGCAGGACGGGGCAAGCGCATCCGCGTTCATGCTTGGCGAGGCGGGCGGCCAGTGGACATTTACTCGTGCCCCGGCCGATGCGTCGAGCAGCTCGATCCGGGCGCTGGCGACCACCCCGATCGCGCGCAACACCTGGACCCATCTCACCGGCGTCTATGACGCGCCCGCCGGGCAGATCCGGTTGTACGTCAACGGGGTGCTCGCCGGTACCGCCGCCTGTGCGTGCTCGTGGCACGCCTCGGGCCCGTTCGTCGTCGGCCGGGCGCGCTGGAACGGTACCCCCACCGACTGGTGGCCCGGCACGGTCGACGACGTTCGCGTCTTCACCGGTGTGCTGTCCGCAGGCCAGATCGCCAACCTCGCGACGCTTTAGGGAGAGTGACCTCGAATGGCCAGATTCTTGGTTTTGCTGGTGCTCGCGTCCACCTTGGTGGTACCCCAGGCGGCCGCACAGGCGGCGCCCAAGTGGCGAACCCCGCAGTCGCTCGACCCGGTGAAAACCGTTGAGGTGGCTGGCTCGCGGCCCGCCGACAACCTGGCGCCGCAGCTCGCCGCGAAAGCACCGCCGGTGGCCGCGCCGGTGTGGCCGGTCGCGGCGCGCGCCGAGTTCGATGGGGCGGGGCGTGCCTGGATCGGCGGGCTCCCGGTGCGCGTGACCGGCGGGGCGGGCAAGATACGCGTGGAAACGTTGGGCCGCCACGAGAGCGCGAGCGGGCTGGCGGTGCGTCTGTCCCGTGTGGACGGACAGGCCGCGGACACGCAGGTGTCTATCGGCTATGCGGCGGTCGCGAGCGCGTTCGGCGGTGACTGGGCGGGCCGGCTGTACGCCGCGATCCTGCCCGATTGTGCCGGCTGCGCGCCGGTCCCGGTCAGCTCGCGCAACGACCGGGCGGCCGCCGAGGTGGTCGCCGAGGTGACCGTCCCGGCCGCCAAATCCGTTGTGCTCGCGCTGATCGCGGGCGACTCGTCGACCGGCGGCAGCTTCGCCGCCACCTCACTCAAGCCGTCGGCCACGTGGTCCGCGGGCGGATCGACCGGTGACTTCGGTTGGTCGTACCCCCTGAAAATGCCCCCGTCGCTGGGCGGCCCGGGCCCCGAGGTCGCCTTTTCCTACTCGTCCCAATCGCTTGACGGGCTGACGTCGGCGACCAACAACCAGCCGTCGTGGCTGGGGGACGGGTTCGGTTACGAGCCCGGGTTCATCGAGCGGCGCTACAAGGCTTGCGCCGACGACGGTCACGCCGGCACCGGCGACCTGTGCTGGGGGTCGGACAACGCGACCCTTTCCCTTGCCGGGCACGGCGGTGAGCTGATCCGCTCGGCCACCGACCCGGACCTGTGGCTGCCGCTGGACGACGACGGCACGCGCGTGCAGCGGTTGCGCGATCCGGCCGCGGGCAACGGCGACAACGACGGCGAGTACTGGAAGGTCACCACAACCGATGGCACGCAGTACTTCTTCGGCCGCCACCGGCTCACCGGCTGGCAGGCGGGCCGGCCGGAGACGAACTCGGTTTCGTACCAACCCGTCTTCGGCGACGACGCGGGCGAACCCTGTTATCAGGCAACCTATTCCGGCGCTTGGTGCATTCAGGGGTACCGGTGGAATCTCGACCACGTCGTGGACACGCGCGGCAACACGATGTCGTTCTGGTACGCCCGGGAGACCAACAACTATTCCCGCAACCTGACGGACGCCGCCGTCTCCGCCTATGTCCGCAACTCCCACCTGACCCGGATCGACTACGGCACCGACATCCGCTCCAATGTGGACACCACGTTCACCGGGACCGCGCCGGCGCGCGTGCTGTTCACGGTCGCCGACCGGTGCGCTTTGGGGACCGGCTGTGAAACGCACGACCTTGCCCACTGGCCGGACGTGCCGTGGGACCGGGAATGCACCTCCGCGACGGCTTGCGCGGGCAGGTATTCGCCCACGTTCTGGTCCACCAAGCGGTTGTCCAGCGTGACGACCCAGGTCGCCACCGGCTCGCAGGCGTACAAGGACGTCGACCGCTGGGCGCTCGGCGTGCAGTGGATTACCCCGGCCGGCGGTGACCAGACCCGGGTCATGTGGCTGAACACGGTGACGCGCATCGGCCTCAACGGTGCGGCGCCGGACGTGACGATGCCTGCGGTGGTCTTCGGCCCGACCGCGACGATCATGGCGAACCGGGTCAACTCCACCGACGGAAACGGGGCGTTCCGGCGGTACCGGCTGGGCACCATCGCCAACGAAACCGGTGGCGTCATGGCAATCGGCTACTCCGCGCCCGACTGCGTGACCGGTTCGCGGATGCCCACTGCGCCCGAAAGCAACACCTATCGCTGCTTCCCGGCCTTCTGGACCCCACCCGGCGGCACGCAGATCCTCGACTACTACCACAAGTACGTGGTGACCGGGGTCAGCATGACCGACCACGCGGGCGGCAACAGCCCGCAGTACACCACCTACGCCTACCCGAACGACGGCGCGTTCTGGCACTACGACGAGGCCGAGCTGACCCCGCCGGGCAAGAAGACCTGGGCGCAGTGGCGCGGCTACGAGCAGGTGACCGTCACCGTCGGCGAGGTGGCCGCCGGTGCGCCGCAGCTGCAGACGGTGTCGAAGTTCTTCCGCGGCAAGCACGGCGACAAGCTACCTTCGGGGAGCCGCAGCCAGAGCTACACCGTGAACGGGGTGTCCTATCAGGACGAGAACTGGCTCGCCGGCACGGTGCGCGAGGAGACAGTGCTGAACGGGCCGGGCGGCGCGGTGGTGAGCAGCACCGCGAACGAGCCGTGGACGTCCGGGCCGACCGCGACCCGCACGGTCGACGGCGTCAGCACCCACGCCTACGCGACCGGGACACTGCGCACCACGACCCGGACCACATTGGACGGTGGGCGCCCGGACCGGCTGGCGGTGGTGGCGAACACCTTCACCGACGGCTCCGACGGCACCCCGCGCGGCCGCCCGCTGGCAACCGACGACCAGGGCGACACCGCGACCGGCGCGGACGACACCTGTACCCGTTACAGCTATGCCCGCAACGACGCCGCGAACATCCACGCGCTCGTGTCCGAAGTGGAGACCATCGGGCTGCGCTGCTCGGCCACCCCGGCGCAGGCCACCGACGTGCTCTCGGCGACGCGGATGTTCTACGACGGCGGAGCCACCCCGGTAAAGGGTTTGGTCACCGAGACGCGGGAGCTGTCGGTGTGGAACGCCGACCCGGCCAAGCGAGTCTGGGTCACCACGTCACGGGCCGGCCATGACGCCTACGGGCGGGTCATCGAGACGTTCGACACCCTGAACCGGCGGACGGCAACGAGCTACCTGCCCGCGTCCGGCGCACCGGTCACCACCATCAAGGTGACGAACCCCAAGCAGTGGACCACAACCACGGTCGTGGACCCGGCCTGGGGCGAGGCGATCCGGGTCACCGACACCGAACACGACGCGCTCGGCCAGCTCACCGCGGTCTGGCAGCCGGGCTGGGCAAAGTCGGACCATCCGGGCCTGCCGTCGACGGCTTACGCCTATCTGGTCCGGTCCTCCGGCGGGCCGTCGGCGGTGACCACGTCGACCCTCAACCCTGACGGGACCGGGCACGTGAGCTCGTACCAGCTCTTCGACGGTTTCCTGCGGCCGCGCCAGACCCAGGCCCCGGCGGCGACCGGCACCGGCCGCGTCGTCACAGACTCCTATCACGACTCGCGGGGCCTGCCGGTCGCGTCGAACGAGCCGTACTACACGCTCGGCTCGCCCGGGACGGCGCTGCTGAGCACCGCGGACAACGCAGTTCCGGCGCAGAACCGCACCGCCTTTGACGGGGCGGGGCGCGCGACCCGGACGCAGCTTGTCTCCTATGCCGTGGAGCGCTGGCGCACAACCACGGCGTATGGCGGAGACCGGGTGGACGTGACGCCCGCAGCCGGCGGCACCGCCACCTCCACCATCACCGGCGCGCGCGGGCAGCGGACCGAGCTGCGGCAGTACCGCGGCCCGGTCCCGACCCCGTCCACGGCCGGCAGTTACGACCGGACGCTGTATGGGTATGACCATGCGGGCAGGCCGACCAGCGTGGTGGATCACGCGGGCATCAGCTGGATTTGGGGGTACGACCAGCGGGGTCGCCAGATCTCCAGCACCGACCCGGACAAGGGCACCACCACCTCGGCGTACGACGCCGCCGGGCAGTTGCTGTCCACAGTGGACGCACGTGGCGCCACCCTGTCCTATGTATATGACGAGCTGTCCCGCAAAACCCAGCAGTGGCACGGAGCGGTCGGCACCGGGACCAAGCTCGCCGAGTGGACCTATGACACGATCGCCCTCGGGCAGCCGACCTCCTCGGTCCGGTTCGCGGGCGGGAGTGCCTACACGGTTGCCGTTACCGGATACGACGCCGCGAACAGGCCCACCGGGCGGTCTGTGACCGTGCCGGCGGCCGAGCCGGGGCTGGCCGGCACGTACCACTTCGCGTTCACATACACCGCCAACGGAACCGTTGCCACGCAGTCGCTTCCGGCCGCGGGCGGGCTCCCGGCCGAGACGCTGTCGTGGACGTACACGCCGACCGGGCGGCCGTTCACGTTCGCGGGCGCGGATTCTTACGTGACCGAGACGACCTACCTGCAGACCGGGCAGGCGACGTCGATGACGCACAACACGTTCAGCGCGTACCGGTCTTTCTCCTATGACCCGGTCACCGGCCGCCTGTCCCACCTCAACGCGCAGGCAGCGTCCACTCCGGACGTTCTGATGGAGACCGATTACGGGTACGACGCGGCCGGCAACATCACGAAGATCTCGGATCTGCTGGAGCAGTACGGTCCGGCCGCCGGACTGGACGACACACAGTGCTTCTCCCACGACTACCTGCGCCGCCTCACCGCGGCGTGGACGCCGGACTCCAACAGCTGCACGGCCGCGCCCTCGGTGGCGGGTCTGGGTGGAGCGGCGCCCTACTGGCTGTCGTGGACCTACGACCCGACCGGGAACCGGACCTCGCAGACCGCGCACAAGGCGGGTGGCGACCAGGTCACGACCTATGCGCACCCGGCGCCGGGGCAGCCGCGGCCGCACAGCCTCACGTCGACGGGCGGCGCGGTTTCGGGTACCTACTCTTATGACGCCGCCGGTAACACCACGAGCCGGCCGGCACCTTCTGGCCAGCAGGCCCTGACCTGGGACGCCGAGGGGCACCTTGCCGCGGTCGCCGGCGGCTCGGCCACCTCCAGCTACCTCTACGACGCCGGTGGCGCGCGGCTGATCACGCGGGACTCCGGCGGCACCACCCTGCACCTGCCGCTGGGCATGGAACTCCATGCGGGGGCGGGCGGTGGCCCGGTCACCGCTACCCGGGTCTACACGCACGCCGGCACGACCGTGGCCACCCGCGGCACGGGCAGCGGCCTGTCCTGGCTGTTCAACGATCACCAGGGCACGTCCTCGGTCGCGGTGCGGGAGTCCGACATGACGATCACGCGGCGGCGGCAGACCCCGTTCGGCATGCCGCGCGGTGGTTCGGCGGCGTGGCCCGACCGGCACGGGTTTGTGGGCGGGTTCGCCGACACGACCGGCCCGGTGCACCTGGGCGCGCGCGAACTGGACCCGGCGACCGGAACCTTCCTCAGCGTCGATCCCGTGATCGATGTCGGGGATCCGCAGCAGCTGAACGGGTACAGCTACGCCAACCAAACCCCGATCACCATGAGCGACCCGGATGGGTTGCGGCCCTGCGATTACGACGACTGCGGCATCCCTCGACCCTCCAGTCCGCTGGTGGGCAAGGCGGTCAGCGCCGCAAAGGCCGCCGCCTACAAGTCGGTCAGCACGGCGAAGAAGGTGACATCGTCGGTGTCGAAGGTGGTCAGCACCGCCCGCGCGGTGGTCAGGTTCCTGCCGAGCGTCAACACGAAGCCGCCGCGATCCGGCGAGGCCGACTACATCGTCATCGAGTTCACCTTCAAGGTGCGCTTCCCGATCGAGCGCCGGCCCAAGACGGTCAACATCCCCGAGGACTTCATCCTGGAGATGGAGAAACGCCAGCAGCAGGAGCAGAAGAAGTGCAGCGCCCTGCCGACCCTCGGCGGTCCGGTCTTCTGCGGCATCTTCCAATCCCGCAACCGGAGCACCCTCGAACAGAACCTGGCGAACAAGAAGCGGACCGCCTCGTACGGCACTCCACTTGAGACCCGAGAGGAGACCGTGACCGCCGGGTTCATCTTCACGCGCACCGGGGAGACCTATGTCTTCGCCGGGACGGTGCAGCCCAACCGGCCGGGCGGGGCGTCGGCCTCGATCCGGTACGGCTGGCTGGACACGCCGCAGACCCCGACCGACAAGCAGATCTCGTCGTTCGTCGGCGGCTACTCGGGCGCGATCACGCTGACCATGCCCGGCGGAGCCCAGGTCTCACGCTCGATCTCGTTGCCCAGCCAGGACATGACCGGGACCGAGATCGGGTACACCAGCGACGGACCCGGTTGGAGCACGTCATTCACCAGGAGCTGGAAGATCCCCTGGTGATCGTGATTGGAGTCTGGCCACGACGGTATCGATCTCGGGGTGCCTGAGGTCGTTGAGGATCACGAGGGCGTGTTGCCACGAGGCCACGGCGGCGGTTCGGTCGCGCGTGGCCTCGTGCGTGTCGCCGACCCGGATGAGCGTGCCCGCCTCGTAATAGCGGTCACCGATCTCCCGGTACAGCGCGAGGGCATGCCGGTAGCAGGCGAGGGCCTGGTCGTACTGGCGCAGGTGGTGGTGTGCGAAACCGACGGTGTCCCACGCGTCGGCCTCGCTGTGGCGGTTCTCCAGCTCCCGCAGCAGGGCGAGGGCCAGCCGCCCGTGGGCGAGGGCCTCCTCGTGGTCGTCGAGCAGGCAGTGGTACCAGCCCATGGCATTGAGCGTGGCCGCCTGCCCGTAGCCGTGCCCGGCCTCCTTGAAGTAGATGTGGGCCAACCTCACCTGGTCGAGTGCTTGCGCGGCATCGCCTTGCCGCTCGTGCAGCGTGGCCAGGTTCTGGTGGGTGACCGCCTTGCCGATCGGGTCGCCGGTCTTGCCGTAAAGGTCCAGGGCCTGCCGGAGCCGGTCGTCCGCCTCCGGAAAGTCGCGCAGTTCGGTGTGGGTCTGGCCGAGGTATCGGTGTGCGTCGGCCTGTAGCGACAGGTCGTCAAGGCGCCGGGCGGCGTCCAGGGCCAGCCGCCAGGTCGTGGTGAGATGGTGCCAAGGTCCTTGGCGGGTAAGGAATGTGGTCAGCGCCCAGGCCAGCTGCCAGACGTAGACGTCGTGACCGGCCTGCGCCGCCTGCTCGGCGGCGGCGACGAGGACCGGCCGCTCCGCGGTCAGCCACGCCATCGCCGAGGTGTGGCCGGCGAAGACCTCCGGGGTGACGCCGGGCCGGGGCTCGGGCAGCTTCGGGGCGATCGGATCGCGGGACGGGTTCAGCAGCCGGTCCGCGGCGTGAGCGGTGTGCAGGTAGTGGTCGAGCAGGCGGTCGGTGGCCTCGCGGCGGCGCTCGTCCGGCTCGCGGGAGTGGGCGAGCTCGCCCGCGTAGACGCGCAGCAGGTCGTGGAAGGCGTAGCGGCCGGCGGCCTGTTCGGTCAGCAGTCCCGCCCGGGTCAGCTCGGCCAGCAACGAAAGCGCTTGCGGCGCAGGCGTTCCGATGAGGCTCGCCGCTGCGGGTACCGAGATGTCGGTGCCCGGGTGCAGCCCCAGCAGCCGGAACAGCTCGGCGGCGGCCGGGGTCAAAGCGTCATAGGACCAGGAGAGAACCGTCCGGACCTCGCTGACCGCGTCCCCGGCGCTGAGCATGTCCAGGCGGCCTCCGGCGTCGGCCAGGTCGGCGGCGACCGCGGCCAGTGACAGTTCCGGCCGCGTTGCCCGCGTGGCCGCGATCGTCAGCGCGAGCGGCAGCCGGGCGCAGCGAGTGATGATCTCGTCGACCGCCGCCGGTTCGGCGGCGAGCCGGGCCGCCCCGAGCCGGCCGCTCAGCAACTGCCGCGCGTCGTCGTCCGTGAGCTGGTCGAGCGCGAGCGGCACGGCCCCGTTCACGGCCACCAGGCTGGAGAGCTGGCTGCGGCTGGTGACGAGGGTCAGCGCGGTGGCGGTCCCGGGCAGCAGCGGCCGGACCTGGCCGGCGTCGCGCACGTTGTCCAGCAGGATGAGGACCCGCTTGCCGTCAAGCTCGCTGCGGTACAGCGACGTCTGGGCGTCCAGGTCCACGGGAACCCGCGCCGGTGGCACACCGAAGGCGTCGAGGAACCGGTGGATCGCCTCTCCCGGCGTCATGGCCGCGCCATCCGGGTCGAAGCCGCGCAGGTTCACGTAGAGCTGACCGTCCGGGAAGTTCTCCCGGATCCGCCGCGCCCAGTGGACGGCGAGCGCCGTCTTGCCGACCCCGGCGGTTCCGGTGATGGCGCACACGACCGTCGCGTTTGGATGCTGCGCGGCCTCGTCGAGGAGGCCGTCGAGCCGGTGCAGATCGTCGGCGCGCCCGGCGAACCCGCGGACGTCGGGCGGCAGCTGAGCCGGAACCCGGTGGCGCAGAAGCGGCCGCTTCGGCGGTGCTGCCGGGGGTGAGAGGCTCGGATCGCCGCGCAGGATCTGCCTTTCCAGCTCGGCCAGGCTCGCGCCGGGGTCAAGCCCTTCCTGCTCGGCCAGCGCCTGCCGGTACTCCCTATATATCTGTAGGGCATCGGATCGCCTGCCGCTCAGATAGAGCGCGAGCATCAGCCGGGACCGGAGCCGCTCGCGCATGGGATGGGCGCGGACGAGCGGGGCCAGCTCGGCGGCGACCAGCTCGGGGCGCCCGTGGCGCAGGTCGAGGTCGGCCAGATCCTCGATTGCGGTCAGGCGGGCGTCGCTCAGCCACGTCCTTGTCGACTCGACGAACGCACCGGCGGCGTCGAGCAGCGGTTCGCTTGTCCACAGGTCGAGCCCGGCGCGCAGGAGGCGGTTGGCCTGACCCTCGTCCCCGGCGGCCGACGCCGTCCGGGCCTGTTTGACAAGCTGCTCGAAGCAGACCGCGTCGACCAGCGCCGGGTCGACGGTCAGCCGGTAGCCGAACTGGCCCGACTCGACCGCGCCCACAACACCCAGCCCGGCGAACAGCCTGCGGATCTCACGCATGGCGTTGTTGACCTGTGCCCGTGCCGTCGGGGGAGCGGCATCACCCCACAGCGCGCTGACGACGGCCTGCCGCGAAAGCGCCCGGCGCGGGCTGAGCGCCAGAAGCGCAAGTACGCCACGGGTTTGCGAGCGGGGTACGGAGTGCGTCTCCCCGTCCACCACGACGGAGACGGGTCCAAGTAAAACGACGTGCGTCTGACCACTTGGGAGGGTCATCACGCGAGGCAGCATACGGCCGGACGGCATCCACGGGAACGGCCCGTTTCACTGGCCTATGCGTCCGTCGATCCGCTCGCGCAACAGGTCGACGTGGCCCATGTGGCGGCCATACTCCCAGACCGTGCCGACCAGCACCTCGCGCAGCGAGGTCTGCCCTCCGCCAGTTCCGTGCAGGTTCAGCGGATCGTCACTGGTGATGTCGAGGCTGGGCGCCTCTTCCACGAACCGCGTGGCGAAGTCAACCTCCGCCCGCCACGCCTCCCACGCCTGCGCAACCACTTCGGGGTCGGCGACAGCGCCATCGAAATCACCGTCACGGTTGGTGTCGGAGCAGTACAGCCGGGGGACGTCCTGTCCCGCCATCAATACTCGGAACGTGGCGCGCTCGACCTCGGCCAGGTGCCGCACCATCCCCAGCAGCGACATCGTCGACGGCTCGACTGAACGCCGCGCCATCGCCTCGGCATCAAGACCTTCGCACTTCATCTCCAGGCTGAGGCGTGCGCAGCGGATGGCTTCGACTAGCGTGGCGCGTTCATCGCCCAAACTTGGCCCGTTCTCGCGTGGGTCGTCGTCGGATGGCTTGCCGTCGGCGGTGAACATGTCGGCTCGTCTGGCTGTCGTCATGGCCGCAATCCTGGTCGATACGCGGGATAGCCGACAAACGATTATTGGCCTATAACAAGAGCCGTGAGCGAAGCCGGAACCGCCGCCTACGATGGGCTTGCCGACCTGCCGCCGCTGGTGTCCGCGGCGGTCGCTGCGGCTCGCCGCGTAGGGTTCGCCAAGTCGTGCCTGCCCGAGCAGGGGCGGCTGTTGCGGTTGCTGGCCGCAGGGGTTGGCGGCGGCACCATCGGCGAGACCGGGACCGGTTGCGGTGTCGGCCTGGCCTGGCTTGCCAGTGGTGCGCATCCCGACGCGCGGCTGGTGAGCGTCGAGCGCGATCCCGGGCGAGTGGCTGCCGCGACGGAGCTCTTCGAGTCCGATCAGCGGGTCAGGGTGCGTGCCGGCGACTGGAGCGAACTGGCCGACGCCGCACCGTTCGACCTGCTTGCCCTCGATGGGGGTGGGCAGGGCAAAGGCGCCGAACCGCCGCTGGATCCGGCCGCCTGGCTGCGCCCGGGCGGGGTGGTCGTCCTCGACGACTTCACCCCGATGACCGCGTGGCCACCCATGCACGGCGGCGAGCCCGACGCGGCCCGGATCTACTGGCTGGACCACCCTCGCCTGCGCGCGACCGAGGTCAGGATCACCCCCACCGCCGCCACGATCATCGCCACGTTCACGGGCTGAGCGACCGCGCGAGTGCCGGGAGGTCGACCGGGGTGGTGGTGTCCACCCGGATGACGGGGGTGAGGGCGAGCGGCTCGGCGGTGACGGCCCAGGTGTCCCAGTCCTCGGCGAGGCGCTGGGCGTCGGGGTGGCAGGGGGTGGCGGCGACGGACCACACCGCCTCCATGGAGATCATCCCGAGTCGGGGCACGTCCACACCGACCATGTCGGCGAGCGTCTCCTTGATCTTGTCCTTGGACACGAACTTCGCCGCCATCAACGGGGCGAGCGCCGTCCCGAGGGTGCTCTTTCCCGCCCCGGGCAGGCCGTTGAGCAGAATGACGCGGTCAGCCATCGGATTCCTCGGCGGGTGGGATCGGGTGGGCGCTGGCCATGATGGCGTCGACGGCTCGGGCCTGGTCGTCGGGTGCGACCGCCATCAGAAACGAAATGTGGTCGGGCTTTACGGCCACGACCAACACTCGCACATAGGCGGGCTCGCCATCTTCGGGGTGGAGCACCAGCCTGTACCCGGCGCGTGCCGCGGGGAGTCCGGCGAGGGTGGTCTCTTCCATGACCACGTCCACCCGGCTGCCCTCGAACGGCAGGAAGAATTCGCCGTACTCCGACGCGAGCCAGGCCGCCCCGGCGATCAACTCGTCGCTGGACGGGGGAGCGGCCAGGAGGTGTTCCCATCGCCCGGATCCGACGAGCGCTCCGGACTCGTTGGAGATGGCGCGGGTGAACGGCTCGACGAGGTCCTCTGTCCGCAGCCGCCAGCCGGAGGGCATGCGAAAGGTCAATCCTGAAGCGGGGTCGGTGGTATAGCGGTTCGACGGATCATCTGGGTCGATGGCGGGCAACCCGACCTCCACATAAGACAGAGGTGTCGGGAGGACTATATGGGAATCATCTAAACCGGACAATGTTGTTTCACGTGAAACATCAACAAGGTTGACTCGACCGCACTCAACCGCGCTCGAGCAATTCGAACGCCTCACGGAAGGTCTCCGGGTCCTGAGCGCCGCTCAACGCATAGCGCCCGTTGAAGACGAACATGGGAACACCGGTCACGCCCAGCTCCCGCCCGAGCGCCAGATCCGCCCGGACATCCTCAACCCCTTCGTCCGTCGCGGCGATATCCGGTACCCCCAAATTCAAAGCGATCGAGGAGAGCACCTCCGGCGAACCAAGGTCAAGCCCGTCGGCGAAGTGTGCCTTGTGCAGCGCCTCGACCATCTCCCGCTGGACCCCGGCCTCATACGCCTTCCACACCAGCCGATGCGCGTCGAAGGTGTTGGCCGCGATCGCCTTGTCGAAGTTCATGGTGAGATCTTCGCCTCGCGCGACCTGCGTCACACGGTCGATCATGCGGCGCGCTGTCGTCTCGCCGCCATACCTGTTGCCCAGCCACTCCACCAGCGGCGTGCCCTCCGAGCGCGCGTTGGGCTCCAGCTGGAACGCCCGCCAGCGCACGCTCAAACCCTCCTCGGGCACCGAGGACAGCGCCTGGAACAGGCGGCGCTCGCCGATCCAGCACCACGGGCAGACGATGTCGGCGTAAATTTCAATCTCCACGGTATGCAAAACTACGTCGCGTGGCTTGGAGCAGGTATGTAGCTCTCGGGGACAGCTTCACCGAAGGCCTTGACGATCCCTACCCGGACGGCACGTTCCGGGGCTGGGCCGACCTCGTCGCGCAGCGCCTCGGCGTCGAGTACGCCAACCTTGCCGTCCGCGGGCGGCTGTTCGACGCCGTCGTCGCCGAGCAGGTGGAGCCGGCCATGGCCATGCGACCGGACCTGATCAGTTTTGCCGCGGGTGGCAACGACGTCCTGCGCAGGCACTGCGATCCGCCAACGCTCATGCGGCGCTTCGATAAGACCATCAACACTTTCAGGGGTACCGGATCGGACGTCATCGTCTTCCGGTTCGCCAACGTGATGGCCCGCCTGCCCGGCACGCGCATGATCGGACCGCGCGTCGCCTATCTCAACCAGGCCGTCGGCGAGATCGCCGAGCGCCACGGAGCCCACCTCGTCGACCTCTGGTCCGATGACGAGTTCCTCAACCCGGCGCTGTGGAGCACCGATCGCCTGCACCTGTCCGCCGCCGGCCACCGCCGTACGGCCGCGCACGTCCTGGCCGCCCTCGGCGTCGAGCCCGACCCGTCGTGGTGGGAGGCGCCGGTGCATCCGGCCGTCAAGCCCTGGCCGGTCGCGCGTGCCGACGATTTTGCTTGGGCGGCAAAGCATCTCGCCCCATGGATCAAGCGGCGTCTCACCGGCCGCTCATCGGGTGATCTGATCAAGCCGAAAAGGCCGAACATCGGGCCGTTCGGGTAACCGCTTCCCGAGCGGCCTCCCCAGCGGTCAGCTGGGCGGTGCCCAGTTGACCGCCCCCGCTGGTCAACAGCGTGCCGCAGGGGCCAACGGGGGTCCACAACTTTCGGATCACGCCTAAACATCCACGTCAGGGGCTGGGTACGATCATGGCACCCCTTGACCCCCGGACGGCCCATGCTCAGGATCTTCTTCACGGCAGACGACATCGCCCGGACCCGGTTGGCCACAGCCCCCGACCCGCTTTGGGAGCTTGTGCTCAGCGTGCAGATGCTGCGGGGGCAGCGCGGCGATCTGCTCTTCTCCGGTTGGCGCCGCGAGACCGCCGCCGCCCTGCGCCGCAGCGGCCTCGGCGTCGACCTGCTCCTGCTCATGCAGCTGTGCCCGCAGCTCGGCTACTTCCCGGATTTTCTCAACCCGGCCGAGGCGAAGAGGGGTCTCGAACACGGGCTTGAGGCGGTACGCTCCACACCACAGCCGATCCTGCGGCGGGACATGACCTATCTGATGGAGTCCAAGAAGCGCAAGGGGGAGCCGCTTTCGGCCCGGGCCGGCGGGATCGCGCTCGGGGAACCGGAGGCGCTGGCGACCCTCACCAAGACCATGCGCGACTACTACCATCTGGCGATCTCGCCGCACGCCCGCGTGATCGAACGGTCCGTCGGGCAGGACCGCGCCAGCCGGCTTGTCGCCTTCACCGAGGGCGGTGTCGAAGGGCTGCTGGCCAGCATGCACCCGATGCTGCACTGGGAGGCGGGGGAGCTGCGCGTCCCGCAGCACCGCGACCAGGAGATCCACCTGAGCGGGCGGGGGTTGACCCTCATCCCTTCCTATTTCTGTGTCAACCAGCCGATGACGATGTTCGACCCCGACCTGCCCCCGGTGCTGATCTACCCGGTACCCACGAGTGTAGAAACCCTTGCCGGGATTGACGGTGAGCGCCGCAACGCGCTCGCCTCGCTGATCGGCTGCACCCGCGCCGCGATGCTCGAGGCGATCGGCGACGGCGGCAGCACCACCGAACTCGCCCGCCGCATCGGCGTCTCGCCCGCGTCCACGAGTGAACACGCGGCGATCATGCGCTCGGCGCAGCTGATCAGCAGCCGCCGGGACGGAAACCGGATGGTCCACGAGCTGACGAGCCTCGGGCTGTCCCTGCTCAACGGGTCCTGAGCCGCGCGCGTCGTACCACTCCGGTGCGGTCCGGGGACCCGACGAGCGGCTTGATCAACGGCCGGCTCAGATCGGTCAACGGCGTACCGGATAGCGCAGGTGAAGCACCCGGTTGCTCTGAATCACCACGTCAGGATCTTCCAACAGGTGCTGCGCGTGGACCGACCCGAAGTAGCGCTTGCCGGACCCGAACACGACGGGTACGACGTCCATGCGCACCTCGTCGATCAGGCCCGCGGCAAGCGCCTGGCCACCGACGTCGCCGGCGGCGACCTCGACTATGCGGTCACCCGCAAGCTCCTGCGCCTTGGCCATGGCTGCCTCGACGCCGTCGACGAAGTGAAACGGCGCCTCGGGGTCCCAGCCCTCGGGCGCCGGCCGGTGTGTCACGACGACCACGTGGTCGACCCCGCCCGGAGGCTTCCCGTCCCAGCCGTCCGTCATGTCGAAGACGTGGCGGCCGGCGATTGTCACCCCGATCTGGTCCCAGTACGGCCGGGTGTAGTCGTAAGTCGTTTGCGACACCTTCAGCACGCCGCTCTCGTCCAGCGGGACGTCACCGCTGGACAACCAGTCGAAGAGGGGTCCGGGCTGGTCGTTCTCGTCCGCGATGAAGCCGTCCACCGACACCGTGCTGTACATGACTACTTTGCCCATAGGGCTCTCCTTTGCTTTGGGTTGCCCCCCAATTAGCGTGTCGTGAGCTGTCGCTCTTGTAAGAAATCAATCGGCCGGCAGCGGCCAGTTGTCCAGCACGTGGCCGGGATGTTCGCGCAGGAACTGCCGCCGGACTTCGATGTACCGGGTCGGCGTGAGCCCGGTGAACTC
>DASUXL010000109.1:0-30347 GCA_036377915.1 Candidatus Limnocylindrales bacterium
GGACTGGGAAGAGTTCAGCGATGAGTACGAAGTCAAGCTCCGCCAGCGGTACCCCCAGCATAGGAATGTCGTTGATTTTGCCTTTCTGCGGGTCTTCGCGGTGGCGTATCGAGCGGCATAACATGATCTCATGTCGCACCCAGGAGACGTTCCAGTCCCAGCGCCACGGGCGGTGCCGGTTGAGTTCCAGGACCTGGCCAGGGGTCAGGTCGTCGCCGAGCAGGACTTGATGGCACTGCCCAATGTGGTCGGTGTGGCGCTCGGCGAGAAGAGCGTGGGCGGGGTGAGCACGGGGGAGCGGGCGATCGTCGTCCTGGTCGACCACAAGATCGACGCTTTGTCGCTGCCGGAGAGCGCGGCCATCCCTAGGGCGGTGCTCGGCATGCCGACCGATGTGCGCGAGGTCGGCGTGATCCGGGCGCCCGAACCGGTGGAGCCGCTGGCCACGGTGCAGGCGGTGTCGCTGGTGGGACGGCAGCGGCCGGTTCGCGGCGGGCTGAGCGTCGGCCACCCCGGGATCACCGCCGGCACCATCGGCGCGGCCTGCTATGACGCCAAGCCTTTTCCGGGCCGGCCGGATCGCTACTACATCCTGAGCAACAACCACGTGCTGGCCAACTCCAACGAGGCGGCGGTCGGCGACAGCATCGTGCAACCCGGCGCGTTCGACGGCGGGACCGCGGACAACGATGTGATCGGCAAGCTGGTGCGGTTCGTGCCGATCAAGTTCACCCAGGAGGGCACGCCCGAGCCGCCGGTCAACGAGGTGGACGCGGCGATCGCCGAGGTGGACCTGGCCGACCTCGAGCGCGCCATCCACTGGGTGGGCAGGCCGACCCACTCCATCATCAAGGCGGAAATCGACCTGGTGGTGACCAAGTGCGGGCGCACCACCGGCTTCACCACCGGCAAGATCGTCAACCTCAACGCCACGGTCAACGTGAACTACGGCCCCGGCAAGGTGGCGCGCTTCGTCGGGCAGCTGATCACCACGCCGATGTCGGCGCCCGGTGACTCGGGCAGCCTGATGACCACCGTCGACGGCGGCGCGGTCGGGCTGCTGTTCGCCGGCTCGGCGCAGGCGACCGTGGTGAACCCGATCGAGGCCGTGCTGCGGCTGCTACAGATCCGGGTCAGCGATGCCTGACCTGCACGCCGCGCTGGCAGTCGCCGAGGCGTGGGTCGGCTCGGTCGAGGGTGTGGTCATGGTGGGGCAGGGGCGCGAGACCATCGATGTCTGGGTGACGCGCGATGACGTGGACCTGCCCGACGAGGTGCTGGGTGTGCCGGTGAGGGTGGTGCCGACCGGGGAGATCAAACCGCACTAAGGTTTCCACCATGCCACTCGAGGACTTCATCGCCGGGCTGCCAAAGGCCGAACTGCACGTGCACCACGTGGGGTCGGCCTCGCCGAGGATCGTCGCCGAACTGGCCGCGCGCCACGAGGGCACCTCACCCGTGCCCGCCGACCCGGCGCTGCTCGAGTCCTATTTCACCTTCACCGACTTCGCCCACTTCGTCGGCGTCTACCTGAGCGTGGTGGACCTCATCCGGGACCAGGCCGACGTGCAGGTGCTGACCTACGGCATCGCCGAGGAACTCGCCGCGCAGAACGTGCGCTACGTCGAGCTGACCTGCACGCCGTACTCCCACGTCAAGCGCGGGATCCCGGCCGAGGCGTTCTGCGAGGCCATCGAGGACGCCCGGTGCATCGCCGAGCGGGACCTCGGGCTGGTCATGCGGTGGTGCTTCGACATCCCCGGCGAGGCGGGCCTGCCCTCGGCCGACGAGACCCTGCGGGTGGCGCTGGAGTGCCGGCCCGACGGCCTGATCAGCTTCGGCCTGGGCGGCCCCGAGATCGGCGTGCCGCGCCCGCAGTTCAAGCCGCACTTCGACGCCGCGCGGGCGGCCGGGCTGCACTGCGTGCCGCACGCCGGTGAGACCACCGGGCCGCAGACCATCTGGGACGCGCTGCAAGTCCTTGGGGCGGAACGGATCGGGCACGGCATCTCGGCGGCGCAGGATCCTTCACTGCTCGCTTTCCTGGCGGAAAGCGGCATCCCGCTGGAGGTCTGCCCGACGTCGAACGTGCGCACGCGCGCCGTCGCCTCGCTCGGCGAGCATCCGCTCGCGACAATCGTCGGCGCGGGCGTGCAGGTGAGCATCAACTCCGACGATCCGCCGATGTTCGGGACGACGATCAACAACGAATATGTTGTCGCCGCGCGCCTGCTCGGGCTCGACGAGGCAGGCGTGGCCGAGCTGGCGCGCAACGCGGTGCGGCACTCGTTCGCGCCTGACAAGGCCCGGCTGCTGGCCGAGATCGACTCATACCCGGTGTAGCTTGCGCACCTTGCGCCAGGTGGCACGGTCAAGGGCGCCGGCCCGGTTGTCCAGCGCCCTGACCCGGATCGGGTCGGTCAGGTCCAGGAAGCTGTCCTTGGTGGCGTTGCGATCCCAGTGCCGGGTCGCGATCCTGACGTGGTCGCGGCGGTGGCTCTGATCCTGGCTGGTGATTTTTAGAACGTCGTAGCCGCTCCACCGCACCTTGATCACCAGGCACGGCCGCATCTTGGAACCCGGGCCGTCCTCGTACGGGACGTCGGCCCACCAGATCTCCCCGGGCTGACCTTTGCGGCCGAAAAGCCGCCAGACAAATGAGAACACAGCTCACGACAATATCGGCTATGGATTCGGTGCTGACTCAGGTGTTCCTGCCCATCGCTCTCGGGATCGTGATGCTCGGCCTAGGGCTGGGCCTGACGGTCGCGGACTTCAAGCGCATAGTGGTCTTTCCCAAGGCCGTGCTGATCGCCCTCGGCTGCCAGGTGATCCTGCTGCCGGCCGTCTGCTTTGGACTCGTGCTCGCCTTCGACCTGCCCGCGGCGCTGGCCGTGGGCATGATGCTGCTGGCCGCCTCGCCCGGAGGCACCACGGCAAACCTCTACAGCCACCTGTTCGGTGGCAACGTCGCGCTCAACGTGACGCTGACGGCGGTCAATTCGGTGCTGGCCGTGTTCACCCTGCCCGTTGTGGTCAATCTTTCTTTGGACCATTTTGTGGGTACCGGGACAATCGGCCTGCAATTCGACAAAGTGCTCCAGGTCTTCGCCATCGTGCTGATCCCCGTGGCGCTGGGCATGTTCATCCGGTCGCGGTCGCAGGGATTCGCCGAGCGCATGCACCGGCCCGTGCGCATCCTGTCCATCGTCGTGCTGGTCGCGGTGATCGGCGGGACCATCGTCAGCGAGCGGGAAAACATCGCCGACTACTTCGCCGCGGCCGGCCTCGCGGCCCTGAGCTTCAACGTGATCAGCCTGATCGTCGGCTACTTCGCGCCGCGGCTGGCAAACATCGGCCGGCCCGAGTCGGTGGCGGCCGCCATGGAGATCGGCATCCACAACGGGACCCTCGCCATCGTGATCGCCACCACGCTGCTCGGCAGCACCGAGATGGCGGTCCCGGCGGCCGTCTACAGCGTGATCATGTTCTTCACCGCGGCCGGGTTTGGCTACCTAGCCCGGCCCAGGGCGGGTGAAAGCGCGCAGATAGCATCGGACAAAACTCGTTCTTCGCTTTAGGAGCCCATCGTGACAAGCGCACCGACCAAACAGTCAGCTGCCGACCCCGTCGTCGTCGCGGCCGGCACGACGTGCGCCTCGGCCGTGGAAGCGGCCGGATTGCCGATGACGGGTCCCAAGGCGATCGTCGTCGTCCGGGACGCGGGCGGGCAGCTGCGCGACCTGGACTGGGTCCCGCAGGCCGAGACCGAGGTGGTCCCGGTCGCCATCGACTCACCCGACGGCCTCAACGTGCTGCGCCACTCCACCGCGCACGTGTTCGCGCAGGCCGTGCAGGACCTGTTCCCCGAGGCAAAGCTGGGCATCGGCCCGCCCGTGGACAACGGCTTCTACTACGACTTCGGCGTGCCCAAGCCGTTCCACCCCGACGACCTCGACCGCGTCGAGAAGCGCATGCAGGAGATCGTCAAGTCGGGGCAGACGTTCAAGCGCCGCCGCTTCGACTCGGTCGAGCAGGCCAAGGAGGAGCTGGCGGGCGAGCCGTTCAAGCTGGAGCTGGTCGACATCAAGGGCGACGTCGACGAGGACGTGATGGAGGTGGGCGGCGGCGAGCTGACCATCTACGACAACTTCGACCGGGACGGCAAGCGGTGCTGGGGTGACCTGTGCCGCGGGCCGCACCTGCCCACGACCCGCCTCATCGGCGCCTTCAAGATCATGCGGGTGGCGGCGGCGTACTGGCGGGGATCGGAGAAAAACCCGCAGCTGCAACGGATTTACGGCACCGCGTGGCCGACCCGGGACGGGCTGAAGGCGTACCTCGCCATGCTGGAGGAGGCGGCAAAGCGGGATCACCGCAAGCTCGGCGCCGACCTCGACCTGTTCTCGTTCCCCGACGAGATCGGCTCGGGGCTTGCCGTCTTCCACCCCAAGGGCGGCATCATCCGGCGGGAACTGGAGAACTACTCGCGCAAGCGGCACGAGGAATCCGGCTACCAGTTCGTCAACAGCCCGCACATCACCAAGGACAACCTGTTCCTCGAGTCCGGGCACCTGCCGTACTACGCCGACACCATGTTCCCGCCGATGGAGTTCGAAGGCGCAAAGTACTACCTCAAGCCGATGAACTGCCCCATGCACATCCTGATCTACCGGTCGCGCGGGCGGTCCTACCGCGAACTTCCCTTGCGGCTCTTCGAATTCGGGACGGTCTACCGGTACGAGAAGTCGGGTGTGGTGCACGGCCTGACCCGCGTGCGCGGCCTGACCATGGACGACTCGCACATCTTCTGCAGCCGCGAACAGATGGCCAGCGAGATCAAGTCCCTGCTCGACTTCGTGCTGGACCTGTTGAAGGACTACGGCCTGAGCGACTTCCACCTCGAACTGTCCACACGCGACGACTCACCGAAGTTCATCGGCTCCGCCGAGAACTGGGAGGAGGCGACGGCCGCGCTGGCCGAGGCTGCGCAGGAATCGGGGCTGGAACTGGTACCCGACCCGGGCGGCGCCGCCTTCTACGGCCCGAAGATCTCGGTGCAGGCGCGCGACGCCATCGGGCGCAGCTGGCAGATGTCCACCATCCAGGTCGACTTCAACCTGCCCGAACGCTTCGGCCTGGAGTACCAGTCGGCCGACGGGACAAGACAGCGCCCCGTAATGATCCACCGGGCGCTGTTCGGGTCCATCGAACGCTTCTTCGGCGTGCTGACCGAGCACTACGCCGGCGCCTTCCCGGCCTGGCTCGCCCCGATCCAGGTGGTCGGCATCCCCATCCGCGAGGACCACGCCGAGTATCTGCGGTCGTTCGTGGAGCGGCTGCGGGCCGAAGGGATCCGCGCCGAGGTCGACGAGTCCGACGACCGGATGCAGAAAAAGATCCGCACCGCGCAGCAGCAGAAGATCCCGTTCATGGCGATCGCCGGTGACCAGGACGTGTCGTCGGGCACCGTGTCGTTCCGCTACCGGGACGGGTCGCAGCGCAACAACGTGCCGCTGGACGAGGCGGTCGCCCACGTGGTCGAGGTGGTCCGGTCGCGGGTGAATGTCGGGCCGTCACATGTGGGTGAGTGAGGCGGGGTACCAGCTGGACGGGTCTAAGGAAAGACTCGATCTGGCGGCCGTCGAACGCTGGCTGGCGACCGAGAGCTACTGGGCACTCGGTCGCCCCCTTGCCGACATCAAGCGCTCGATCGACAACTCCGTGATCTACGGCCTTTACACGCCGGATGGGCAGCAGGTCGGGTTCTTCCGGGTGGTCACCGACAAGACCACGTTCGCCTGGCTCTGCGACGTGTTCGTGGACTCGTCGCAGCGCGGGCGCGGGCTGGCGACGTGGGCGCTGGAGATCATCCGGGACGATGTCCTGGCGACCGGCGTGTACCGCATTCTCCTGGCCACCAGCGATGCCCACGGCGTATACGAGAAGTTGGGCTTCACAGCGCACGCCGAGCCGGAAAAATGGATGGAGCTGACCACGCGGAGAATCGGGGTGTCGTGACGCATCCGGACGGACTTGAGCGGCTTTGGACGCCGTGGCGCTTGGCGTATGTGAGCGGCCCCGAAAAGCCGTCCGGCTGCCCGTTCTGCGAACCGTCCGAGGAGCTGATGGTGGCCCGTGGGGAGCGGGTCTACGCGGTGCTCAACAAGTTCCCGTACAACCCGGGTCACCTGCTCGTCTGCCCGTACCGGCACGTCGCCGACTACACCGACCTGGACGCTGACGAGATGCTCGAGGTGGGGCAGTTCACCCAGCGCGCGATGACCGTGATCCGCAAGGTGTCCGGCGCGCACGGCTTCAACATCGGCCTCAACCAGGGCGGTGTCGCCGGTGCCGGCATCGCCGCCCACCTGCACCAGCACGTGGTGCCGCGGTGGGGCGGCGACTCCAACTTCCTGCCCGTGATCGGCAACACGAAAGCGCTGCCACAGCTGCTCGCCGACACCCGTGAGCTGCTTGCCGGCGCCTGGTCGGAGTAATTGTCGTACCTGCGGGGAACGATGGTCGGCATGATTGGCGAAATCCAGAGCATAGTGATCGACTCGGCCGACGTCCGGCGCAACGCCGCCTTCTACAAGGACCTTGCGGGCTGGAGCGAGGAGCGGACGGGCGACGGCTGGATCGCCCTGCGGACTCCGGCCGGAGCGAGGGTCGAGTTCCAGGACGCTCCCAACCACGTGCAGCCGCGGTGGCCCGGCCAGAAGCACCCGCAGCAGGCACACCTCGACTTCCTCGCGCCCGACCGGCAGGCAGCCGTGGCGCGCGCGATCGAGCTGGGCGCCACCCGCCTTGACGGCGGCGGCGAGACGTTCACCGTGCTCGCCGATCCTTCCGGCCACCCGTTCTGCCTGTGCGACAGCGACAAGGCGCAGGAGATCACGCTGATCGACTACGGCCTGGACGTCCCGGACGGCAAGGCGATCGCGCCGTTCTACTCGGAGCTGCTCGGCCTGCCCATCACCTACGAGGGTGACGAGGGCGCGGCCGTGGGCGATGAGAAGAGCTTCATGGTCATGTTCCAGAACGTTGCCGACTACAACCCGCCGCGGTGGCCCGATCCGGCATTCCCGCAGCAGTTCCATCTCGACATCGCGGTCGCCGACATCGAGGAGGCGGAGCGCAAGACGCTTGCCTTGGGCGCCAAGCTCTTGCAGGGCGGCGGAGGCAAGGACAGCGGCTTCCGGGTCTATGCCGACCCGGCCGGCCACCCGTTCTGCCTGTGCTGGGGTGAATGAGTGTGGGACCGGTATTCCTCTTCGACGGCGACTGCGCCTTCTGCAGCGCGTCCGCCCGTTTCGTCGAGCGCTGGATCCCCACCCCGGCGCGGGTGATCCCGTGGCAGCATGCCGATCTCGCCGCGCTCGGGGTCACCCGGCAGGAGTGCCTTGACGCGGTGCAGTGGATCGGTCCTGACCGGACGGTGCTCGCCGGGCCGGTGGCGATCGGCGCGCTCCTGCGCTCCAGCAACGCTTTCTGGCGCCCGCTGGGCTGGCTGCTTGCCGTCCCGCCGGTCCGCGCACTGGCCTGGCCGCTGTATCGTTGGGTGTCGCGCCATCGTCACCAGCTGCCAGGCGGCACACCCGCGTGCGCGGTGACGCCACCCGAGACCGGGCGCGCATGACCCACCCCCAAAAGGGGTAGGTATTCGTTACGGTATTGCAAACTTTTGGGTGGCTTCGGCGCCGTTGATATTCAAATCCCGCCGGACATTTGACACAGTTAAAGCTGCGCGAGGCGGTTTGACGTCGTTAAATGGAGTTAAACGAGACCCGAGGGTCCGCGCATCCAAGGAGTGAACCTCAAATGACGTGGCCAAGAGAGGATTCACCAAGATCTGACGCACGTGCCATACAATCGGTCTCCGTGCTGAATGCCGACGCTGATTGGGATCGGTTTACGCCCAGCTGGTACAAGGACCACAATTACGCCGCGCTGGGCGACGACGATCGGCAGATCCTCGAATGTGTGCGAGACTTTTTCGCTTCCGCCGACGTGCGTGAAGGACGCGGGCTCGATGCGGGCAGCGGCGCCAACCTTTATCCGGCGCTGTCCCTGCTGCCCTTCTGCCGGGACATTGTCCTGCTCGACTACTCGGCGGCCAATGTGGAATGGCTCGAGTCCGAGATCAAAGAGCCGAACCGGTCGTGGAACGAGTTCTGGCAGCTACTTGCCAAAGAGTCCGCCTATGACGGCGTCCCCGACTATCGGGGCGCCCTGCGCAAGACGGTTCGCGTCTCGCACGGCAACGTCCTCGATCTTCCCGTCGACGAGTTCGACATTGGCACGATGTTCTTCGTGGCCGAGTCGATGAGCACCGAGAAGGCCGAGTTCGAGCAGGCCGTGCACAGCTTTGTCCGGTCCCTGCACAGGGGCGCGCCCTTCGCGATCGCGTTCATGATCGGGTCCCAGGGCTACCGCGTCAACGGCCAGTTCTTCCCCGCCGTTGAAATAGATGGACACGACGTGCAACAGTGTTTGAAAGGCGTGGCCCAGCTCGAGTCCATTGTCGACATTGACCTGCGTGATCCGCCGCTGCGGAACGGTTACAAGGGCATGTTGGTGGTGACCGGGTGGGCTTTCGGCGGCGCGGGAGACGGTGGGTTAGGCGATGAGGATCGAGCCACGGCGCAACATGCTGGAGATCTGGCGGGCGGTCGCTAACTGGTCCTACCGAGATAAGACGTGGCGCTGGGGCGGCCGATACCAATCCAATTCGGTCAGTGACGCCCAGCAGCTGCTCTGCCTGCTGTTCCCTGCGGTGGCGATGGGCGGATTCGGCCTTGCCCGCCCGGACCAGACCGACCGGACCGTGCTGACCTGGCTCAAGAACCTCGGCACGGCGATGGAGATCCCCGTGCTCATCATGTCGGTGCTGCACGAGTACCTGGATCGGTACACGGTAGGTGACACGCCGATCTTCCCGGGCGGGGGCCACTTCCAGACGGTGCAGGCCGGCGCGACCCCGACGATCGAGCAGCAGGCGCTTGACGTGGTCGAGTCCTACGCGACGTCGCTGACCCTGATGCTTGCCACGCTGGAGTTCGCCAACGAGTTCGAGAAGGTGGCGACCCGCGAGGACATCAAGATCGAGGTTGGCAGGCTGCGGGAGCGGGCGGGCAAGAGGCTGACCGCCGCGATGGTGGGTCTGCTGCGCAGCTTCACCATCAACGCCTTCGACGCCGAGTCCAGACAGGGCAAGGCGTTGCTGCGCACGGTGAACCAGGGCGGGCTGCCGGAGCGGCGAGTCATCGACGATCTGCGCGCCTCGCTCGTACCGGTGGCCGCCGGCCTTGGTGACATCAGCATCGGGTCGGGCCAGAAGAAGGACCTCACCGGCGTCAACATGCTCTTCGAGCTGGGCTGGTCGTGGGGGGTCATCCACACCACCCCGACGATCGACTTCGCCGACGCCGCGGGCAAGCAGCCGGAGGGCGTCGCCGAGGACGCGGCGTACATGTACTTCACGATGGTGGCGCTCAACAGCATCGCCGACCTGTTCACCGCGCAGGCGCTGCGGACCGACCTGCTCGACGTGCAGCAGGCGCGTCTGGCGCGTGCGCTTGAGAACCGCTGGAAGATGACCCAGCTTTACTGGTCGATCATCGCGTCGTTCGGCGGTGGCCGGCGCTGGCCCCTGCAGGACGTTCCGTGGCGGGCCACCGACGAGATCGAGTCGGACTACCTGACCATCCTGGTCGCGGGCGCCTCGATGCGGAACCTGACCGACATCAGCAGAGCCTTCGACCCGGACCTTGACAGGCTGGGCAGGCTCATCGCCGACCTGTCCAACCGGGCGCGGATCACGCGGCGGCCCACCGCCGAGGACGTGTCCCAGCTGCGGTTGCACGATCCCGGACTGGAGCTGGACCTGGTTTCCGCCGGGGAGGTCGACGGGCCGCCGCTGCGCTGGCCGGTGCACGACTACGCGGCGGTGCTGTTGAAGCGGGCGACCCGGCTTGCCGAACTGTTCCAGGATCGCAAGCTGCAGTCGGAGATGGTGGAGCTGGCCGACGAGCTTTGGGACCACCTGCTGGATCGCCGGATCACCGCGGGCGACGGGCGCGACCTGTGGGACAACCCGCGCGGCACGTTCCAGACGCTGCCGGAGTTCGTCGAGCCGTCCTGGCAGATGACGCTCCGTGTGGTGGAGAGCCTGGTCAACGCTGCCGCGCTGGTCTCCGGTGAGATCGGCCCGCACGAGCAGCTGACCATCCTCGCCGAGGCGAAGCTGAGCGAGGCCGAGCGGATGCTCGACCGCGAGCTGCTCGGCGGTGCGGCTCAGGCCGGGCCGGCGGTGCGGCGTTCGATCGAGATCGTGCAGGCAAACCTGCAACGCGCCCGGGAGATCACGGTGGAGCGGCCCGCCTCGGCCGACGCCCTGATCAACGACGCGCTGGTGGAACTGGACAGATTACTTGCGGCCCGCGAGGAATCGACCTGGGCCAGGTGAGCCATGCTGGTCTTCTCCACCTCCGACAAGGGCGGCACCGGCCGCACCGTGACCAGCTGCAACATCGCCTACCGGTGCTCGCTTCAGGACCGGGACGTGTGCTATCTGGACTTCGACTTCGGCTCGCCGACCGCCGGGGCCATCTTCGGGATCAACTCGGCGCTGCGCGGGGTACCCACCGGCGGGTTGCACAGCTACATCAAGGGCGATGTGTCCCTGCCCGTGCGGCTTGACGTGTGGAACAAGTCCGACCGGGCGAGCCTCAAGATTCGCCGGCCGACCGGCTCGGGTGAGCTGGTCCTGGTACCCGGTGATGAAGGGGGAAGCGAGTTCGCCATCGATGCCGATGATGTCCTTCGCTGCGCGCAGCTGCTCGCCGGGCTCAACGACGAGTTCGAGCTGATCCTGATGGATCTGAGCGCGGGCCGGTCGTACGCCACCGAGCTGGTGCTGCGGGCCACCGCCCACCCGACGCTGAGCCATGTCCCGTTCCGCTGGCTGGTGTTTCACCGCTGGACCCGCCAGCATGTGCTTGCCGCCGCCGGGCTGACCCTCGGCAAGGACGGCATCCTCGACATCGGCGAGCGGTTCGGCCACGACCGCCACAAACTCTTTGAGGCGCTTAGGTTTGTGCGCACAGCCGTGGTGGATCCGGCGTCGGAGGAGCTGTCCGGGCTGCGCGGCACCCAGGTCACCTGGCTTCACCGGCAGAATGAGGAGCTGAACACCCTGGCGAGCCGGCTCGGCCTGGGCCGCATGGCGACGCTGGGCAGCGTGCCGCTCGATCCGGTGCTGCAGTGGAGCGAGCAGCTGATCACCGACGCGGACACGGTGATCAGGCACATCGCCAACGAGGCGACGGTCGCCGCGTTCGAGGAGCTCGCCGACAAACTTCTCAAGGACTGGGCGGAATTTGACCACATTTGAGGCGACCTTCAGCGAGGAGACCGGGGAGCAGCGCACCGGCTCGGTCCCGCTGTCGCACCTGTCGATCGAACTGGGCCACCTCTACCTCGACGACTTCCGCAAAGGCCCGGCCGAGCTGCGGCGCAAGTTCGAGGCGGTGCTGCCGTGGCTGGAGGGCATCACCCGGCACTACACCGCCACCCTGCGCGGCGCCACGCCCCGGATCAGCACCTGCTTCCTGGTCGACGACTACTTCAACCCGCAGAGCCCGCCCACCGAGGTAGTGCCGATGGTCCTTGAGGCTGCCGAGGCTTGCGGCCTGTCCATCGGGTACCTCGCCCGCGAATCCGCGTGCGCCAACCTGCCCGACATCAGGGTGGCGGAGGTGGTCACCGGGTGGATCATCGACGAGCCGCCGGAGGGCACCAACGGCGTCCGTCCACCCGCGACGGTCAGCGGCTGGCTGTCCAACGGGCAGCGGTCCCCGTCCACGATCTCGACCGCGGCGATGAAGGGCCCCCGCGAGTGGGAGCCGCCGGTGGAGAACGCCCGCAACCGGCACTCCATCTTCCTCGACGTGGAGCTGTGGAGCGGCGGCGGCGACGACCGGGTCTGGTCGTGCCCCTTCCTGGCCGTCATCTGGCAGCTGGCCCGGCTCGGGCTGCTCCGTTACCAGGGTGAGGCGTTCCTGCAGCCGGAGCCGTGGGGCAAGCCGTGGCCGGCCGAGTGGCAGCAGCTGCCCGGAGTCATCAAGATCGATGAGGGGGCGAGCCCGTTCAGCGCGTACCGCACGATGTCGGTGCTGGACGACAAGTTCTTCCCGGTCGAGCACGCCGTGCGGGTGATCCTGAGCCAGGTCAGCGTCGACGCCACGGTCGTCAAGCAGGCCACCCTGCGGGCGGAGCGGGAGGGCCTGCAACTTCCCGACGACCCCGTCGGCCGGATCGGCTACGTCTTCACCCGTTAGGCGGCGGGCAGCTCCCGCGCGGCGTCCCACAGCTCGCCGAAGCGCTGGATCCGCTCCTTGACCCGCGCCTCCTGGCGCACCAGCCGCGTGGTGATAATGATGATCGGTTTCTTCTGGTTGGTGCGCTGCGACGCCGGGATCGACTCGTAGCTGAGGGCGTTGTCGAACACGATGAAGTCGAACATGGTGTTGACCAGCGTGCCGGGCGCGTCGTTGAGGTTGAGGACCTTGACCTTGACGCCCAGATCGCGGTGCATCTCGCAGATCTCCAGGAAGTCGGGGCGCTGCAGCTTGTCCTCGTCCTCGGCGACGAACACGCGCCGGGTCACCACCCCGCGGCCGATCGCGTCCCGTTGCAGCTGAAGGTAACGCTGCCCGAGGTCGGTCAGCCACAACCCGCCGTCCACGCCGAGATCCACGGTGGTGAGGCTGATCGCGTCGATGGAGATCGAGGCGCTGCGGGTGAGGTTGAGCATCCAGTCGCGGTCCTCGCCCTCATAGACGCTGTCGTTGCCGTGGGTCATGTCGTGCATCAGGATGCCCAGGCGCTCGATCTCGGTCTGCGCGAACCGGATCACCAGATCGTTCTCGGCGTCGAGGTGGGAGATGTCGTCCACGAGCTTCATCACCTGCTCGGTGGGCGTCTTGGCCAGGTCGAGCTCGGCGAAGGTGGCGGTGGCCCGGCTGAAGTTGTGAAAGCCGTCCTGCAGCAGGCTTTCGGTGGAGCTGGCATGGCGTTGCTGGCCGGCCTCCACCGAGTCCAGCCGGCCCTCGACGTCGATGAGGTACATGACCACGAAGACCACGCCGCTGAGAAACAGCGATGTCCCGACCTGGAAGGCGAGACCCGACCGCTCGATCAGCTGGGCCAGCGCGAAGGTGACGAAACCGGTGGCGATGGTGAGGGTTACCTTGCGTATCAACTTGTTGCGCCGGACAAGCTCCACAGTAGACATTCGCACCTCATCGGGAGTGAGACGACAGGGGCGGCCCCAACTGGCCGGTTGCCGCCGCGAGGAAGAGCTGATCGCGTACCCGATCGATGGAGGCCCGCCATTGCCGGGTGAAACCCGACCGCTCCTCCAGGCTCGTCCACGCCGCACGCATCTCGTCGTCGAGCCGCGCACCCGGCATCCACAGGTGGAGCAGGAAATTCACCGCAGGGGTCAAGCGTTTCACCACATCGCGCAGGTCCGCGCCGCCGATGCGGCTCGTCTCCAGCAGCCGCTGGACGCTGGAGAGCAGCCAGTCGTGCAGGGCGATGTCCTCGCACAGGTCGAGTACGCCGGCCCGGTCGACGTCGGGCAGCCGCAGGACGAACGAGCGGTACCCCTCCGGCCCGACCGAAAAGGACAGGCTCGGGCTGGCCGCCGCGATCGCGCCCCAGCGCAGCCGCACCGGCGGCATCCGGAAGGCTGTCCTGCGGTCGAGCTGGTCGTGCGACTGGACGCGGGTGTGGAGGTGGCTGTTGAGCGCGCCGAGGTCCATTGTGGAGGGTGCCACCGGCGCGGCGAGGAAGCCGTCAAGCAGGTTGGTGGGGTTGGCCTTGTTCACCGTCTCGACGATCCCCGGCCGGGACAGGTAGTGCGACCACGCCTGGCGGCGCCCCTCACCCGACGGGACGATCTGGGCCGACGAGGAGCATTGCAGGATCTGGCCGCCGATCAGGATCGCCCGTGACGCGGCCGTTCCCACGCCGCGCACTTCCTGGGTGGAGGCGAGGCGGCAGTCGAGCCCGGTGAGCACGTTCGGGGAAAGGGCGTAGCGCACCGGGCGCTCGCCATAGCGCACCGGGGCGCCGGCCTTGAGCTCAAGCAGGGACACCGCCGTCGAGGTGTCGACCGCGGTCGAATGCCGAAGCAGGCTGGTATGCACCTCACCCACGAAGATCATCGTTGCTCCACCGTCTGGTTCGTCACGGATCCAGCCTCATGATGACGCAGGCGCACAACCTGACCAAGGACCGATATGGACTGGAAGGGCCGTGTGAACCGGCCACATCGACGTTAGTCTAGCTCTATGGAAGCCGTCGTCATTGGCGC
This sequence comes from Candidatus Limnocylindrales bacterium, assembly GCA_036377915.1. Taxonomy (GTDB): domain Bacteria; phylum Actinomycetota; class Actinomycetes; order Mycobacteriales; family Micromonosporaceae; genus Allorhizocola. The sequence goes on from DASUXL010000109.1 coordinate 14,387, forward strand.
TGGCGTATCCGGACTGACCACAGCAGTAACCCTGCTTGAGGCCGGTTACCGGGTTCGCGTACTCGCCGACCGGCTGCCGCAGGAGACCACCTCGGCGGCGGCGGGGGCGAGTTGGGGCCCGTACATGGCCGAACACCACCAGGCCATGTCATGGTGCACGAGTACGAGGATCAAACTCGAGTCGCTGGCAAAGTCGCCGGCAACCGGCGTGCGCGTCATCAGCGGGATAGAGGCGGCCCCCGTCGCCGTCGAGATCCCCGAGTGGGCCCGGAGTCTTGCCGGGTTCCGCCCGTGCGCGCAGCAGGACCTACCCCCGAACTACGTGATGGGCTGGTGGGGAGACGTCCCCGTGGTGGACATGCCGGTCTATCTTCGCTACCTGAACGGTTTGCTGGCCGACGCGGGGGTCAGCATCGAGGTTGAACGGGTCTCCGATCTGGACATAGCGCCCCTGGTGATCAATTGCACGGGGGCGTTCGCCGCTCACCTGACCGGTGACCGGGAACTGGTCCCCACCAAGGGCCAGCTCGTGATCGTCCGGAACCCGGGGATCGAGCACTACTTCCAGGACCACCTCGAGGGCGAGGACCTGACCTACTTCATTCCCCACGGCGATGTGGTCGTGCTGGGTGGTTGCGCCCGCAAGCACGACATGTCACCCGAGGCGAACGAGCGGGACGCGGACGCCATCGTGCGCCGCTGCGCCAGGATCGAGCCGCGGCTTGCCACCGCCGAGGTCGTCGAGCACCGCACCGGGGTCCGGCCCAACCGGCATACCGTCCGGCTGGAGCGGGAGACCACGGCGCGCGGCAACACCGTCATCCACAACTACGGGCACGGCGGCGCCGGCGTCACCATGTCCTGGGGTTGCGCGGAACATGTCCTGAAGCTGTTGGGATAACGTGCCCGCGCGTTGCTCTGCACGCGCGGGCATTACAGTTCAGGGGTTCCAGCCGGGGTCCCGGCCGCTGAGGCCCAGGGCCTTCTCCAGCGCGGGAGCCTGCTCGGCGACGGGCACCGGTTCGAGGAAGATTCCCATCCCGCGCCCCTGCTCGCCCATGGCGGTGACGAACTCCAGTGCCATCTCGGCGGTGTCGTCGCCGCACGCGTAGTCCTGGCCGGTGGCGCGGGCGAGGTCCCAGGAGTGGATCACCAGGTCGCTGGTGAACATGGTGGCGGCGATGGCGGCGGGCATCTCGGCGGTGTCCATCTTGACCGTGCGATCCCAGGACTGCGGGTCCGCCCACGCCTCGATCGCCTCGTGCATCTGGCGGTCGAGGCGCCACGCCCAGTCGTCGGAGATCAGGTCGGCTTGCCACAGGCTCGGCGGTATCGCGCCCTCGCGCCCGGCGAAGGTGAGTGCCGTGGCGACCTGCAGCAGGTGGTTGGCGAGCGATCGCACCTCCCACTCGCTGCACGGGGTGGGCGAGGCGAACTTGTCGGGCGTTGCGCCCCGGGCGGCCTGCGCGGCACTGGCGGCGGCATCGGCCATGATGGATGTGCTCAGTCGCATGTCGAGGAATGCTACGCCCGGGCCAGCGTGGGCCCGGGCCCGGGCGCATTGAGCGGCGTCAGTGTGCGGACGATTCCTTGCGGATCTGCTCGGCGATGTGGGACGGCATCGGGTCGTACCGGACGAAGGTGCGGGTGAACGTGCCGGCGCCGGCGGTCATCGAGCGCAGGTCCACCAGGTAGCGCAGCAGCTCGATGGCGGGAACCTCGGCCCGCACGACGGCCTTGCCGCCGCCGTCGGTGTCGGACTCGGTGCCCAGCACGCGCCCGCGCCGCCCGGACAGGTCGCTCATCACCGAGCCGACCGCCGACTCCGGCACCGTGATCACGACCTCGTCGACCGGCTCCAGCAGCGTCAGCTGAGCCTTGTCCGCCGCGTCCTTGAGCGCCATCGAACCCGCTGTCTGGAACGCGGCGTCGGAGGAGTCGACGCTGTGGGCCTTGCCGTCGAAGAGTGTCACGCGCAGGTCGACAACCTTGTTGCCGGAGATGAGGCCGCGCTCCATCTGCGCCCGCACGCCCTTCTCCACGCTCGGGATGTAGTTGTGCGGTACGGCGCCACCGACCACCTTGTCCAGGAACTCGAAGCCGGAGCCGCGCGGCAGCGGCTCGACCTCGATGTCGCACACCGCATACTGGCCGTGGCCGCCGGACTGCTTCACGTGCCGCCCGTGGCCCTTGCCACCGGTGAGGAACGACTCCCGGAAGGCGACCTTGGCCGGCTCGGTGGTCAGTTCGACGCCTCCGCCGCGCAGCCGGTCGAGGACTACGTCGGCGTGGGCCTCACCCATGCACCACAGCACGATCTGGTGCGTCTCGGCGTTGCGTTCGAGCCGCAGCGTCGGGTCACCGGCGACAAGCTTGGCCAGGTTCTTGGCGAGCGCGTCCTCGTCCGAGCGGGTCTTGGGCAGGATGGCGATCGGCAGCAGCGGCTCGGGCATGCTCCACGGCGTCATCAGCAGCGGCTTGTCCTTGCTGGAGATGGTGTCGCCGGTCTCGGCCGCGGTCGACTTGGTGATCGCGCAGATGTCGCCGGCGACGCACAAGCCGACCTCGCGCACGTTGGCGCCGAGCGGGGAGTAGATGTGGGTCACGCGCTCGTCGGCGTCGTGGTCCGGGTGGCCCCGTTCCTCAAGGCCGTGGCCGCTGATGTGGATGGGCGTGTCCGGCTTGAGCGTGCCGGAGAAGACGCGGATCAGGCTGACCCGGCCGACATACGGGTCGATCGTGGTCTTGACGACCTCGGCGACGAGCGGTCCGTTGGGGTCGCACTCCAGCGGCGCGGCGGGCTTGCCGTCCACAGTGGACACCGCGGGAACGGGGTGCTCGAGCGGGCTCGGGAAGGCGCCGGCGAACAGCTCCAGCAGTGAGTCGACACCTACGCGGGTCTCGGCGCAGACCGGGACGACGGGGTAGAAGTGCCCGCGGGCGACGGCCTTCTCCAGGTCCTCGATGAGCACCGACACCTCGATCTGCTCGCCGTTGAGGTAGCGCTCCATGAGCGTCTCGTCCTCGCTCTCGGCGATGATCGACTCGATGAGCTGGTTGCGCGACTCCTCAATGATCGGAAGATGCTCAGCGTCGGGCTCGCGGACTGCCGGCGGGTACCCCCCTGAATAGTCGTAAATTCTTTGTGAGATCAACCCGATGAGTCCTCCGACCGTCTCGCCGTCGTCGGCGAGCATCGGCAGGTAGAGCGGCTGCACCCCGTCGCCGAAGACCCGCTGGCACTCGGCCAGGGCCTCGTCGAAGTTGGCACGCTGGTGGTCGAGGCGGGCGATGGCCACCGCGCGCGGCATGCCGACGTCGGCGCACTCCTGCCAGAGGGCGGCGGTGGTCGCGTCCATCCCGTCGGCGGAGCTGACTACGAAAAGCGCGGCGTCGGCGGCACGCAACCCGGCCCGCAACTCTCCGACGAAGTCGGCATATCCCGGAGTGTCCAGGAGGTTGATCTTTACGCCACCGTGGGCGATCGGCGCGCACGCCAGAGCGACGGACCGCTGCTGCTTCACCGCGGCAGGATCATGATCGCTGATGGTGGTGCCCTCCGTGACCGAACCGGCCCTGGAGATCGTGCCGGTCGCCGCCAGGATGGCCTCAACCAGTGTCGTCTTGCCGCTGCCCGCGTGTCCGACCAGCACGATATTTCTTACCCCGGCAGGGTCCTCCGCTGTCGGGGCGGGGCCGAGGGATGTCTTGTCTGCTGTGCCGCGTGCCATGCCCGCCTCCTTAGGTTTCGCCTATGTTTCCCGATAAGACACCCGATGCCCGCCCGACACAACCCCGACGCGCTCTGTTTCCTGCGGGGTGCATGCCGGCGGCCATTGGTGCTGGGGCGATGGTTGATCGCCCTTGCCATTTTTTCGCGAGATCGGCGAGGATGGCGGCTGATCACCCTCATTGTGGGCTGCCGTATCGTTAGCGCATCATGGCGAAGATCCTCAGCGTGGTTGGCAAGCAGGCGACGGCGAGATTGCTCGAACCGATCGGGCAGGCGCTGCTTCGCGCCGGCATCTCGCCCAATGCGGTCACCATGCTCGGCACCGCCGGGGTACTCGCTGGCTCGTTTGGATTCGCCGCACGCGGGAAATTTATCACCGCCGTTGTCGTCATCACGCTTTGCGGCCTGACCGATGTCATGGACGGAGCGATGGCGCGCTCGCGCGGAAAGGTCAGCCGCTACGGGGCCTTGCTCGACTCCACAATGGACAGGGTGGCCGATGGGGCGATTTTTTCAAGCATCATTTGGTGGTACCAAGCACAGGGCGACACGTGGACGACGATCGCTGCGCTGATCTGCCTCGTGGCCGGTCAGGTGGTCTCGTATGTCAAGGCGCGTGCCGAAGGGCTGGGCTTCGACTGCCACGTCGGGCTGGTGGAGCGGGCCGAGCGTTTGATCACCGTCGGAGTGGGTGCGCTGATGACCGGATTCGGGCTCGCGTGGGGGTTGCCCGCGGCCCTGTGGCTGGTCGCGTTGGGCTCGCTGGTCACGATCGCGCAGCGGATGGTGTATGTGGCCCGGCAGGAGAATCAATCGGCATGAATGAACGCTTGACCGAACTGGGTTTGGCCGCCGGGTGGCGGTTGATCCGGGCGATGCCCGAGCCGTTGGCGCGGGCGCTGTTCCGGGCGGGCGCGGACAGGGCGGTCTCCCGCAACGGGCCCGGGGTGCAGCGGCTGGCCCGCAACCTGAGTCTGGTGCTGGGCGAGACCGCGCCGGAATCACTGGTCCGGGATGGTATGAGGTCGTATGCCCGGTATTGGTGTGAAGCATTTCGTTTGCCCTCCAAAAGCCGGGCACAGCTGCTCGAAGCCTTCCGGCTGGAAGGTCTCAAACACCTGGTAAGCGCACACGAGCAGGGCACCGGAGCGGTGATCGCCCTGCCGCACGCGGGCAACTGGGACGCGGCCGGGGCGATGGTCACCGCCACCGGACTACCGTTGACCACGGTTGCCGAACGCCTCAAACCGGAAGCGCTGTACCGCAGCTTCCTGGCGTTCCGCGAAACCCTCGGGATGAAAATCATCCCGCACGCCGGGGGAGCGCCGCCGATGGACGAGCTGATGCGCGCGATCAAGGCGGCACACATCGTGCCGCTGCTCGCCGACCGCGATCTGTCCCGCCGCGGCATCGAAGTCGACTTCCTGGGCGGGAGGACCAAGATGCCCGCCGGGCCGGCACTGCTCGCCCTGCGCACCGGCGCGCCGCTGTTCGTCGTCAACATGTGGTACGAACCCGAAATGCCCTGCGGGCGGGTGGTCGGGCCGCTGCCGCTCCCGGACAGGGACAGCGGCAACCTCGACGCACGGGTCAAACAGCTGACCCAACGGGTGGCCGATGAGCTGGCGCGCGGGATAGCGGCCAACCCTCAAGATTGGCACATGCTGCAGAAGCTCTGGCTGACCGAGCCGGCCCTGGCAGGGGGGTGACGTGCGCATCGGGATCGTGTGCCCGTACTCGCTGGATGTGCCCGGCGGGGTCCAGCTCCACGTCCGGGACCTGGCCGAGACCCTGATCGCAAAAGGTCACCGGGTGAGCGTGCTCGCGCCGGCGGACGATGAGCAGGAACTGCCACCCTACGTGGTACCGGCCGGACGCGCGGTTCCCGTGCCGTACAACGGTTCCATAGCCCGGCTGAACTTCGGCCCGCTGTCGGCCGCGCGCGTGCGCCGCTGGCTCAACCAGGGCGAGTTCGACGTGCTGCACGTGCACGAGCCGATGACCCCGTCGCTGTCGCTGCTGGCCGTGATGGCGTGGGACGGGCCCATCGTCGCCACGTTCCATACCGCCATGACGCGCTCGCACTTCCTGTCGGCCGGGCGCAAGGTGGCGCAGCTGGTCCTGGAGCGGATAACCGCCCGCATCGCGGTCAGCGCGCTGGCCCGGCGGGTACAGGTGGAGCACCTCGACGGCGGGGCGGTGGAGATCCCCAACGGGGTGGCGGTGGCAAAGTTCGCCGGAGCGTCCCCATTGGACGGTTGGCCCCGCGAGGGCGGCACGGTCGGCTTCCTCGGGCGGTTCACCGAGCCGCGCAAGGGCTTCGACGTCCTCGTCCGTGCGCTTGAAACCGTTATGGCGCAACGTCCTTCGGTGCGGTTGCTGCTGGCCGGCCCGAGTGACCTGGACGAGGTGGAGCTGCCGCCCGTGGTAGCGTCCCGGGTCGACTTCCTCGGGCGGGTGTCCGAAGTGGACAAGGCGCGCATGCTGCGCAGCGTCGACCTTTACGTGGCACCGAATACCGGCGGCGAGTCGTTCGGGATGATCCTGACCGAGGCGATGGCGGCCGGCGCGGCGATCGTCGCGTCCGATCTGGACGCCTTCCGGCGGGTGCTCGACGGTGGCCGGGCAGGCGCGCTGTTCCCGGTCGGCGACAGCGCCGCACTGGCGGCCACAATCCTTGAGCTGCTTGAGGATGACGCCCGCCGGCAGCAGCTGGCGGAGCGGGCGCGCACGGCTGTGGCGGCTTATGACTGGCCAGTCGTGGCGGAGAAGGTCCTCGAGATCTACTCAACCGCGGTGGATGCCTGGACAGGGATGCCGGGGCTGTCCACATCAACTGAGTTGACAATGGACGGTAGATCCGTAGACTCTGGTCTGTGAGTTTCACATCCCCTGATGTAGAGCTAAGAGCCCGCGTCGACATTCTGGAGGCGGACAGGGACGCTCTGTACAAATCACATGGGTCCACGCGGGAGCGGGCGGATGACACAATCACGCAAGTGACGTCCGATCGCAGTCTCACCGTGGCCATCCGGACCACCCAGTCCGACCACGGCAAGGTCCTGAGCAAGCTCCTGGATGGCCAGCGTCATCTGGTCCAATCCCACAAGTATCTTGAGGATTCGCACAAGTCACTGCGTTCCGACGGGATCAAGATCCTTGGCGCGGTCCACCGCATGCAGGACAGCCAAGAGCGGCTGGCAGACGACGTCAAGGAACTGGTACGAGGACAGACACAACTAGCGGAGGATGTGTCTGAGCTCAAACCGCTCAAGCAAGGGCAGAAAAGGCTTGAGGACGACGTGAACGCCCTCAAGAAAGACGTATCCGCGATAGGCACCCACGTCGGCGTCCTGGCAGAGGACGTGTCAAAGCTCAAGGACACCGTCGCCGTGCTGACGACCGACGTTTCCGGGCTCAAGGAAGACATGTCAGCTGTAAAGGAGGACATCACCACCCTGAAAGCCGACGTGGTCGTGCTCAAGGACGGCCAGCAGCGGCTGGAGTCGGACGTGTCCGTCCTGAAGGAGGACGTGTCCGGGCTGAAGATGAGCGTTTCCGGGCTCATAGTCGGCCAAGAGCGCCTCGAGGCGGACGTGTCCGGGCTCAAGGAGGGGCAGGCGAGCCTCAAGCAGGGCCAGGCGAGCCTCAAGCAGGGCCAGGAGCGGCTCGAGGTGAATATGGCCAGGCTAGAGGCGCTGGTTCGGAAGGGCTTCGGGATGGGCGAGGAGAACTAGCCGGACGCCACTTTTAGGACTCCAGCTGCGGCGACCGCCCATCCGTGGGCGGTCGCTTAGGATGCCCAGCATGGGTTGGGTGGTGGGCGTGGTGGCCTTGGTCGTGGCGGCCGCTTCCTACCTGACATGGACCGCCACTCGGGTGGACCGCCTGCACGCCCGCGCGGCGTCGGCCGGGCGGGCGCTGGATGTGCAGCTGTTGAGGCGGGCGGCGACCGCCGCGGTGGTGGGCGAGGAGCGCGGCGGGGCGGATCTTTACGCGGCGGCTCGAGCGGCACTCGATGCGGCTCCGGACGAACGCGAGGCCGCGGAGAACGATCTGACGCGGATGCTGCGCAAACAGCAGTTCGATCAGGATGAGCCGACGGATCAGGCGATTATCGCGGCAAGCCGGCGGGTGGCCTTGGCCCGCCAAGTGCACACGGATCTTGTGCGGGATACGCTGGCGGTCCGCTCACAGCACCTGGTCAGGGCGTTTCGTATGACGAGGCGGCACCCTGAACCGCGTTACTTCGACATCGACGATCCTGTGATATAGGCCACACTGCGGGCCACGGGGGGTTGATTGGCTGTCGGGCGGCCGGAATTGGCCCTCGTACGATGGCTGTGTCGACCCCTTATGCCTTTCGAATGGAGCTTGGCATGTCCGCAGAAGTCAGTACCGGAACCGCTCGCGTAAAGCGTGGCATGGCCGAGATGCTCAAGGGCGGCGTGATCATGGATGTGGTCACCCCCGAGCAGGCGAAGATCGCCGAGGATGCGGGCGCCGTCGCCGTCATGGCGCTGGAACGGGTACCCGCTGATATCAGGGCGCAAGGGGGAGTTTCCCGGATGAGCGACCCTGACATGATCGACGGCATCATCAACACCGTCTCCATTCCGGTCATGGCCAAGGCCCGCATCGGGCACTTCGTCGAGGCGCAGGTGCTGCAGGCGCTGGGCGTGGACTACATCGACGAGTCCGAGGTGCTGACCCCGGCCGACTACGCCAACCACATCGACAAGTGGGCGTTCACCGTCCCGTTCGTGTGCGGCGCCACCAACCTGGGCGAGGCGCTGCGCCGCATCACCGAGGGCGCGGCGATGATCCGTTCCAAGGGTGAGGCGGGCACCGGTGACGTCTCCAACGCCACCACCCACATGCGCAAGATCCGCGGCGAGATCAAGCGGTTGAGCTCGCTGCCCGAGGACGAGCTTTACGTCGCGGCCAAGGAGCTTCAGGCGCCGTACGAGCTGGTCAAGGAGATCGCCGAGACCGGCAAGCTGCCGGTGGTGATGTTCACCGCGGGCGGCATCGCCACCCCGGCGGATGCCGCGATGATGATGCAGCTGGGTGCCGAGGGCGTCTTCGTCGGCTCGGGCATCTTCAAGTCCGGCAACCCGGCGCAGCGGGCCGAGGCGATCGTCAAGGCCACGACGTTCTACGACGACCCGGGCGTGCTCGCCAAGGTGTCGCGTGGCCTGGGCGAGGCGATGGTCGGCATCAACGTCGAGGAGATCCCGCAGCCGCACCGTCTCGCCGAGCGCGGTTGGTAAGCGTGAAAGACCCTGTCATCGGTGTCCTGGCGCTGCAGGGCGATGTCCGCGAACACCTTGCGGCGCTTGCCGAGTGCGACGTCATCGCCCGGCCGGTGCGCCGGCCCGCCGAGATCGCCGAGATCGACGGGCTGGTCATCCCGGGCGGGGAGTCCACCACCATCAGCAAGCTGGCGGTGACCTTCGATGTCTTCGACCCGATCCAGCAGCGGCTCAAGGAGGGTATGCCCGCCTACGGCTCCTGCGCCGGGATGATCATGCTAGCCGACCGGGTGCTCGACGGGCGAGCGGACCAGCGCTCGTTCGGCGGCATCGACATGGTGGTGCGGCGCAACGCCTTCGGGCGGCAGGTCGACTCGTTCGAGGGGACGCTGGACTTCGCGGGCGAACCGTTCCACGCTGTGTTCATCAGGGCCCCGTGGGTCGAGGAGATCGGCGGCGACGTCGAGGTGCTGGGTCGCGTGAGCGAAGGAGAGGGTATCGGTAAGATAGTCGCGGTTCGGCAAGGTCACCTGCTCGCCACCTCCTTTCATCCCGAACTGACGGGCGATCTCAGGGTGCACCGATTTTTCGTGGATATGGTGCGGGAGGGCTAACGATGTCCGGCCACTCAAAGTGGGCGACGACCAAGCACAAGAAGGCGGCCATCGACGCCAAGCGCGGCAAGCTGTTCGCCGGCCTTATCAAGAACATCGAAGTTTCCGCGCGCAACGGGGCCGACCCCACCGGGAACCCGACGCTCTACGACGCGATCCAAAAGGCCAAGAAGAACTCGGTACCCAACGACAACATCGATCGTGCGGTAAAGCGCGGCTCCGGCCAGGAAGCCGGCGGCGCCGACTGGCAGACGATCATGTACGAGGGTTACGGGCCCAACGGTGTCGCGCTGCTGATCGAGTGCCTGACCGACAACCGCAACCGCGCCGCGGCCGAGGTGCGCACGGCGCTGACCCGCAACGGCGGCACGCTGGCCGACCCGGGCTCGGTGGCGTACCTGTTCTCCCGCAAGGGTCAGGTGATCGTGCCCAAGTCGGGACCGTCCGAGGACGACGTCCTGCTCGCCGTGCTCGAGGCGGGCGCCGAGGAGGTCAACGACCTCGGTGAGGCGTTCGAGGTGCTCAGCGAGCCGGGTGATCTGATCCCGGTGCGGCAGGCGCTTCAGGCCGCGGGGATCGACTACGAGTCGGCCGAGTCCACCTTCGTGCCAAGCGTGCAGGTGCCGCTGGAGGAGGACGGGGCGCGCAAGGTGCTCAAGCTCGTCGATGCCCTTGACGACTGCGACGACGTGCAGAACGTATTCGCCAACTTCGACGTCGCCGACGAGGTCATGGAGAAGATCGAGGGCTGATGCCGGCGGACGGTCAGCTTTTCCCGGACGAGGCCTTCGATTTCTACGAGGGTCTCGTCGCGGACAACTCCAAGACGTACTGGCTGGCGCACAAGGACATCTACGAGCGGTCGGTGCGCGCGCCGATGCTGGAGCTGCTGGAGAAGCTAGCGCCCAAGTTCGACACCGATGAGCTGACCGCCTTCCGGCCGTACCGGGACGTGCGCTTCAGCAAGGACAAGAGCCCCTACAAGACCAACCAGGGCGGCATGCTCGAGGTCGAACCGAGCATGGGCTACTACTTGGAGGTCAACCCCGCGGGTGTGCGGGTCGCCGCCGGTTTCTGGTCCCGCGACCGGGCGCAGACCACCCGCTATCGCGGCGCGGTCGACTCCGATCTGACCGGGCCGGAGCTCACCGAGATTGTGGGCAAGCTTTCCCGGGCGGGTTTTGACATTGGGGGGTACCAAGTAAAAACCCGGCCGAGGGGCGTGGCGGCTGACCATCCGCGGCTCGACCTGATGCGGCGCGAGTTCGTGACGGCGGGCCGCCATTACGTACCCGATGAGCTGACCGCCGCCACCGTCGAGAAGGCTTGGCGCCGCATGACCCCGCTGGTCGACTGGGCGCGGCACAACTGCCCGCCCGAGCTGACGGTCTGACGGAAAGTTTCAAGTTATAGTCGCGTCGTGAAGATTTCACGCCTCTCAATCGCTGTGCTCTCGCTCGCGCTGCTCGCCCCGGCCGCACCGGCGAACGCGAAAGCTGCCGAGCACGACGAACAGATCACCTTCCAGTCGTGGGAGTCCTACCGGGACTGGCGCGGCGGCACGCACGAGGGCACACTCGCCATCCCCGGATTGCGGACGGGCATCACGATGCTCCGTCCAATCGGGACGGTCGATTATGCCGACCCGCACACCGGTCTGACCAAGACGTGGGCCTACTCGACCTGGACCTCGCCGGTCACGCAGGTCGGGTTCCAGGCCAGCGAACTGGTCCCGTCGTGGAACGCCGACACGCCCGCGGGCACCTGGCTGCAGATCGAGATGCAGGGCACGTACAACACGGGCACCCTCACGCCGTGGTACATGATGGGCGCCTGGGCCTCGTCGGACGCGGACATCAAGCGCACCAGCAAGAACCGCCAGGGCGACCCGTGGTCGACCATCTTTACCGACACGTTCTCGATCGACGACGTGGCCAACGGTGTGATGCTGCAGGCATACCAGCTGCGGGTCACGCTGTACCGCGCACCCGATCAGTGGCGGGCGCCGCGCATCTGGATGCTCGGCGCGATGAGCTCCCACGTGCCGGACCGGTTCACCGTGCCACTCAGCCAGGGCGGCATCGCGTGGGGCCGGGAACTGGCCGTGCCACCGCACTCACAAATGATCCACCGTGGGAACTACCCGGAGTGGGGCGGCGGCGGGCAGGTCTGGTGCAGCCCGACCTCGACCACGATGGTGCTCGAGTCCTACGGCAGGCAACCGTCCGAAGAGGACCTTTCGTGGGTGACGCCCGGCTACACCGATCCGCAGATCCCTCACGCCGCCCGGATGACGTGGGACTACACCTATCGCGGGTCGGGCAACTGGCCGTTCAACACCGCCTATGCCGCGACCTTCCCGGGCATCGACGCCCGGGTGACGCGGCTGCACTCCCTCGACGAGGCCGAGCGGTTCATCAGGGCCGGAATCCCGGTCGTGACAAGCCTTTCTTTCCTCGCCACCGAGCTGGACGGGTCCAACTACGGCACCTCCGGGCACCTGTTCGCGATCGTGGGCTTCACCGCTGAGGGCGACGTCATCGTCAACGACCCGGCCTCGTCGTCCAATGCGGAGGTTCGCAACGTGTACAAGCGGGAGCAGCTGGAGACGGTCTGGTTGCGCACCAAGCGGATAAACGCCAGTGGCGGGGTGTCGTCCGGTTCGGGTGGCATCGTGTACCTGATCAAACCCTGGTGGAAGCCCTGGCCACACGTGCCCGGGTCCGGTAACTGGTAACACGGATCACGGATTGGGCGTGCTCGCGGTGCCGCGGGCGGCGAGCGCGCCCGACCCCTCTAGTGGCCGGCGTCGAGGTGGCCGCCGGTGCGCCAGTAGAGGCCGTCGGCGCGTTCCATCAGCCAGGCGTCGATCAGGTAGCGCCGCAGGCTGACGTAGTCCACCTCATAGAAGGCGCGCAGCACGGCGTTCACCTCCTTCTCGGTGTACTTCACGCCCGGCTCGAAGGCGCAGACGATGTACTCGAGGATGACGCGGCGCTTGCCGGCCCGTGCGGGGATCGCTACGAGCCGGCCGTCTTTGAGGAAGGTTTCAAGGATCTTCTCGTTCATAGGTTCGATTTGTAGAGCATCTCTTCGTATTGCTGTCCGTAGTAGGTCTCAAGCTCCTCAACGGTTTCCCGGGTTTGCTGGACCAGTTTGACGATCTGGGCCGTGCTGGGCAGCTCAGCGGGGCGCCACGAGTCCGGCTTCCAGAAGGCGGAGCGCATGAACGCCTTGGCGCAGTGGAAGAAGACCTGCTCGATCTCGACCACGATCGCCAGGTGCGGCCGGTGACCCTTGACGATCATCTCGTCGAAGTACGGCGCGTCGCTGACGAGGTGGGCGCGGCCGTTGATGCGCAGGGTGTCGCTGCGGCCGGGGATCATGAAAAGCAGGCCCACGTGCGGGTTGCGCAGGATGTTGAGGAGCCCGTCTGCGCGGTGGTTGCCGGGGCGGTCCGGGATGGCGATTGTCGTGTCGTCGATGACATGGACGAATCCCGGCGGGTCGCCTTTGGGGGAGACGTCGAGGGTGCCCTCGGCGTCAGAGGTGGCGATCAGGAGGAAAGGCGACGTTGCCAGCCACTGCCTGTCGACCGGGAGCAACTGCTTGCGCTCCTTGGTGACGGATCGGCTCTGCGGATCGGGTGGACTGATGATTGCCCTTAACTCGGCCTCCGTGGTGATCATCATGCCCTTAGCTTATCTTGCAGGTCATGGAACTCAGAAGCCATATTGGGGCGCTCGCCGGCGAGGGGCGGTTGCTCGCCGGCTCAGTGACCGATTTTGCCGCCACGGTGCCAACCTGTCCGGATTGGACGGTACGGGACCTGCTGCGCCACATCGGCATGGTGCACGGCTGGGCCCGCTGCCACGTGGCCGAGGCCCGCCAGGAGCTGATCACGGACACCTCGAGCTTCGAGACGTGGCCCGAGGATGACGACGCGGCGCTTGTCGACTGGTACCGCGCGCAGCAAGCCGCCCTGGTCGAGACGCTGGAGGCCGCGGATCCTGAGCTGGACTGCTACTCGTTCCTGCCCGGCCAGCGGGGCACGCGTTTCTGGGCGCGGCGGCAGGCGCACGAGACAGCCATCCACCGCGTCGACGCCCAAGGCGTCACCGGTGCCGTCACGGCCACCTCACCCGAGTTCGCCGCCGACGGTGTCGATGAGATCCTGCACGGTTTCTTCGCGCGCCGCTCCCGCACCGTGGTCAGCGACCCGCCGCGCTCGTTCGGGTTGCACGCCGACGACGCCGGCCGGACCTGGGCGGTGACCATCGGCGCCGAGGGGGTGAACACGGTCGATGGTGACGGTGACGGCGACCCGGATGTGCGGGTCACCGGGAGCGCCTTCGACCTCTACCTGCTGCTGTGGAACAGGCGCGAGCTGGAAGGCCTTGACGTGCAAGGGGATCCGGCCGAGTTGGAGTTCTGGCGCGACACGGCGAGGGTCAAGTGGTCGCAGTCAAGCTAGGGATCATTTGACGAGCAGGCCGATGCCGAGCGTGGCGAGGCCCGCGGCGAGGCACAGGCCGCCGATCCACACCAGCACCATGAACCTGTTCGCCTCGGTGCGGCCGGCACCCATGGAACTGAAGAAGAACCCGGCGGGCATGAGGATCGCGGCGATCGGCACGAGCGAGCGCGCGGCCCACTCGCCGAAACCGGTCAGTCCGCTGCCGTCGACATAGACCTGCATGACAAGCGACAGGATGAGCAGCACGCCGGCGTGCGCGTGGCCGGCGCGAGCGAAGCCGAGCTGGAACGGGGTGGCGGGCGCCTGCCCGCGCACCAGCTTGGTCATGAAGACACCGCCGGATTCGACGGTGATCAGAGCGAGCAGCAGGATGCCTGCCATAATCCGGGTCGAGTCGCTGAGCTCCATATCTGCAGCCTAATGCCCGTCGCTCCGGGCGTCAGAGATACGCGAAGTAGCTGTACATTTCTATATTGCTAAATATTGTGAAGATCGCATAGGTTCCTCCTCAACCCGGTGACCCCCGGGAACCAATAGGGAGGGACACGTGAGAAAAGCACTAGGCACCGCGATCCGCATCGGGATCGCTGCGCTCACAGGCCTGGCGTTCAGCGGCGCCGCCATCGGTATCGCCGCCACGCCGGCCCACGCCACCGACCCCGGTGATGGGCAGGTCTGGCCGCAGGTCGTGGGCGGGACACCCGCGGCACAGGGCGAGTTCCCATGGATGGTGCGCCTCTCCATGGGCTGTGGGGGCGCGATGTACACCCAGACTCTCATCCTCACGGCCGCACACTGCGTGGACAACCTCGGCACCGGCCCCGACACCTCGGTCACCGTCACCTGGGGTGTGGTGGACCTGCAGAACCCGGCCCGCACCACCCGCACCTCCAACTACATCCACATCGCGCCGGGCTACAACGGCAACGGCAAGGACTGGGCGCTCATCCGCATCTCCCAGCCGATCAACAGCCCGCTGCTGAAGCTCGCCACCGACACGTCCCTGCACACCGGCAACTTCACCGTCGCCGGCTGGGGAGCGGCGGTGCAGGGCGGGGCGCAACAGCGCTTCCTGCTCAAGGCCGACGTCCCGTTCATCACCGACACCCAGTGCGCGAGCGCCGGCGGAAGCTACTCCGGGCTCATCTTCAACGAGGAGATCTGCGCGGGTAACTGGAGCAGCGGCGGCGTGGACACGTGCCAGGGCGACTCCGGCGGCCCGATGTTCAAGCGCAACGCGGCCAACGAGTGGATCCAGGTCGGGATCACCAGCTGGGGTATCGGCTGCGCCCAAGCGATGCGGCCCGGTGTCTACACCGAGGTCCGGTTCTTCGCCAACGACATCTGTTCGGCCGCGGCCTCGCTCGGCGGATGCCAGGGCGGGCTGGGCGTCAGCAATCCGGGCAACCAGACCGGCACGGTCGGTACGGCGATCTCGCCGTTGGCGCACACGGCTTCCGGCGGTACCGCTCCCTACGCGTTCGCGGCGACGGGTCTGCCCCCTGGCCTGTCGATCAACGCGTCGACCGGGACCGTTTCGGGCACACCCACCACCGCGGGGACGTTCAACGTCACCGTGACCGCCACAGACAGTTCCTCGCCGGTCAAGACCGGCAGCACCGCCTATTCGTGGACGGTCAACGCGGCGCCGGTGCCGGGCTGTTCGGGCACCAACGCCACGGATGTGGCGATCCCGGATCTGTCCACGGTGGAATCGGCGATCACGATCGGTGGCTGTACGGGCAACGCCTCGGCGACCGCGACGGTGGCGGTGGGCATCGTGCACACCTACATCGGTGACCTGATCGTGTCGTTGCTGGCGCCGGATGGCACCGCCTACACCCTGCACAACCGCACGGGCGGGTCGGCGGACAACATCAAC
>DASUXL010000110.1:0-49013 GCA_036377915.1 Candidatus Limnocylindrales bacterium
AATTAGCGTGTCGTGAGCTGTCGCTCTTGTAAGAAATCAATCGGCCGGCAGCGGCCAGTTGTCCAGCACGTGGCCGGGATGTTCGCGCAGGAACTGCCGCCGGACTTCGATGTACCGGGTCGGCGTGAGCCCGGTGAACTCCCGGAACTCGTGGCCGAAGTGGGCCTGGTCGAAGTAGCCTGCGCCACCGGCGAGGTCGCCCCAGTCGATCGGTCCGGCGGGGTTGATCGCGAACACGGTGGCGGTGAAGCGGTAGGCGCGGGCCAGCCGCTTCGGCGTGACGCCGATGAGCTCCTTGAACCGCTGTGCCAGATGAGTGCTGCTGACACCGGCCGCGACCCTCAGTTCGTCGATCGCCACGGCCCCGCTCGTCGCCGCGATGATTCTGCTCGTGTGGCGGACCAGCCCCAGGCTGGCCGTCTCGCGCAGCCGTCGCAGTAGCTCTTCCTCGAGCAGCGTCAGCATCTCGTGCGGTCCGTCCGCCGTGGCCAGCCGGTCTCGCAGCTCAGCAATGGCGGGCCGGCCCCAAACCTGCTCCACCGTCACCGGCCGGTCACACAACTCGGCCGCGGGCATCGGCAGGAACGGCGCCAGCCCCCACGGCTTGAAGTGCACGCCGACGGACCGGGTCCGGAGTGGGTAGCCGAACTCCAACGCGCGGGTGGGCGTGGTGACCACGCAGCCGTCGGCGTACTCGGCCGTCTCGATGTCGGTGCCGGCGCGGATGCGAAACGGCGCCCCGAGGTTGACGATGAGCCACGCCGCCGGCGATGCCGGTAGCGTCAGCCGGGGGTACGGCGGCGCACCCTCCAGGTAGTAGAGGTCGTCGATCAGCCCGTCCAGCGGCGGTTGCGGCACTCTGGACACGTACTCCATGCCCACAGCATCGCCGATGCCCGCCGGCATCGCGCGCCGGATGGTCTCACCGCTTCGGCTGCAACCGATCATGATGGTCGCGCGTGTTGCCGATGTCCGCCACCAGACGGCGGCGGCGAGACGGTAGGAGGGGCAGTGACTGCAGTGGCGGCCAAAGCTATTGCCAACCCCGCGACCGGCCGGGCACATCGCGACTTCGACGAGTTCTACGGTGCCACCTTTGACGGCTTGAGATCCCAGCTCTACGCCTACCTCGGTGACCGGGCGGAGGCGCAGGACGTGGTCCAGGAGGCGTACTGCCGGGCGTTCGTGCGCTGGAACAAAGTCAGCCAGTACGACGACCCGGTCGCCTGGGTCCGCAAGGTGGCCTGGAACCTTGCCACCAGCCGGTTCCGCCGCCAGCGCACGGCGCTCAACTTCCTGCGCGGCCAGCGGGAGGAGCACTTCGACGGGCCGACGCCCGACCGCGTCGCGCTTGTCGCCGCGCTCGCGAAGATCCCGGCGCGGCAACGCAAGGCGGTCGTCCTGCACTACCTCGGCCAGCTTTCGATCGCCGAGATCGCCGTGCAGGAGGGCGTCGCCGAGGGAACTGTCAAGAGCTGGCTGTCGCGGGGCCGCGCGGCCCTCAACGCCCAACTCGCCGACATCAAGCAGAAGGGGAACTGAGATGTCCGACCTGTTCTCGCAAGCGCTCGACGAGTTCCACGCGGCGGAAGCGGTTACGCCCCAACCCATGGCCGGCTCCGCGGAGGTGCGTGCCAAGGTCGCGCACCGCCGCCGGGTAAGGCTCACCACGCTCGGCGTGGTGGGCGCCCTTGCGGTCGTCGTGCCGATCGGGGCGTTCGCCGGCAACCCGCGCGGCAACAACCCGCCGCCGAACGCGCTCGGTTCGACCGGCCCGACCGTTGGTGCCATGTCGTGGCAGGAGCACTCCAGCATCCTCACCCCGGCCATGCTGATCAAGGCGAAGGCCAAGGTCCCCACCGGCGCCTTCTGGGAGGGTTGCCCGGCCTACGTCACCACGGAAATAGCGGCCGGCACCGAACCGGCGGTCGTTCCGGGGGCGACGGCCTACCCCAATCTCGACGACATCCCGGACCTGGAGACCGTCGCGGTGCTCAGCTGCTTCCGGAACAATCGCATGTCCAGCCAGGTAGTGGCGTACGACGTCGACTCCAACGGTGCTCCGGTGATCATGGGCGCGGTGTTCCAACCGCCGGAGCCGAACATGATCCTGCGCATCGGCGAGCGCCCGAACAGGCAATCCGGCGTGCTCGTCACCCTCGCCGCCACCGGTGAGGAGCCGAATCTGGCGGGCCCGGCGGTGCAGGAGCGCGAGTTCGCCTGGGACGGCACGGCCTTCCAGCAGGTGGGCGGGCCGACATCGTTCCCGCCGAGGCGCAGCGGGGACCTGTCGATCACCGCCGGTCCGTTCGAGTTCGCGCCGGGCACGAAACAGACAGGGTGGGCGAGCCTGACGGTGAAGAACAAGGGCAGCGAACCTACCCCGGAGATCACGATCCAGGTTCACCTTGAGACAGGCATGACCCTCCTGAACGACATGCAACAGACCAAGACCATCCCGGGACTGCGGCCGGGCGAAAGCACCAATTTCTCGGTAACCGTCGCGTTGGATTCGACCATCACCGGCAAAGACTTCTTCGTCGGCGTCCACTCCTACATCCTGGACACAAACGGAGAGGACAACTTCGCCCAAGTGACGATCAATCGACCCTGAACGGGCCGTATGGAGGGGGCCGGGTCCGCTCCGGGTCCCCCTCCCGGCCCCAAGACGGGTACGGTGTCCGGCGTGGGCCACTCCTTCCAGGTCGACCTCCGCGGGGTCGTCGACCTGCTCAGCCACCACCTCTATGCCAGCCCGCGCGTGTATGTGCGCGAGCTGTTGCAGAACGCTGTCGACGCGATCACGGCGCGAGGCGGGGTGGGCGGCCGGGTCCACATCGACTGCGACGGTGACCTCCTGACCATCAGCGACAACGGCATCGGCCTCACCGAGGAACAGGTCCACGAGCTGCTCGCCACCATCGGCCGCTCGGGCAAGCGCGACGAGCTGGGCTTCGGCCGGCACGAGTTCCTCGGCCAGTTCGGCATCGGGCTGCTGTCCTGCTTCCTCGTCGCCGACGAGATCCGCGTCATCACCCGCCACGGCGAGTCGCCGACCGTCTACTGGACGGGATACTCCGACGGCCGCTACGAGATCACCAGCGGGCCGAGCCGGCACGAGCAGGGGACCACGGTCACGCTCGTGCCCCGCCGTGGTGAGCAGGCGTGGTTCACCCGCGCTCGCGTGATGGAGCTGGCTCGGCTGTTCGGTTCGCTGCTCCCGGTACCCATTGAAATCGGGCAGGCAAGGGTGAGCGGCAGGCCGTTGCCGTGGCAACCCGACGGCGATCGCGTCCGTTACTGCCAGGAGACGTTCGGCTTCACGCCGTACGACGTCGTCGAGCTGAGCGTGCCCGAGGCGGGGCTGCGCGGGCTGGCGTTCGTGATGCCGACCCCGGCGAGCCCTGCCGCCCGCGCCGGGCACCGCGTCTATCTCAAGCGCATGCTGCTGGCCGAGGGAGCCGAGGGTCTGCTGCCGGAGTGGGCTTTCTTCGCTCGCTGCGTCGTCGACGCCACCGAGCTCCGGCCGACCGCGAGCCGCGAGGCGCTTTACGAGGACGCGCTGCTCGACCTGACCCGCGACGAGCTCGGCGCCCAGCTGCGCGGCTGGCTGGTCGGCCTCGGCCGGCACGACCCGGCCCGCGTCGTCGACTTCCTGCGCATCCACCACGTCGGGGTCAAGGCGCTGGCCCTGCACGACGACGAGATGCTCGGGCTGGTGGCGCAGTGGTGGCCGCTTGAGACCAACGTGGGTCGATTGACGCTCAACGAGTTCCGCGACCGGTACGGCACCATTCGCTACTGCGCGACCCTCGACGAGTTCCGCCAGCTGGCCGCGGTCGCCGCCGCGCAGCAGCTGGCCGTGGTCAACGGCGGCTACACCTACGACGTCGAGCTGATCGAGCGACTGCCCACTGTGGACAGTTCGTTCCTGGTGGACCGGCTCGACCCAAGCGATCTGACCACCCGCTTCCACCCGCTCGAACTCTCCGAAGAGCTGGAGATGCGGCCGTTCGCGATGGCGGCCCAGCGCACCCTCGACCGGCTCGGCTGCGAGGTCGTGCTGCGCGGTTTCGACCCGGTGACCCTGCCGGCGCTGTACCTCGTCGACCGCGACGCCACCTTCCAGCGGCACCTGCGCGACACCCGTGAGGTGGCCGACGAGCAGTGGGCGGGAGTGCTTGCCGCGTTTGAAAAGTCGGCCGAACAGGCGCGCCCCCAGCTGGTCGTCAACCATCGCAGTTCGCTGGTGCGCCGCATCGCCTCCCTCGCCGACCCGAAGCTGATCGAGCTTGCCGTGGAAGGGCTTTACGCCCAGGCGCTGCTGCTCGGGCACCACCCGTTCAAGCCCGCCGACACGGCGCTGCTCAACCGCTCCTTCCTCGGCCTGCTCGACCGCGCCGTGCTTGGTGACCAGCTATGAGTGAAGATCGGGTACGCCAGCTGATCCAGCAGACCTGGGACATGCCCTACGGCCCGGCGCAGATCGCCGTCGCCGAGGAGGCGATCGCCCAGGCAGATGCGCTCGGCGACGACGATCTGCGTTTCGACGCGCGGATGGCGGCGACCAATTCGTACCAGCACGGCGGCGAGCCGGCCAAGGGCTTCGTCACCTTCTCCTGGTGCCTGTCGCGGTACGACGGGCAGCCGGAGCGCTTCGGGCATCACGAGCATCTGCTGCTCTGGTACTTCAAGTACATGATCCACTCCTTGACGCGCTTCCCTGAGGTGCCATTGGCGCGGACCTATGCGGTGCTCGACGACATGGAGCGCCGGTTCCAGCAGGGCGGGCACAGCCTGCAGACCGTGCACAAGCACCGCTGGCTGGTGGCGATGCACGTCGGCGACCTGACCGCGGCAGCCGAGCATTACGAGCGGTGGCAGTCGTCGCCGCGCGACTCAAACTCGGACTGCCAGGGCTGCGACCCCACCGACCAGGTTTGGCACCTGTCCCAGCACGGGCGCTACGAGGAGGCGATCGAGCTGACCGGGCCGGTGCTGGCCGGCCGGCTCACCTGCGCCGAGCAGCCGCAGGCGATCCTGACCCAGCTGCTCGTGCCGTACCTGCGCACCGGCCGGCTGGAGCAGGCCCGCTCCGCGCATCACACCGCGTACAGGGCGATCCGTGGCAGCCACGCCAATCTCGCCGACCTCGCCGACCACCTCTACTTCCTTGCTTTGTGCGGCAACGAGGTCGCCGCGATGGAGCTGCTCGAGCGGCATCTGCCGTGGCTTGAAAAGGCACCCACGCCGTTCTCGGAGATGTGGTTCTGCGCCGCCGCCGGCCTGGTGCTGCGCCGGGTCACCGACTCCGGCCACGGCGAGCGCCATGTCGCGGGCGAGACGGCGGCCGGGCTCGCCGAGCGGATGGCCGAGCGCGCCGAGGCCCTCGGCCGGCGCTTCGACGAGCGCAACGGCACCAGCCATCAGAGCTCTCAGGTCGAGCAGTGCCTTGCGGCGCAACCGATCGTGGAGAAGCTTCCGCTGAGCCTGGCCACCCGGCTGGCGGCACCGCCACCGGTGCCGGTCCCCGTGCCGGTGGTCAAGGCGCCCGAGGCTGAGGAGATCCCGCCCGGGGCGAGCCTCGACGAGCTGCTTGACCTGGCCGAGGAGGCGCTGTGGCGGGACAATGCGGCCTGGGTCGAGGCGCTGTGGGCTCGCATCGACGAGCTTCGGCACCTGGACAAGGATGCGCTGCAGCGGGCGCGAATCGCCGACCTGCGCGGCATGCGCACCTATGACGGGGACGTCGGCGAGCTCAACGGCGCCTGGCAGGAAGCGATTCAGGGGTACAGGGAAGCGGGCGACGAGGTCCGGGCGCAGCGCACCCGTGGCCGCATCGGGCTGCACCGCTGCCGCCACGGCGATCCCGACGAGGGCCTCGCCGAGGTCCGTGACACCACCGAATACCTGCTGATCCACGGTTCCGCCCGGGACAGGGCCGGTGCGCTGCGCCGCCTTGCGGTCGCGCTGCTGCACGCCGGTGACCCGGCCGAGGCGGTCACCACGCTTGACCGCCTGCCCGAAGCGGGCGAGCCGGATCCGGGCCCGCGCATAGCGTTGCAGGCGATGATGATCCGGGCGCAGGCGCTGGGCGCGTGCGGGCGGCTGGAGGAGGCGCTCGCCACCGCCGAGGAGCTGGTCAGCGGGTCGCGCCGGGCCGAGGACACCGAGATGATCGGGCTCGGGGAGTTCATCCTCGGGCAGACCAACCTGCTGCTGGAGCGCAACCAGCCCGCGATCGACGCCTACGAGCGGGCACTTGCCTCGCCGGGCGTCGCCGGTGATCTGCTCCGCGAGATCCGCGAGCGGCGCGGCATGCTGCTGGCCGGGACGAACCGGGCGGACGAGGCCGTCGCCGACCTGGCGTCGCTGGTGTCGCGCCTGGTGACCGAGGGCCAGCCGGACGAGGCCGACTATGCCCGCTTCCAGCTGGCGGTGGCGCTGTTCAACTCCGACCGGGCGCCCGACTCCGCCGAGGTCGCCGAGGAGGCGCTCTACGGCGCGGACCGCTCCGGCAACCAGGGCCTCGCCGATCAGGTGAGGCACCTGCTCGCCGCGATCTACCAGCGGCTCGACGAGCCCGACCAGGCGCTTGCCCACCTGGACCAGCTGGCCGCCAACCTCAACGGCTTCGACAATGCCGACCAGCGCGGGCGGGTGCTTGAGCAGGCCGGTGACGTCCTGTTCGAACTGGACAAGGACGGGCTCGCGGCGCAGCGGTTCGAGGCTTCGGCGGCGGCCTACGCGGTGGCCGGTCGGGAGCTGGATCGCTTGCGCGCGTTGCGCCGCCGGGCGGTGGCGGCAATGTTCGGCCTCGGGCCGGAGGCGGCAAAGGCGGCACTCGACGACGCCGACGCGGTGGCGGCGGCGATCCCGGCGCAGGCGGCGGAGGTCGGCTATGAGCTGGCTTGGCTCGCCCTCGACGGTTCAAGGGTCCTGGCCGGGATCGGAGAGGCGGAGGTCGCGCTGGAGCGAGTGGCCGGGGTACCCGCAATATTTAGGTCTTTGGAATCCTTCGGGGAAGCTTTCCTCGCGGAGCTGACCCTTGGGGAGATCTTGCTCACGCTCAGCCGGCCCGCCGAGGCCGAGCCGGTGCTGCGGGCTGTGGTCAGCGGGCTGCCGCGTGACGCCGGTGCGCTGCCGCGTGCGGCGTATGCCCTGGCACACGCGCTTGTGCAGCAGGACCGGATGGATGAGGCCCGCGAGCTGGCCACCGAGTACGGGTTTGACCTTGACTGAACGGCCGTTAAGGCAGGACCTTGACTGGCGAGTAAGGTTTCGGTGTGACAGTCACCGTTAAGCGCAGGTCGCGCCGCGACGAGATCCTCGAGATCGCGGTCGGCCTCTTTGTCACCCACGGCTACCACGGCGTCTCCATGGACAACATCGGCACCGCCGCCGGTGTCACCGGACCCGCCCTCTACCACCACTTCACCAACAAAGAGGCGATGCTCGTCGCCGCGCTCAAGCCGGTCAGCGAGGGCCTGCTCAGCGGCGGCCGCGAGTGCGTGGCGAAAAGCGATGGTGATGCTCGGGTGGCGCTGCGCAAGCTGGTGGACTTCCACGTCGACTTCGCCCTTGCCAACCCGGCGGTGATCGCCCTGCACCTGCATGAGCTGGATCGGCTGCCGGAGGAGCCGCGCCGCGAGATCCGCCGCCTGCAGCGGCAGTATGTAGAGGTGTGGGTGGATGTGCTGACCGAGACTCGCCCGGCGCTTGAGGCGCCCGAGGCCCGGGTCCTCGCGCACGCCGCCTTCGGCCTGCTCAACTCGACCCCGTTCCTCGGTGGCGAGGTGGATCGGGACCGCCGCGCGTCGCTGCTGCGCGAAGCGGCCCTGGCGGCGCTCTTGTAAACCTAGTTGGGATCGAGCGAATGCCGCTAACCTTCGCTGGGTCATGCATCGCGAAGAGGGAGTTCTCATGATCGAGTCGGTGTTGGTGGCGAACCGCGGAGAGATTGCGCGACGGATCATCCGCACGGCGAAGCGACTGGGCATCAGGGCGATCGCGGTGTACTCGGAGGCGGACGCGGACCTGCCGTTCGTGCGCGAGGCCGACGAGGCCGTGCTGATCGGCCCGGCCAACCCGGCTCAGTCCTACCGCAACACCGAGGCGATCCTGGCGGCGGCGAAAAGCACCGGCGCCCAGGCGATCCACCCCGGTTACGGCTTCCTCTCGGAGAACGCCGACTTCGCCCGGCTGGTCGCCGCCAACGGCCTGATCTGGATCGGCCCCGGCGCCGAGGCGATCACCGCGATGGGCGACAAGATCAACGCTCGTAACCTCATGGCTTTCGCCGGGGTGCCCGTGGCACCGGGCACCCCGGATCCGGTCCGCACCGTCGAGGCGGCGCAGGATGCGGCGCAGGGGATCGGGTACCCGATCATGGTCAAGGCGGCGGCCGGAGGCGGCGGCATGGGCATGGCGGTCGCCACCGACGAGGCCTCGCTTGAGATGGAGTTCGAGCGGGTGCGCGGGTTCGCCGAGCGCATGTTCGGCGACGGGTCGGTGCTGCTGGAGCGGTACTTCCCGCGGGTACGCCACGTCGAGGTGCAGATCCTCGGGCTTGCCGACGGCCGGGTGGTCGCGCTGGGCGAACGCGAGTGCTCGGTACAGCGGCGCAACCAGAAGCTGGTGGAGGAGTCGCCTTCCCCAGCGCTGACCCCGGCGGTGCGGGAGCGTCTGCTCGCCGCGGCGGTCAAGGCGGGCGAGGCGGTCGGCTACCGCAACGCGGGCACGGTGGAGTGCCTGTTCGACCCGGCCACCAACGACTTCTTCTTCCTGGAGATGAACACCCGGCTGCAGGTCGAGCACCCCGTCACCGAGTCGGTCTTCGGCATCGACCTGGTGGAGGCGCAGTTCCGGGTGGCCTCCGGGCTTGAGGTGGAGGTGCCGACCACCCCGTCGGGCCACGCCATCGAGTTCCGGATAAACGCCGAGGACCCGAAGCGATTCCTGCCCGGCCCCGGCGCGATCACCACCTGGGTGGAGCCGCTCGACCTGCCCGGCGTGCGGGTCGACTCCGGCTACGCGGCCGGCACGGTGGTCACGCCCAACTACGACTCGCTGATGGCCAAGCTCATCGTGTCCGGCGCCGATCGGGCCGAGGCACTCGAGCGGGCACGCGCCGCCGTCGAGGCGTTCAAGGTGGCCGGGCCAAAGAACAACCTGCCGTTCTTCGCCGAACTGCTGTCCAATGAGGAGTTCATCTCCGGGGACTATGACACGGCGCTGGTCTCGCGGATGCGGTGACCAGTTTCCCCTTGCGCGGGTTCGTCGTTGATGCAGACAGCGTCTTCTAAGTCTTCAACGTGACCTCAAGCGGGGGACAAGATATGAACAGGACCTTCAAGGTCGGCATGGCGTCAGCCGGAATCCTCATCATGGGTGGCAGCCCGGCGGCCGCCAACGGTGGCGACTGGACCAGCCTCGGCAACGTCGGTATCGCCAACGGGATCCAGGCCAGCGTGCCGATCCAGGCGCCGATCAACGTGTGTGGCAACGCCATCGGGCTGCTGGGAAGCGCCTCCGCGAGCTGCGTCGGCGGGGCGGACGCCAACTACATGGCGTTCCAAAAGCGTTTCAACGACCACGGCCACCACCACCACGGGTACGGCCACCACAACGGCCACGGCCACCACAACGGCCACGACCACGACGGGCACGGGCAGGACCTCGCCGGCTGGCACGGCGGTGACTGGACCACGCTCGGCAACGTCGGTATCGCCAACGGGATCCAGGCCAACGTGCCGATCCAGGCCCCGATCAACGTGTGTGGCAACGCCATCGGCATCCTCGGCGACGCCTGGGCGTCCTGCCACGGCGGCGCCCACGCCAACGCCTTCTCCGACAAGGACAAGCACAAGCACCACGGTCCCAACTTCCACCACGGTCACCACGGCCACGGCGGCCACGACGGATACAAGGACCACGACCACAACGGCCACAACGGCGGCGGCCACAACGGCGGCGGCCACAACGGTGGCGGCCACAACGGCGGCGGCCACAACGGCGGCGGCCACAACGGCGGCGGTCACAACGGCGGCGGTCACAACGGCGGCCACAACGGCCACGATGGGTACAAGGGTCACGACCACCGGATCGCTCCCGCCGCGGGCAAGCCGTCCGCGGGCAAGCCGTCCGCAGACAAGCCCGCCCCGGTCAAGGTGACCAAGAAGGCGCCGGAGCTGGGTCTGATCGAAGACCTGCTGAGCCCGGTGACCGAACTGCTCGGCGGCGGGGACAGCTACGGCCCTCCGGCCCACGGCGGCCGGTGCGGCGGCCCCGGCGACTGGTTCAGCGGGGTCAACGTCGGTATCGCCAACGGGATCCAGGGCTACGTCCCGGTCCAGGTGCCGGTCAACGTGGCCGGCAACGGCATCGGCATCCTGGGTCACGCCTCGGGCCACGCGACCGCGGGCGCAACCGCCGACTACTGCTGAAGCAAGCTTCCTGGGTCACGCCTCGGGCCACGCGACCGCGGGCGCAACCGCCGACTACTGCTGAAGCAGGTTTCCTGAACGAGCGTTAGGCTTGCCGGCATGGGTGATTGGCCGGCAAGCGTCTCGCTCCGCGAGGTTGGCCCGCGTGACGGGCTGCAGAACGAGGAACCCGTCTCCACCGCCGACAAGGTCAGGCTCATCGATGCGTTGAGCCAGACCGGGGTCGGGCGGGTGGAGGCGGTTTCTTTCGTCCACCCGAAAGCGATACCCCAGATGGCGGACGCGGACGAGGTGTGGGCCGGGATCGCCCGCAACCCCGATGTTCGCTACAGCGCACTGGTGCCCAACCTCCGTGGCGCGCAGCGCGCCCTCGCGGCCGGGTTCCGTGAGGTGGAGGTGGTCGTCTCGGCCAGCGA
Organism: Candidatus Limnocylindrales bacterium; assembly: GCA_036377915.1. GTDB lineage: Bacteria > Actinomycetota > Actinomycetes > Mycobacteriales > Micromonosporaceae > Allorhizocola. The sequence continues at coordinate 10,862 of DASUXL010000110.1, forward strand.
CACGCACAACCGCCGCAACATCAACCGTTCCACCGCCGAGTCGCTCGACGACATCGCCGAGCTGGTGGCGACGCTGCACGGCGCCGGCTCAAGCGCCGAGGTGATCATCGCGACCAGCTTCGGCTGCCCGTACGAGGGGGACATCGACCCGGGCCGGGTCGCCTCGATCGTCGACCGGGTGGTGGCTGACGGCGCCGACCGGGTGGCCTTCGGCGACACCACCGGCATGGCGACTCCGCTGCGGGTTCGCGCGGTGGTCGGAAGGGTGCGCGAGCGCCACCCGTCGCTTCCGCTGCTGCTGCACTTCCACAACACCCGCGGCACGGCGCTTGCCAACATGATGATCGCGCTTGAGCTGGGCGTGACCGAGTTCGATGCCAGCGTGGGCGGCCTGGGCGGGTGCCCTTACGCTCCGGGCGCCTCGGGCAACGTCGCCACCGAGGAGGTGGTGCACATGCTGCACGACATGGGCGTGGACACCGGTGTCGATCTGGACCGGCTGCTGGAGGTGGCCCGCATGGCCGAGTCGATCGTCGGTCGTGAGCTGCCTTCGGGGGTCCTGCGGGCGGGGCCGCGAACCCGCCTTACAGCCGCCTAGTCGACTGAATCCCCTTGCCCCCCAAGGGTTGCCGGGATCGCCTACGCTGTCGGCACTTTATCCCTCCAAACCTTTTGGGGATTCAATGGTCAAATCACGGGTACGGGGGCTGTGCCTGATCATCGCGGGGGCGATCGCCGTCAACCTGGCGCTTGTCGCACCGGCACAGGCCGAAGACACCACGGGCAGCATCACCGGGGTGATCACCGATTCCACGGGCGCTGCGGCACCGAACGTCACCGTTTTCGCCTCCCGCGATGACGGCTCGTCGTTCGCCTATGTGAACACCGGCGGCACCGGCAGCTACCTTGCGACCGGGTTGAAGCCGGGCAAGTTCACGCTGGAGTTCACGACTTTCTGGGGCGGCATCGTCCGCTACGCCGGGACGGTCGAGGTCGTTGCCGGCGGGCAGACGGTCGTCGACTACACGCTGCCCGCGACCGGAAGCCTTGCCGGGCGGTTGACCCGGCCGGATGGTTCGGCCGCCGCCGGTTTCCAGGTGCGCGCCGACGGCCATCGCCACTCGGCAACGACCGATGCCGACGGCAACTGGCGCATCGACCCGGTCTTCGCCGTGGAGACGACGGTCTCGTTTCAGAACTTCGGGCAGTTGGTCTCCCAGTACGCCTTCGGCAAGCTGGATTTTGAGGCCGCCGACCGGATTGCGGTCGCGCCGGGTGTAACGACGATCGTCAACGACACCCTGCTGCCCACGGGCACGGTCAGGGTGACGGCGACCGACAGTGTCTCCGGGGCGCCGGTTGCGGGCTTCTTCGCCTTCATCCGGATGCACCGTGCGTCCGAGCAGGACGGCGTGGCCGTGCTGTCCGGGGTGCCGATCGGTACCCACCTGATGGCGGTCTCGGCGCAGGGCTATCTCGGGGTCGACGCCCAGCCGGTCACCGTGGTCGCGGGCCAGGAGGTCAGCGTCGCGGTGAAGCTGGTTCCGGAGGCGCAGATCACGGCGACGGTGGTCGATGCCGCGACCGGACAGCCGCTTCCGGGCGTCTGCGTGGCGGCGGTCTCGCCGCAGCGCATTCCGTCCGAGGGTTGCGGCCCGACGTCGGATGAGACCGGCCAGGTGTCGATCACGGGCCTCGGTGCCGGGACGTATCGCCTGTTCGCGATGCAGGTTGAGGCCCCTGGCTACGGCGCGCAGTGGGTCGGCCCGAACGGCGGCACCGGCCGGCAGCACCGGGCGGCGACGATCACGGTGGCGGCCGGCCAGACCGCGACCGGCCCGGTGATCAGGATGGATCGCGCCGGGACGGTCACCGGTACCTTGACCAAGGCCGATGGCAGCCTTCCGGTGCCGGGTCAGGCGTTCGCCGGCCTGCTGCCGATCATCCGCACGTCGGTCAACGAGGAGATGATCGCCGCGGCGCCGACCGACACCCAGGGCCGCTACACGCTCGACTTCCTCGGGCCGTACGAGTGGGAGCTGTTCTTCACCGAGCCCAACGAGGCGGCGCAGTGGAGCGGCGGGGTCGCCAACCAGCGGTTCGCCACGCCGGTGCGGGTCCGGGCCGGGCAGACCGGCACGTACAACTTCAAGTTCCGGCCTGCGGTCACGGTGACGCTCGTGATCACGGGGATCGACCTGCCGCCACGCTACTTCACGATGGCGGCCAACTCGCTCACCGGGTACCCGGTAGCGCGCCAGTTCGCCCCGGACGAGCCGACCAACCAGGTGAAGTTGCTCCTGGTCGGGCCCCAGTTCGCCAAGTTCCAGGTCGCCACGCGTTTCTTCGGCGGTGCCGATTTCGCCGATGCGCGCACGTTCTGGATCCCGGCGAGCGGGTCGAGGACGTTCACGCTGGCCTATTGAAACCTCTAAACCCGCAGGGGCCGCACGCTCAAGTGCGGCCCCTGCGGTGTGTTACGCGGAAGTGGTACCTTAACGATGGTTCAGGTGCTGTCTGAGGAGGGCGAGTTGCGCGAGGAGTTGGAGCATCTCCGGGAGCGTGTGGCGGCCGGGGGCGCGACCCGGTATCACGAGGCGAATGCCGCCAAAGGCAAGCTTTTCGCCCGCGAGCGGGTGGCTCGCCTGGTCGACAAGGATTCCTTCGTCGAGGACGGGATGTTCGCCAACGCGATGGCTGACGGCCTGCCGGCCGATGGGGTCATCACCGGCGTCGCCACGATCGACGGGCGGCCGGTTTGCTTGATGGCCAACGACTCCACGGTAAAGGCCGGCAGCTGGGGCGCGCGGACCGTTGAGAAGATCATTAGAATCATTGAGCGGGGGTACCGGGAAGGTGTCCCGATGATCTATCTCGTGGACTCCGCCGGTGCCCGCATCACAGATCAGGTAGATCTATTCCCTGGCCGTCGCGGTGCTGGGCACATCTTCTACCAGCAGGTCAAGGCGTCGGGCAGCATCCCGCAGGTGTGCGCGCTGTTCGGCCCGAGCGCGGCCGGCGGCGCGTATATCCCCGCGTTCTGTGACGTAGTGGCGATGGTCGACGGCAACGCCTCCATGTACCTCGGCTCCGACCGCATGGTCGAGATGGTGACGGGGGAGAAGACGACGCTGGAGGAGATGGGCGGCGCCAAGGTCCACTGCGAGCAGTCGGGCGTTGGCCACTTCCTGTGCAAGGACGAGGACGAGGCGCTCGAGGTGGTCCGCCGCTACCTGTCCTACCTGCCCGCGAACTGGACGCAGAAAGCCCCGTCCGCCGAGGCGGTCGACGCGCCCCAACTGCCGCCGGACCTGATCCCGGAAAGCGAGCGCCGCGCGTTCGACATGCGCAAGCTGGTCAAGGTTCTGCTTGACGGCGGTGAGTACTTCGAGATCCAGGCGCGCTGGGCGCGTGAGCTTTCCGTCGGGTTTGGACGGCTGGACGGCAAGGTGGTCGGGGTCGTCGCCAACAACTCCCTGCACAAGGGTGGGGTCCTGTTCGTCGACTCGGCGGACAAGGCGACCCGGTTCGTGCAGCTGTGCGACGCGTTCAACATCCCGCTGCTGTTCCTCGCCGACGTTCCCGGCTTCATGGTGGGCGCGGCGGTGGAGAAGCAGGGGATCATCCGCCACGGCGCCAAGATGGTTTCGGCGATATCGGAAGCGACGGTACCCAAGATCTGTGTCGTGGTCCGGAAGGCTTACGGCGCCGGGCTTTACGCGATGGCCGGTCCGGGTTTCGAGCCCGACGCCACGCTCGCCCTGCCGACCGCCAAGATCGCGGTGATGGGTGCCGAGGCCGCGGTGAACGCGGTCTACGCCAACAAGATTGCCGCCTTGCCCGCCGAGGAGCGGGAGGCGTTCATCGCCGCCAAGCGCGCCGAGTACGAGACGGACATCGACCTCGTCCGCCTCGCCAGCGAGCTGGTCATCGACGCCATCGTCGCCCTGCCGGAGTTGCGCGCCGAGCTGATCCGCCGGTTCGCGGCCGCCGCGGACAAGGACCGTTTCTTCTCCCGACGCCGCCACGGCGTGACACCCGTCTGAAGCTGAAAGGGCTTGTGATGACTGACTTCGGGCTCAGCGAGGAGCACCGCGAGCTGCGTGACACGGTGCGGCGCTTCGCCGTCGACAAGGTGGCCCCGGTGATCGGGGAGTTCTACGAGCGGCACGAGTTCCCGTATGAGCTGATCGCGCAGATGGGTTCGATGGGTCTGTTCGGCCTGCCGTTTCCGGCGGAGTTCGGTGGCATGGAGGGCGACTATCTAGCGCTTTGTGTCGCGCTGGAGGAGCTGGCTCGCGTCGACTCCAGCGTGGCGATCACCCTTGAGGCCGCGATCTCCTTGGGCGCCATGCCCATCTACCGGTTCGGCACGCCCGAGCAGAAGCAGCGCTGGCTTCCGGCGCTGGTGCGGGGCGAGACACTTGCCGCCTTCGGTCTCACCGAGGCCAGCTCCGGCTCTGACGCGGCCGGGATCCGCACCACGGCGACGCTGTCCGCCGACGGGTCGGAGTGGATCATCAATGGTGGCAAGACCTTCATCACCAACAGCGGCACCAGGATCACCTCGCTGGTCACAGTGACCGCCTTGACCGGCGAGGACGAGACCTCCAGCATCATCGTGCCCAGCGGCACGCCCGGTTTCTCGGTGGCGCCCGGCTATTCCAAGGTGGGCTGGTGCGCCTCGGACACCCACGAGCTGAACTTCGACAACTGCCGGGTACCGGCGGAGAACCTGCTCGGCGAGCGGGGCCGCGGCTTCGCCCAGTTCCTGTCCATTCTGGACGAGGGCAGGGTGGCGATCGCCGCGCTTGCCACGGGTCTGGCGCAGGGCTGCGTCGACGAGTCGGTGCGTTACGCGCAGCAGCGTGAGGCGTTCGGTTCGCCGATCGGCTCGTACCAGGCGATCCAGTTCATGATCGCGGACATGGACAGCCGCGCCCACACCGCCCGGCTGGCTTGGCGCGATGCCGCCCAGCGCCTGGTCTCGGGGCGGGAGTTCAAGCGCGAGGCGGCGATCGCCAAGTTGCACGCGAGCACCGTCGCGGTGGACAACGCCCGGGACGCGACGCAGGTCTTTGGCGGCTACGGCTTCATGAACGAGACGCCGGTGGCGCGCATGTGGCGTGACAGCAAGATCCTGGAGATCGGCGAGGGTACCTCCGAGATCCAGCGCATGATCATCGCGCGGGAGCTGGGCTTGAAGTAGTGAGCCGGCCGACGATGGTGCGGGCGGTGTCGAGGATGGTGGCGCGCTTGCTCGGCGCCCCCTCCCAGCCCTTGTCGTAGACCACGATCACGTGCGGGCCCGCCCGGACCACCAAGATCAGGAAGTGGCTGATCTCCGGTCCGGTTTCGGGCTTCTCCAGCGGGCGGGACTCCACATTGATCAGCAGGCTCTGCTCACCCAGCCTCTCCTGCTGTTCCTGCGTGGCCATGGTGTAGGTCAGCCGGACGCCGCCACGCTTGACGGGTTCGCATTTCCCGACGTCCTTGGCCAGCTCGGTCAGGTAGTCCTTGGCACCGGTCCCGTCATACTTGGTGATCGTCTGGTAGAGCTCGGTCGGTTCCGGGCCGCCGGTGGGGTCCTCCTCGGTGAAGATGCCGTGGAACCCTCGCCTGTCCTCCACAAACGACGCGCTCGACGGCGGGCAGGGCACCGGCAGCGGTTCGCTGGTGGTCGCCGGGTCGGTGTCGGCGTAGCAGATCTCGTTGTCGGTGTTGACGAACAGCGTGGTCGGCAACTGCTTGGGGTACTTGTCTGCGCACACCGGTTTTGCCGGCGGCTGGTTGACCCAGATGGTCACCGTGGTCTGGCCGGGGATGCGCTGGGCACCGGCCGGATCCTGCTGGCGCACCTTGCCCGCCTGCGGGTCCTTGGCATCGGCCGGCGCCTCGTTCACCACCTGGACCTTGAAACCCTCCTTCATCAGGGCGCTCGTCGCCTCGCTGGGACTCATGCCGATGACGTTGGGAACAGCCCTGGTCAGGGGCGAAACTGTGGGAATCTCCTCCGGCAGGGCGCCGGCATGGGTTTGCGAGTGCGGATCGGTGTGGAACAGGGGCCGGGCCACGATGAAGCCGCCGGCCAGCAGCACGGCCAGCGAAAAAGCCCCCGCGGCACCGCGTCGGGCGGCTCGCCTTTCGGCCCGCACCCTCAGCTCGGCGGGCTGGGGCAGCTCATGCTGCTCCGCCTCTGCCCGCAACTGGTCGAAGAACTCTTTCACGGCAGGTCACATCCCAAGGAGGAAATAGCGATCACGGGGCTTTCCGGCCTGTCGGTCAGTGCGTCCGCCAGGGAGGCCCGCCCACGAGCCAGCCAGCTTTTGATGGTGTTCGGTGACGTCCCCAGCTCCTCAGCGATGTGGTTGACGGACAGGTCCATCAGATAGTGCATGGCGATGGCCTGGCGCTGGCCGGCCGGTAGCGCGGCCAGCGCCCTGGTAAGCAGGACCGTCTGCTCGGACGGCCCGTCCACGCACTGTTCGAGCGGATGGCTCAGCCGCAGGACCTTGCGCCACCTGGCCAGGCGCCGCCACGCGTCGGTGGCGAGCCTGCTGACGACGAGGCGAAGCCATGCTTCCACGTCGTCGTATCCGGACAGGCGATCCCACTGTCTCCACGCTCTGAGATATGCCTCCTGCACCAGGTCCTGTGCTTGAGCCCAGTCCCCGGTCAGGGCATACGCGTAGCTGAGCAAACGGCGTGAGGTGGACCGATAACACGCGTCGAACCCATCCGCATTCCGCACCGCTCACCCCCGTTCGCTACCTGAGGTCGTCGGGTCTAGACACGAATGACTCTCCCAAACGGTTGCACCAGGTGCCACAACTCTGGCGCGTGCAAAGCAACGCGCGGCACTGCCGCCCTAGCAGCCGACGAACCGGCAGGATCGATCTTGAAGCTTCGCTTCAGAGATCGACGAGCCGGCACGCCGGCGGCGGCAGTGCCACAACTCCGACAGCCCTTGTGGTGGCGGTCCACTACGCTGCCGCGAATGCGGATGGGTACGTGGGTGCGCTTCTGCCGTCGCTACCGGTGGCTGGTGCTCGGCGTCTGGCTCCTGACCGCGGCGGCCGGCGCCGTCGCGGGTAGTCAGATCTTTGACAGCGCGGCGGTCGTGGACGAGCTGAGCCCGCGTGCCGAGTCGATGCGGGCGCAGGCGCGGCTCGACGCGCTCAAGCCGGAGGCGCCGACAATCCTGGCGATCACGAAGGGACGCCATCCGTACGACCCGGAGCTTGTCGCCTCGGTAGAGGAGGTGACCCGCGCGCTGGAGCCGATCGCGAAGGTGGAGTCGCTCTACAACGCGCCGGGCGGCGGGATCGGCAAGGACAACCTGAGCACGATGGTCCGGGTGGAGGTCACCGATCCGTCCAAACAGGACGAGATTGTGGCGGCGCTCCGCCGGATCCAGGCCCCGCAGGTTCTCGTGGGCGGGGAGACGCTTGCCGAGCGCGAGTTCGCCGACCGGGCGATCAGCGGCGCGGCGCTGGGGGAGTCGGTGGGACTCGCCGTCCTTGCCGTGCTTCTCATCCTCATCCTCGGCTGGCGGTCGGCCTGGCTGCCGCTGGTCTCCGCCTTCCTGACCATTGCCGTGACCCTTCTGGCCCTGCGCGGGCTGGCCGAAGTCATCACGGTCAGCGAGTTCGCGGTCAACGTGGTCACGCTTGTCGGGTTGGGACTGTCGGTGGACTATGCGCTGCTGATCCTGTGGCGCCAGCGGCAGGACGGCCATACCGACCGGGCGTGCCGCACCGTCCTCATCTCCGGCGGGCTTGTCGGGATCGCGCTGCTGGGCTTGATGTTGCTCGCCGAGCCGCTGCTGGCGTCGATGGCGTTGGGCGGGCTTGTCGCCGTCGTCGTCGCCACCGCCGCCGGCCTCACCCTGGTGCCCGCGTTGCTTCCCGAGAACCCTTCGCCTATAAGGGAAACCACGCTCGTGGGCAGGATGGCCTCGTTCGCCGTCGCCCGGCCCCGCTCCGTCGCCGCCCTCAGCGCCGGGGCGTTGCTCCTGTTGTCGCTGCCGTTCCTCGGCGTGAGCCTGCACAACTCCGACGCCCGCGCGCTTCCGCGTGACAGCGAGAGCCGCCTGGTCTTCGAGGAGAACCTGCACACCTTCCGCCAGCGGCCCGAGCCCGTGACCGTCATCGTCGAGGCGGACGCCGGCGGCGAGCGGATGCGCGACTACCTGAACCTGCTCAACGGTCTGGACGGGGTGGCCCGGCTGGAACAGCGCCTGGAGATCCCGGCCGGCACGACCGTGATCGATCTCACACCGGACTCGGAGAGCGTTGCCCCCGCGGTGGTCCGGGCGGTGCGCGCGCTCGCCGCACCCGCCCCGATCCTGGTCGGCGGTGCCGCGGCCGAGATCGTCGACTATCGCGATGCCGTGGCCGGCCGGCTGCCGCTCATGCTCGCCGTCGTCTTCGCCGCCATGCTCGTCATGCTCTTCCTGCTCACCGGGTCACTGCTGATCCCGGTGAAGGCCTTGCTGCTCAACCTTCTCTCGCTCGGGGCGGCGTTGGGGGTACTCTCGATAATCTTTAATGATCTTGATCTGACCACGCCTGTGCTGCTGTTCGTGTTCATCTTCGGGCTCTCCATGGACTATGAGGTCTTTGCGCTTTCCCGAATATTTGAGGGGTACCGGGACAGCCGCGACAACACCGCCGCCATAGTCGACGGTTTGGCCCGCACCGGCCCCGTCCTGACCGCCGCCGCATTGAGCCTGATCGTGGTGTTTCTCGGCTTCCTCCTCGGCGGCCTGGCCCCGATGACCCATCTGGGCATAGGAATGGTCCTCGCGTTGGTCATCGATGTCACGATCGTCCGCGCCCTGCTCCTACCCGCCACCATGCAGCTCCTAGGCAGGTGGAACTACTGGCCCGAATTTGGCGGAGTTCGGGTCAAAGGTCCGACGCTGCCCTCCCGCTAAGAGCTAGCGCCACGTAGTCTTTGCGGCCATGGCACCTGATGGTGATGTCGGCACCGGGTTTGGCGCGCTGCTGCGCGCCTACCGGCATGCGGCCGGCCTCACCCAGGCTGAGCTGGCCGAACGGGCCGGGCTCGGGGAGCGGACAGTGCGCGATCTGGAGGCGGGCCGTTCCGCGCGGCCCCAGCGCACCACCATCGAGCTGCTCGCCGGCGCTTTGGGCCTGGCCGGTGCGGATCAGCTTGGCTTCCTCGCCGTCGCGCGGGGCAAGACCGCGACACCACAGCTGTCCACCGGGGGCCGGCACAGCGTCGTGAGCCTGCCGTCCGCGCCGGACCTGATCGGCCGGGATGAGGACATCGCGGGCCTGACCGGGCACCTGCGTTCCCAGCCGGGGGTGACCACGCTCGTGGGGCTGGCCGGCGTGGGCAAGAGCGCGCTGGCGCTGGCGGTCGCGAACCGCCTCGATGGCTACTTCCCGGGCGGGGTTGCCGGCATCAGCCTCGCCTCCGGCGACACCGCCCTTGACGTGCAGGAGGTCATCTGCGCGGTCTTCGGCGTCAAGCGCCTTGCCGAGCTGCCCGCCCGGTTCAGCGAACCCGGGCTGCTCTTCGTCGACGGCGTGGACCGGGCCGGTCCCGTGATCGCGGCGGTGCTGGCGGAGGTGACCACGCTCGCGCCCAAGCTGCGCGTGATCGCCTCGGCGCGGGCGCCGCTGGGTCTGGTCAACGAGACCGTCTGGCCGGTGGGTCCGCTGACCGTACCCCCGGAAGAGGTCAACACCCTCGCGGAGGCCAAGCGCTATCCGGCCAGCGCACTGTTTCTCGCGCGCTGGAGCCAGGTCCGCGGCCCCGCCTCCGACGATGTCGACGTGGTCGCGCTGGTGGCGCTGGTCCGCCGCCTCGGCGGGCTGCCGCTCGCGCTTGAACTCGCCGCCGCCCGCGGCAGGGTGCTCGACCCCGCCGAGATGCTTGTCCGCTACGGCAACCGCCTGCTTGAGCTGGGCGACGCCGACACCAGCACGACTTTGCGGGATGTGGTGACCGCGAGCTACCGCCTGCTCGACCCGACGCTGCGCTGGGCGCTGCGCCGGCTGGCAGGCTTCGGCTACCGCTGGTCGATCGAGCTCGCCGAGGGGATGCTCGGCCCCGAGGTCGATGTCGTGCCGATCCTTGAGCGCCTGGTGGAGCTCGGCCTGGTACAGGTTCGCGGCTCCGGCGCGTTCCGCTTCTTCCTGCTGGACGTGGTCAAGGCGTATGCGCTCGAGCAGGCCGACATCGTCGGCGAGCTGGGCGAGATCCGCGGCCAGCACGCGGTGGTCTTCGCCCGATTCGCCGCCCGCACCGCCCCCGAGATGGTCGGCTCCAAGCTGCCCGATGCCGTCGCCCGCCTCGACGACGTGGCCAGCGACCTGTGGTCGGCGCTGGTCTACGCGACCGACAACGATCCGCACACCGCGCTGTGCCTGGCGTCGAAGCTGCCCCGCTGGTGGCGCTTCCGCGGGCGGGACGTGCAGGGCCGGCAATGGTTGCAGCGGCTGGTCGACGACCCGAGGACCTTCGACGCCGAACCGACCGTGCGCCGGTGGGCGCAGCTGGGCGTCGCGCAGATGGCAGCGGAGCACGGCTCCGGTCCGCAGGAGCTGCACCGAGCCGAGCTTGCCCTGGAGGAGTTCGTCCGCGCCGGCGATGTCACCGGCGAGCTTGCCGCGCGCAGCCTGCTGATCGTCGTGCAGCAGGCGCTTGGCGCCTATGGCGAGGCCCGCCGCCACGGCGAGGCCGCCCTCGCGGTGGCGACCCGCGCCGGGCGGGTCCGCGACATGGCGGTGGCGCAGAACAACCTGATCTGGCACGACCTGCGCGCGGCAGACCTGGCCGCGGCGCAACGGCGGCTCGCGGCGGTCGACCGGCTCTCGGTGCGCTGCGGCGAAAACCAGCTGCGCGCCCTCGCCCGCGCCAACCTCGCCGAGGTGCTGCGCCTTGACGGCCGCTACGAGGAGTCCATCCAGGTGGGACTGCAGGCCGCCGAGATGCTCTCCGAGGTGGGCAACCCGGGCCACCGCCGCCGCATGCTGGGTGTGATCGGACTGTCCTATGCCCTCAACGGCCAGCTGGAGCAGGCCGAAAAGACCCTCGGCGAGTTACGCGGCATGCTCCCCAATACAGGGGAGAACGGTGAGGCCGACGACTGGGACAGCTCGATGATCGAGGCGACCCTCGCACGCCGGCGGGGGCAGCGTCTGCTGGCCGCGACCTGGTACCAAGCGGCCGCCCGCGCCATCGACGGCCTGATCGATCAGCGGGACCGAGCCGAGGCACTCGTCGGGTTGATCGGGACGAGTGACGATCCTGAGCCCCCGCGCGCTGAACTAGACGAGCTGTGCTTCAGCGCGGGGATCACCCTCACCGCGCTGGAGCGCAAGCAGCTCGCCGAGTGAAGAGTCAGGTTGCCGGGCTCATCGCGCGGCGGCAGGTCCGCCCGCACCGCGGAGTTGCCCAAGCGTGATGGGGCCGGCAGCTGACGGCTCGGAGAAATAAGTCGGCGCGGGCGGTCCCCCCGACGTGCCCCTGTCTCCCCGTCGTCTCCGCCCGCGCCGAAATGCGCCCCCGCGTCTGCTCCTCGAGGCAGGAGGCGCCTTCCGCAGGCCATTCCTCCCCGAGGGACCTCCGACGGTAGCAATCATGCCGAGCGGTTTTTGCCTGTTTTCAGGCGGTTTCTGGGTTTCCCGAGGAAACTTCTGCCGGGGGTTCTGCCGGTCGCCGCCACCTGTGTAAGTCGCTGTCTAGCGGGCAATATGTGGTCCCGGCTGATCCGATTGTCGTCTGTGGAAAGTACTCTGAGGGTTCACACGGTCACCGTGCGTCGGGGAGGACAGCATGGGTAAAGAGATCGCACAGGGCACGTTCAGCCGTGAGGATCGCGCGCGATACCGCTACAAGGTGCGCCGCTGTCTGGACGTGTTCGCGCTGATGCTCGACGACTTCAGCTTCGACTCCGATCATCCGATGACGGGCCTGGAAATAGAGCTCAACCTGATGAACAGCGTGCACCAGCCCTCGATGCGCAACGCCGATGTCCTTGCCGCCATGGTGGATCCGGCGTTCCAGACGGAGTTGGGACAGTTCAATCTGGAGCTGAATGTGCCGCCCAGGCTGATCGCCGAGGCCGGGCTCGACGGCTACTCCGACTACATCAGCGCGGCACTGGCCAAAGCGGACAGGTACGCCGCCGACTTCGACACCTCGATCGTCATGATCGGCATCCTGCCGACCCTGACCTCCGACCACACCGTGCCCGCCAACCTCTCTTTCAACAGCCGGTACAGGGTGCTCAACGAGGAGATCCTGACGGTACGCGGCGAGCACATCGGGCTGGACATCCGCGGCATCGACCACCTGCGGACCCAGACCGACTCCATCGCGCCCGAGGCCGCCTGCACCAGCCTGCAGTTCCACCTTCAGGTGGCGCCGGACGACTTCGCCCACTTCTGGAACGCGGCGCAGGTCATCGCCGGCCCGCAGCTCGCCGTCGGCGCCAACTCGCCCTTCCTGTTCGGGCACCAGCTCTGGGCCGAGACCCGCATCGCCCTGTTCGAGCAGGCCACCGACACCAGGCCGGAGGAGTTGAAGGCGCAGGGGGTGAGGCCGCGCGTGTGGTTCGGCGAACGCTGGATCACCTCGATCTTCGACCTGTTCGAGGAGAACGTCCGCTACTTCCCGCCCCTGCTGTCCATTTCAGACCCCGAGGATCCGCTTGAGGTCTTGCGAGCCGGAGGGGTACCCCGCCTTGCCGAGCTGCGCCTGCACAACGGCACCGTCTACCGCTGGAACCGCCCGGTCTACGACATCTCGGCCGGGCGCCCGCATCTTCGGGTGGAGAACAGGGTGCTGCCCGCCGGCCCGACCGTCATCGACATGCTGGCCAACGCGGCGCTCTACTTCGGCCTGGTCCTCGCGATGTCCGACGACGATCGTCCACTGTGGACGCAGATGCCGTTCAGCGTGGCCGAGGACAACTTCCACGCCGCCGCCCGCCGCGGGATCGACGCGCACGTGTGGTGGCCGGGGCCGGGTGAGATCAAGGTGACCGACCTGATACTTGAGATCCTGCTGCCGCGCGCGGCCGAAGGGCTTGACCGCTTCGCCATGGACGCCGGGTTGCGCGACAAGATGCTCGGCATCATCGAGCAGCGCTGCCTGACCGGGCGCAACGGCGCGACCTGGCAGGTGGCCGCGGTCCAGCAGCTTGAAAAGGCGGGTTACACCCGGCCGGGGGCGCTGCGGACGATGCTCGGGCGCTACGCCGAGCTGCAGCGGTCCAACCAGCCGGTGCACACATGGCCGATCGATCTGGTGTCCGAATGAGTGAGTAATTAATCGAAAGGTTTGCAGTAATCTAACTCGGTGGTATACGCCACCGGGCGATACCGGGCTCAGCGCAGTCGGGGCAGCCTTTGCGCGGTGATGACGGCGCTTGTGATCGCGGTACTCGGCGTCGGGCTGGTGCTCGGCGGCGTGAACCTGCACATGGCGGCGCAGGCCGGCAAGGCGGCACAGCCGCCGCAGCCCGGACCGTCCGCGAGCACGGTGGTCCCGTCGGCGGAACCGTCCGGCAAACCGCGCCAGATCACCATTCTCGGGGCCGGCGACGTCATCGCCCACCAACCGGTGTGGGAGCAGGCCCGGGCGGACAACAACGGCAAGGGCTACAACTTCCTGCCCGTCTTCGATGGTGTCAGCGCCACCGTCACCGCCGCCGATCTCGCGCTGTGCCAGCTCGACACACCGATCTCCGCGGCGGGCGCGACTCCTTCGGGGTACCCCCTGTTCAATTCCCCTCCGGAAATCCTCGACGCGCTCAAGCAGGCCGGGTTCGACGGTTGCTCGGTCTCCGGCAACCACCAGCTCGACCGCGGCTTCGATGGGATTAAGCGCACGCTCGACGCGATGGACAAAGCCGAACTGGGTCACGCCGGCGGAGCCCGCACCGCCGAGGAGGCGGCCACCCCGAAGATCTACGACGTGCACGGGGTCAAGGTCGCGCACCTGTCCTACAGCTACGGCTTCAACAACCTCAAGCCGCCCGCGGGCAAGGAGTGGGCGGTCAACCCGATCAACCCCACCGCGATCAAGGCGGCGGCCCGCAAGGCACGGGAGGCAAAGGCGGACGTGGTGGTGCTCAGCCTGCACTGGGGCGCGGAGAACAAGCACGTGCCCAACGCGGATCAGGAACGCTGGGCCAAAGAGGTGCTCGCCGGTCCCGAGGTCGATCTGATCCTCGGGCACCACTCGCACTCGGTGCAGGCGATGGAGCAGTTCGGCGAGAAGTGGGTGGCGTACGGGCTTGGCGACCAGGTCAGCCGGTCGACCGAGAACCTTGAGTCGCAGCGCGAAGGAGTCATGCTGCGCATGACCCTGATCGAGGCCGGGCCCGGTGTCTGGCGGATCGGCAAGGCGGAGGCGATCCCGACCTGGGTCGAGAACAGCCCGAAACTTCGCCTCGTGGAGCTGCCCAAGGTGGCAGCGGATCAGGCCAGGTCGGCGTCGGCGCGCAAGACCTCCCAGACGGCGCTAGACCGGATCGCCGGCTACCTGCGCCTTCGCGGGGCTCACCTCGGCGGTCTTGTCGTGGTCGGTGCGACCGGCGGGTGACGAGCTCCTAGCCCGCGTGGCCCGGGTCAGCAGCGCCACCAGCACCGAACCGGCAAGCCCGGCCAGGACCGCGTATGGCGCAACGAGATGCGCCGACAGCTGCTCGGGTTTGACGTCGGTGAGCACGGGCGCCGCCATCAGGTAGGCAAGCGAGACCATCGCCGGGCCGGCGGCGCCGGACAGCGCGACCGTGGCCGGGCCGGAACCGTGATGCGCGGCGGGCCAGGCGGCGAACGCTCCGATCAGCAGCGCCGATCCGGCGGCGAGCGCCGCGCCCGGAAGGTAGATGCTGTGAAACCACGGGCCGCCGCCCGTGAACTGCCACACGCCGAGCTGCGCCACCTTCACCTCGCCGTGGGCGGCGAGGTTGTCCACCCGCGCCACCACCGCCAGCAGCCACAGCCAAGCCGCCGTGACCAGGACGTTCGCCGCGATCGGGCGGGCGTTGACGGCGGCGAGCGAGACGAGCAATCCTAAAAGGACACCCGCGATGGCGTAGCCGCCGACGATCAGGTGCGGTGCCGACGTGTCCGCCGGCTGCGCCACCCGTGCCGGCAGGGCGGTCAGCGCCACCACGACCAGACCGCCCATGGCGGCGGCGAGGGCGAGAACGCTGCGCCACAACGCCCGGGAAAGCCACAACGCCCGGGAAACTGGCGACATCGCGACAGTCGGTCTTGCTACACGGTCACCAGCGATAGTTCCCACCACCACGGAGGTCGCGGAGATCCACACGGTCCACGCGAGACTGGCGAGCCACGCCGCCTCATCGACCCCGCGCACGGTCGGCAGCCACGAAAATATGCCCAGGCCATAGCCGATGCCGAGCTGCGCGGCGCCGGCCGCTGCGGACACGGCCAGGGCGGTGGTCATCGCACGGATCATTGTGGACGGGGGCATGTCGCGCACCTTACTCGGCCGGTGGGGATCAACGCGAGTTCGACTCGTGTAGAGGGTTTACTCTTCCTGTCGTGAGGCGAGGACTGTCCCCCGCGGTTTTGGCCGCGTTCATATCCACGCTGCTCCTGCTGGGCATCGTGGCCTATTCGGCTGGCTGGGTCGCGGCCGGAAACGAACTCGGGCAACAGAACCGCACCGACCCTACAACGAGCGCACAGCCCAGCCGGGGCGCCACGACCTCGCCGTCACCCGTGCGCAGCAGCAGCCCGCCGAACTCGCCGACCCCCGACGCCTCCGTCGCGGTAACGCCCACGCGCAAGGACGCGTTCCCGATGCCCAACCTGGTCGGCCAGAACTTCCTCGTGGCGCGCCAGACGGCGATCGAGAAGAAGCTCGGCGTCAACGTCGTGTTCAACAAGCCGAGCCCGAGGCCGGACGGCACCGTCGCGGAAACCTTCCCCGAGGCCGGGGTCGACGTCTGGGCCGGCTTGACGATCCGGCTGGAGGTCGCGGGACCGCCGCCGAAGGTCAGCGTGCCCAACGTGGTCAGCCGGCCATGTGAGGAGGGAAGCGCCGCGCTGCTCGATGCCGGGCTCAAGATTAAGGGGTACCCGAGCGGCAGGCGCGGCAACGTGGTGAAAGTGGAGCCCGTCCCCTACACGACACTTGTCTGGAACGATGAGGTCACGCTGTTCTGCTCCTAGGGCAGTTGCGCGTCGGCATGGCAATATATCGACTTGGCGTGATAGGACGGCTTGGTGGGCGACGAGCGGCGCGACTTAGATGAGACAACCGGATCGAGTGAAACCTCCCAGCCTCAAGATGCCGCCGAACGGCTCACCCCTGAGGATCTGAACCCGCCTCAGGACGCGACCGAACGGCTGACCCCGGACGATCTGGCCCCACCTCAGGACGAAACACCCCAAGACGGGACACCTCAGGACGCGACAGAACGTCTGGCTCCGGAAGATCTGCAGGACGTCACCGAGCCCTTCGCCCCGGAGGAGCTGCCCGTGCCTCAGGACGCCACGGAGCGGCTGACCCCGGAAGATCTGCCCGCGCCTCAGGACGCCACGGAGCGGCTGACCCCGGAGGACCTGATCCGCCCGATGGCACCCCCGGACGCGACCGAACGGTTTACCCCGGTCGGCGGCGCGGACGAGACCTCCGTCATCCCGCAAAGCGGCGCCTGGTCTGGCCGCGCCGGCGTGCCCGCGCCGCAGAGTTCCGGCCGCCTGCGCGACTCCGCGCCGTACACCCAGCAGATACCCCAGCCCGGGCAGCAGCGCCCGTGGTGGACGCCGGTGCTGCTCGGGCTGGTCGCGGTTGGTCTGCTGGGTGCGCTGATCCTTGCCGCCTACTGGATGAATCGCGAGAACCCGGCGCCGGTGGAGAGCCCGGCGCCGAGTGCTGTCGTGGTCCCGTCGCCGACTCCTGAGGCGACCACGGCGCCGCCGACCACGCAGCCGGCGACCCCGACAGCGCCGCAGGCCGTGCCGGTGCCAAGGCTGGTCGGGCTGACCCAGGATCAGGCGACAACGCAGCTCGACCAGTTGGGCCTGGCCTACCGGTTCGAGTACAGGCAGGCACCTGCGCCGGAGGGCACCGTGGTGGAGAGCCGGCCGGGTCAGGGCGAGATGGTTCCGTTGCAGACGACCGTAACGCTCGTCATCTCAACGGGTCAGGATCCGGAACCGACACCGACACCGACGCCCACTCCCACCGCGAGCGCCGCTCCGGGCAACTGATGCTGTGCTGAGTCACCACTGCCTTCGGCGGTAGGCGACTATGACCAGGCCTCCCATTGAAAGTCCAATGCCGATGAGGCCGGTCGAGACTAAAGAGAGCGCCAGCGTGTCAGGCGGCGCGATCTGTGGCATCGCCGTTGGCGCCGCGGCCACCGCGCCCATGCGGGGCCGCTCGATCACCTCGGCCGTCGCCGGCACCGGTGTGAAGAGTGCCGCGGCGACCGCTGCCGTGCAAATCACGGCGAGTCGTTTCGGTCGGTATGGATAACTTGGTGGTTCCATGGCGCCGCCCCCAGGTACAGGTGCCGTGCCACGGCGAGGGTTCTACTCGGGTTCCCTGATCGTAAGCACGTTTCCCGTTTGAAGACGGCGAAATGGTGAAGTTATCTCACGGAAGACGGCACCAGCCGGTGGGCGTGGCTGTCGGCCAACATCTTCAGGCCGGCCTGCCGTACGAAGATGGAGCGCCGCTCGACCGCGTCGCCCGCCGAGTTGAGCTGGTATCCGTCGAGCCACATCCACCCGTCATAGGTGGGCCAGTCGTGGACACGGATCACCCTGAACATCATCGGCTTGAGGAACTGAACACTCGCTTCCCGTGTGATGTGGACGATGTCGCCCGCTCGAGGACTCATGTTTTTCCATCCCTAGTCGCACAACAGGTGCGTTGGCTTTTGGCGCGGTGTGTCGTTTAGTACTCCGGGGGTGAGAGCACGCTATCGAGCGAACGTGACACCGACCTGACGGCGAACCGCCCGATCAACTGACAGCCGTGCCATACCCGACACTGTGCCCTAAGTATATGATCGATGCAAGTTGCACTTTGGATATGCGCAGCACGGCTTTCGTCCGCTATCTGACACACTCATGGTGGTACGACCCCACCATGCCTGTCCCACCGATTTGTGCGTTCGGGTGCTTGAACAATGGTCGATCGGAGGCGCAGACTCGCACGACGGAGGAAATTCCCCTGTTCAGTGACGTAGTTTACGGTCACTAACGAGTGGCGTCGCGGAGGTGCGGACCGTGGCAACCCGTCCAAGTCCCATCGGCCAGATGCGTCGGCTCGGCTTGATGCTGCGCAAGATGCGCGAGCACAAAGGGCTGACGCTCGAGCAGGTGGCCGAACAGATGGAGTGCTCGCAATCCAAGATTTCCCGGATCGAGACCGGGCATAGTTCGGTGAACACGAGGGACGTGCGTGATCTGTTAGGGATCTACGGCGTGACCGGCGAGGATGCGGAGGACTTCATCGCCTTGGCGCGGGCGGCCCGCCAGCGTGGCTGGTGGCATCCGTACACGGCGGTTCTGGTCAGCGCGTACGTCGGGCTGGAGACCGACGCCAGGCAGATCAGGACCTACGAGCACCAGGTCACACCGGGTCTGATGCAGACACCGCAGTATGCCGAGGCCCTGTGGCGCTCGGCCCGCCCGGATCTGAGTGACGACGAAATCGAGAGCCGGGTTCGTGTCCGGATGGAAAGACAGTCGTTGCTCACTAGACCAAACAATCCAGTCAGCTTCGAGGCGGTGCTTGATGAGGCGGCGCTGAGCCGGCCTGTCGGAGGCGACGAGGTCATGCGGGCGCAATTAAGGCGACTCCATGAGGCGACCTCATTGCAGAACGTGAAGATTCAAGTGTTGCCTTTCGAGGTTGGTGCTCATGCCGCGGTCGACGGGACGTTCGCAATTCTGGAATTCACTGAACCGAATGACTCCAGCATGGTCTACGCTGAAAACGCTACCGGTGGGCTCTTTCTGGACAAGGCTGAAGAGTTGCGGGTCTACCAGACCATCTTCAAGCGGGTTCAGGATGTGGCATTGAGCTACGAAGAGTCCGCGGAGCTGATTGCCCAACTGGCGGAGGAGCCATTATGGATATCCAGATCCCGGGTGCGCACAAGGGTTACCAGATCGATCTGACCGGCGTGCAGTGGCGTAAGAGCAGGCGGAGTGGCGCGTACGGCGACAACTGCGTCGAAGTGGCTTTCGTCGATGATGCGATTGCCGTGCGTGATTCTAAGGACACGATGGGTTCCGTCTTGGTGTTTACGCGTGGAGAGTGGGACGCCTTCGTTGCCGGTGCCAAGGACGGCGAATTCGATCTGTGATTGGTTCATTACGGGTTAACCATTGGCAACGGGGGGCGGAATTTTCCGCTCCCCGTTGTGCGTAATGCGAACATCACCAAATAGGACGTTCAAGCGCGAGCCGACGACGCTCCGCAAGTGCTTTGCGCGCTTGGGAAAACCATTCTCTCTGGGTACCGGGTGCGGGCGGGAACCCCAGTCCAAAGCGGAACCATGCCGGGGGTTCCCGCAGCCGTGAGTAGCGGTCGATGAGGTCGTCGAAGATCCGGTCGAGTTCGGCGCGGGCGTTGTTGCCCGCCGCCAGGATGTCGCGGTGCTCGCTGAGGTAGCCGGTGTGGGCTTCGGCGACGGCGAGCAGCCGGTTGCGGATCTCCTCGATCCGTCCCTTGTGGACAGCGGCGGCGACGGCTGCCGCCCTGTCTTCCCGCAGGTGCCGCGAGAGGGCGGAGCGGTGTGCGGGGCGCAGCCATGACCCGGGGCGTGCCAGGGCCGCCTCGGTCGCACCGATCCGTTCCTGGATGCGTTGTTCGGCACGGCTTGCGGACTCGTACCGCTGCTCAGCTTCGCGCAGCCGGTCGGGGTGGGGTGGGTGCGGCGCGGCGGCGACGACCCGGTCGGCCTCGACGACCAGCCGCCACAGCCAGCGTTCCTCTTCGCACATCTCGTCGAGTGCCCAGGCCGCTTCGCGGTCGTCGTCGAGCGGCGTCCGGGCCGCCGGAACGGCCGGGACACCGTCGTGGCCGTGGTCGCGGCACGAGGTGCAATAGTGGCCGCGATCTGCCCCGATGGCCATGGTTCCCCCGATTTGTTCACCCAACTAACGGATCAACCGTTGAGGTTGACCTAGGTGACGGTTCACTTAGACCGTCGCCTGTTTTCGGCGCCCGTCGTTGTACCAGAAGCAACCGGCGGAACGTCGGCAACGCGCCGATTAGGCCGACTAGGAATACGAGGGAAGTCGAATGGCCATGCCTGAACACGGACAACCCGGCAAGATGAACTCCTACCAGCAGCCCCGGCCGGATCAGGGTGTCGGCCTGCTGGAACCGGTGCCGTCGCTGGTCCTCGACGGCTTCGAGGAGCCGCCCAGTTTCGACAGCGCCAAGTGGCTCGACGGTCAGGGCTCGACGCTGGTCGACCACCCGCTCATGCGAGGGTTGTTGCTGGAGTTGCCGCCCAAGGGTTCTCAGCCGTCCCCGGAGTGGATGAACCGCTGGTTCGAGGCGGCGCGGGCCGTCCTGGATCTGATCTACAACCGCCGCTAGATCCCGCAATTTGCCAGGCAATCCACCGCCTGCGGCGGTCAAACACGGGCATTTGCCAGGCAAATTGCGGGATCTTGACGGCGAAGCAGGCGAGCCGGTGAAGCAGCGAGGCCGGTGAAGCAGGCTAGACCGCGAACTAGACCGCGAAGTTGGGTGGCGGGTCGGTTGCCGGCGGTGGCGGGACGGCTCGCCACATCCGCGCCTTCTGCGCGCCGAGCATCGCCAGGAACGCCGGGTTCGTCAGCACGTACCGGCGCCACAGCCGCTTGGGTTCAAGGCTGAGCCGCCACGCCCACTCGAGCGCGTGCCGCTGCATCCAGCGCGGCGGGGCGGGCAGCTGCCCCGAGTGGTAGGCGAAGGCGGCGCCGACCGCCAGCACCGGCATGAAAAGCAAGGGCCGCATGGCATAGGCGAACCGTTCCTGCTTGGGGCAGCCGAGCCCGACGAGCACCATCCGCGCTCCCGATGCGGTGATCCGCTCCGCGATCTCCTCCGCCTCGCCTTCAAGGGCCCCGCGGAACTTCGACGGTTCGGTGCCGGCGATTTCAAGCTTGGGCAGGCGCTCGTGCAGCGAGTCGACCAGTTTCGCCAGGGTGGCGGGGGTGGAGCCGTACAGGTAGACCGGCAGGCGATGGCGGGCTGCGCTTGCCAGGACATGCAAGGACAGATCTGGGCCATAAACCCGATCTTTTAGCTGGGTACCATATAAAATGTTCAATGCCCAGCGGACCGGTTGCCCATCCGGGGTGACCAGGTCAAAGCTGTTGATCTGGCGGTTGAGTGATCGGTCGCCGACGCCCTCCATCACGCCGTGGACGGCGAGGGCGGTCACGGCGAAGTGGCGCTCCTGCGCCGCCGCGTCGATGATGCGCTCGGTGGCCAGGTCGTAGTCGCAGGCGTCGACGAGGACGCCCAGGACGTTGCGCTTCAGGACGTCCATCGGTCTACGTTGGCTTCGTAGATCTCTTTCATGATCGCGGGGATGTCGTAGGTGGGCGCCCACCCCGGATAGTGATCCCGAAACTTTCTCATGTCACTGATGTACCACCGGTGGTCGCCGGTGCGGTGCCGTTCCCGGTAGTTGATCAGTGCGGGTTTGCCGGTGATCTCCCTGGCGAGCGTGAAGGCCTCGATGTGCGACACGTTGGAGAAGCGGCCGCCGCCAAGGTTGTAGACCTCGCCCACGCGCGGCTCGCGGTAGAACGCCTCGAACGCCGTCAATACGTCGCGGCAGTGTATGGCGTCGCGGACCATCTTGCCCTTGTAACCGTGCAGCTGGTACGTCCGCCCCTCCATGACGCAGCGCATCAGGTAGGCAAGGAAGCCGTGCAGTTCGGCGGCGGAGTGCCCGGGGCCGGTCAGCGTCCCGCCGCGGAAGCAGGCGGTCCGCATCGCGAAGTAGCGGCCGTACTCCTGCACCATGATGTCGGCGGCGAGCTTGGCCACGCCGAACAGCGAGTGCATGCTGCGGTCGATGCTCATCGTCTCGTCGATGCCCTCGGCCAGCGGATGGTCGCCTTCCAGCTCGAAGCGCGTCTCCAGCTCCACGAACGGCAGGCGGTTGGGCGTATCGCCGTAGACCTTGTTGGTCGAGCAGAAGATCACTACTGCGTCGGGGGAGTGCAGCCGGGTGTGTTCGAGCACGTTGAGCGTGCCGACGGCGTTGACATCGAAGTCGGTGAACGGCTCCCGCGCCGCCCAGTCGTGGCTCGGCTGCGCAGCCGCGTGCACGACCAGGCCGATGTCGCGGCCGTACCGGGTGAAGATGCGACCCAGCGCGGCCCGGTCCCGGATGTCCACATTGAAGTGGCTGTACGCCGAGCCGAGCGACGTGATCAGCTGGTGCCTGCTCCACACGGTCGAGCCGTCAGGGCCGAAGAAGTAGCGCCTCATGTCATTGTCGATGCCGACGACGTGCATGCCCAGGCCGGCGAAGTGCCGCACGGCCTCGGATCCGATCAGCCCGGCCGAACCGGTCACCAGCGCAACGCTCACACCCCCCTCAACGATCAAACCCGCAGTACTTGCCGCAGTCCACTATCATGCGTGGCCGTGGGTGACGAGGTTCGTGCCGCCGCCGAGGGGATTCGCACGCATTCCCGTTCGCTGAGCGGAATCTCCGATGACGTGACCACCGCGCACGGCGCCGCCAACCAGGTCTATCTGGACAGCGGTGCGTTCGGCAAGCTCTGCTCGTTCTTGCCGTCGCTGTTCGACCCGGTGCTACGCGCGGCCGTGGACGGCATCAGCCAGTCGGCGGCCAACCTGTCGACCACCGCGGACAAGCTCAAGCGCGCCGCGGACGGGTATGACGCCAGCGATCAGCAAGCGGCGACCACGGTCACGGCCGCGGGCGGTCGCGGAATCAACCTTCCGCTATGAGCGCCCCGAATCCACTGGTCGCCGAGCGCCAGGACAGCACGCAGTGGTACTCGGGTCTGGGCATCGTCGAGAGCATCAACGACACGGCCGACGGCATCGAGTCGGGCAGCTGGATCGACACCACGCTCGGCGTCGCGGGCACGGGCCTCGACGCGCTGGGGCTCGTCCTCGATCCGGTCGGCTCGGTCGTCGCCTGGGGTGTGGCGTGGCTGATGGAGCACCTCGAGCCGCTCTCCGACGCGCTCGACGCGCTGGCCGGCGACCCCGACCAGATCCGGGCGAACGCGCAGACCTGGAAGAACGTCTCCGATCACCTTGCCACGGCCGCCAGCGACCTGCGCAGCGCGGTGATGCGCGACATCGCGGAGTGGAGCGGGCAGGCCGCCGGGGCGTACCGGTTCAGCGCCCAGGATCAGCACGAGGCGCTCGCCGGACTCACCCGCGCCGCCGGTGCCATCGGGACAGGGGTGGAGCTGGCCGGCACGATCGTGGGTGTGGTCCGCGAGATCGTTCGCGACCTGATCGCCGAGTGCATCGCGACGCTCGCGGTGCGGTTGCCGATGTGGCTGGCCGAGATCGGGCTGACCCTTGGGATCGGCACCGCCTGGGTGGCCGGGCAGGTCGCCACGCTGGTGGCCAAGTGGGTCAAGCGGATCGCCAAGTTCATCGAGGCGCTGATCAAGAGTTTCCGCAAGCTGTCGCCGCTGCTGTCCAAGCTGGACGAACTGATCGAGGCGCTGCGCGACGTGCTGCGCCGCATGTCGGGCCGGGACCCGATGGATCCGAACGCCCCGCGCGGGCGCGACCATGACGGCGACGGCACTCCCGATTCCTTCGACCCGGACTACGTCCCACCCCCGTTGCACCGGGACAACCCGTTGCCGACAAGGGACATGGGGGATCGGTACCGGCACGAGACGGATCCCAACCATCCGGACAACCCGTTCCGGCCCTCCGCCGTACGCCGCCTCTCCGACGCCGAACTCGAGCAGTACAGGGTCGTCGTCGGCCCCGACGGTCTGCTCCGCCGTTCCGACGGCACCGTCGTCGACACGACGGGCGCCAGTTCCGCCCACCACGGCGGCGCCAACCGCGAGATCTTCATCATGGACGAGCACGGCAACATGTACATGTCACCCGACCAGGAGGTCGGTGTGTTCCACCACTCCACGCTCAGCGGCGGCCGGCCTGTGACCGGCGCGGGTGAGCTGGAGGTGGTCAACGGGGAGGTCAGGACCGTGACCGACCACAGTGGCCATTACCGTCCCACGCGCACCAACACCCAGAATGTGATGGATGAGCTGGGCCGGCAGGGTGTAGACACGGACGGGGTCGGGACCGACCTATGGGCACCGGAGGGGACCTGAGCCGCATGAGCACACCGGACTGGCAGGGAACCGCCAACAAGATCGTCTACTACGTCATGTTCACGCCGCGCCTGGACGACAAGGTGGTGGACGACGTCGCCGAGGCGATCCTGCAACGGCGCAGCCTGGCCGACGGCCCCCAGGTCTATTACGACGCGCTGACCAGCGCGGCCAATATGGACCTGTCGAACCTGATCTCCTCGGAGCATTCAGCGGACGACCTGCGCCACTTCTTCCAGCGGCTGCACGACCGGCTCGACAAGGCGCGCCCGTGGCCGGAGCCGGCCTACGCGGTCGTGCCCCTGACCGAGTGGGACAGCGCCCGGCAGCAGGCGATCGCGCGGATCGAGCTGACGACGATGCAGGTGACCTCAAGGCTGCGCAAGTCGTTCCTCTCGCTGCCGCACGGCGACGGCACGATCCCGGCCCTCATCCTGCGCCTGCGCGACGGGCGTGAGGTGGGTCTGCTGGGTGCCCACGGCATCGGCAATCGAGTGACGCTGCTGCAGCGCGGGGAGGGAGATCCCACCGAGGTCGTCCACGCGTTCTCCGGCGCCACCGGGATCGCCGAAGAGGAAATCACCCCACTCTGGAGGTGACGGGGATTAGCCGCCGGCTGGCGCTTTCGCGATATTGACGATAAACACCTCCAGAGACTCTCGACCGAGTTCTGGAGGTGCAGTATTGATCGAGGGCGTTGATTACGCCTGGTCCCGCCCGAACATCGGCCAGCTCGCCGCGGCGGGCAAGCGCTTTGCGTGCAGGTACGGCGGGCCGGGGAGCAGCGGCAAGCAACTCGACCCCGGCGAGGCGCAGGCGCTTTCCGCGGCCGGCATCGCGATCGTGGCCAATGCCGAGGGCGCGGCCGACGGCCTGCTCGGCGGGTTTTCAGTCGGCGTTTCGTGGGCTAGAGACGCGGATCAACATTTCCGGGCGTGCGGAATGCCGCCGGGACGGCCGATCTACCTGTCGGTTGATTTTGACGTCCAGTCCGGACAGTGGCCGCCTGTGGCCAACGCCCTGCGCGGCGCGGCAAGCGTGCTCGGGGCCGGCCGTGTGGGCGTGTACGGCGGTCGCCGGGCGATCGAGTGGGCGCGCAGAGATGGTGTTGCGCAGTGGTTCTGGCAGACCTACGCCTGGAGTTCGGGTGTGTGGGTGCCAGGCTCCCACATCCAGCAGTACGCCAACGGCGTAAATTTCGGCGGGGCCACGATCGACCTCGACCGAGCATTGGTAACCGACTTTGGCCAGTGGAAGATTGGAGAACATGACGTGGAACTCGGCGACCGAATCGGTACCCCCGACTTCCCCGACCGCACCTACCAGCAATACCTGTGGGACACCCACGACGCCCTGCATCGCCGGTTCACCCAGCACGCCGCGCGGACGGAGGCGGCCTTGGCCGCGATCGCCGCGAAGGTCGACATCGATCCAGCTGAGCTGGAAGCGGTCAAGGCGGCCGCGGCCGAGGGCGCACGGACCGGCGTCACCTCAAGCTCGCAGCAGCTGGCGGCCGCGATCGCCGATGCGCTCAGGGACGATATCGGGCTGACGCCGGCCGAGGCGGAGGCGGCCGCCGAGCGGGCCGTGCGGCGGGTTCTCGGCGAGCTCGACGAGTAGCCCGGATCGTGATCATCTGCGGCGCGATGACCGGAATCTGACCGCGTCCGAAAGACGATCGTATAGAGAGGCCCCCGTGACCAGCACGGGGGCTTCTTGACCTTGGTGGGGAAGGAGGGAGTTGAACCCTCACGCCCTTTCGGGCACACGGACCTGAACCGTGCGCGTCTGCCATTCCGCCACTCCCCCGGGAGCCTGCCGTGCCGGCAAGCCCCGCCCGGGAGGATGACCAGGGCATATCAGTGCCCAGGAGTCAAACTCCCGTTATGTGCGGGCACAGCTTACGCTATGCCTTGACCCCGCCGCCAATTGGTTTGGCCGGTGGGTGACCGAGGAACATTAGCACGGCAGAAGAGCAGGATGGATGTGTCCTCCACATCATCGGGAGGACTTGGCGGAGACGCGGGGTGTTGAGGACAGATAGCATCATGTTCCTCGCCAACCCGAGGAGGAGCCGGTGAGCGTGTTGCAACGCTTTGAGAAACGCCTGGAGGGCCTAGTCGAGGGCGCCTTCGCCAAGGTGTTCAAGGGTGTAGTGCACCCTGTGGAGATTCTGAACGCCATGCAGCGTGAGGCGGAGGCCCACAAGGCCATCCTTGTGGGTGGGCGCACGCTCGTGCCGAACCGTTATGTGATCGACCTCTCACCTTATGATCACAGCAGGCTCGCTCCCTATGCGGCCGCGCTCGCGCAGGAGCTGGCGCAGTCGCAGGCGGAGTTCATCGGCGAGCAGGCGTGGACGGTCTACGGCGACGTGATCGTCGAGATCGAGCGCGGTGACGGGCTGGACACCGGCATGTTCCGCGTGTCGGCCGAGGTCTACACGGCCGACCAGCACCAGCCGCCGCCCCCGCAGTATGACGCCCCGCAGTACCAGCAGTTCCCGCCGCAGGGCCAGGGACCGCAGGGCGGGCCGCCACCACCGCAGCAGGGCGGGCGCAACGTGCGCCTGGTCTCCGGCGACGGCCGCACCTACCCGCTCGCGATCGGTCAGACCGTGATCGGCCGGGGTGATCAAGCTAACATGCGCCTTCCCGATGTCGGCATCTCGCGCCGCCACGCCCGCTTGGATTTCGACGGTGTCCAGGTGGTGCTGACCGACCTCGGCTCAACCAACGGCACGATGGTCAACGGCCAGCGCGTTTCGGCCGTCGCCCTCAACCCGGGCGACATGATCCAACTCGGGACCACGACTCTCACGTTCCGAGTGGATGGCTGATAGCCCTTGCCTGAGATTGTCCTCGCCGCTGCCCGCTTCGGGTTTCTCGTGCTGCTGTGGATCTTTGTGTTCACGGTGGTGGGGGTGATCCGGCGGGACCTGTTCGCCGGCTCGCGCGCGAGCCGGCTGGTCGCCGTCCCACGGGGGGTAAACGTCGCCGCGGGGGCGCGCCCAGCCAAGGTCAAGAAGGGTCGGGCCGCGCATCAGCTGGTCGTGACCGCGGGTGCCCTCGCCGGCACCAAGATCACGCTGGGCGAGGCAGCCATCACCATCGGCCGGGCGGAGGACTCGACGCTGGTCATCACAGACGACTACGCTTCAGCCCGTCACGCCCGCCTAGTGCCGCGTGACGGGCAATGGGTTCTTGAGGATCTCGGCTCTACAAACGGCACGTATCTGGACCGGACGAAGGTCAGCGGTCCGACCCCCGTACCCCTTGGCGTGCCGATCCGAATCGGCCGCACTTCCCTCGAGTTACGGCCATGACATTGATCCTGCGCTACGCGGCGCGAAGCGACCGCGGACTGATCCGGGACGGAAACCAGGATTCCGTCTATGCCGGACCGCGCCTGCTCGCCGTCGCCGACGGCATGGGCGGCATGGCGGCCGGCGACGTCGCCAGCAACATCGTCATCAGCGCTATCGCCCCGCTCGACGAGGATGTCGCTCCGGACAACCTCATCGACGCGCTCAAAGGCGCGGTAGGCGTTGCCAACCAACAGCTTCGTGAGACTGTCGAAGCCAACCCGCGCCTTGACGGCATGGGCAGCACGCTGACCGGGATGCTCTTCTCCGGCAGCAAACTCGGCCTTGTCCACATCGGAGACTCCCGCGCCTACCTGCTTCGCGAGGGCGAGTTCACCCAGATCACCAAGGACGACACCTATGTGCAGATCCTTGTCGACGAGGGTCGGATCACGCCGGAGGAGGCGGGCGCCCACCCGCAGCGCTCCCTGATCACCAAGGCGATGGACGGGCGCGACATCGAGCCCGAATACTCGGTGCGCCAGGTGCTTCCGGGCGACCGCTACCTGATCTGCTCCGACGGCTTGTCGAGCGTGGTCAGCGCCGAGACGATCGCCCAGACCATGCGCGAATATGTCGACCCCAAGCAGTGCGTCGACCGGATGCTGGCCCTCGCCCTTCGCGGCGGCGGACCCGACAACATCACGATCATCGTGGCGGACACCTCCGACGACGACATCGTCGAGCAGGCCCCGATGGTCGGCGGCGCCGCCAGCCCGGCCCTCAGCAACAACGGCTCGAGCCAGTTCGAGTCCACCCCCGCCGCCCGCGCATCCGCGGCTCTTGCCGCACCGCCCCGGGCAGCCGCCCCGGAGGTGCCGGTCGCGGCCGAGGAGGTCGCCGCGCCGCGCAGGCACCCGGTCCGGGTCACCGTCGTGCTCCTGGTGCTGATCGCGCTGCTCGGCGGCGGGCTGTACTTCACCTACCAGTACACCCAGTCGAGGTACTACATCGGCGCCACCGAGACCGGCCAGATCGCGATCTTCCAGGGCGTGCCGGGCCAGGTCGCCGGGTTCAGTCTCTCCCAGGTCAAGGAGGTCAGCCCGGTACACCTAAACGAGCTGACCGCGATCGCCCGGGACCAGGTGCGCCGCGGCATCCTCGCCGAAAACGAGGCCGACGCCCGCAAGCGCCTCAACGAGCTGATCAGCGACGACCCGGCCAACGCCAACCTGCTGCAGCGCTGCCCATCGCCGACACCGTCCGCGTCGCCGTCGCCCGCGGCCCAGCCCGGTGCCACAACGGACCCGAGCCAGGCCCCGCTGGCGACCGAGCCGCCCGTCGACCCATCCGTCAGTGCCCAACCCAACGAACCTGTAGTGGCGAGCCCAGTGCCCTGCCGGTCCAACTGATCAGGTGCGCCGAGCCGAGATGAGATCGCGATGAGCACGCCAGCGACACCGATCGCCGCCACGCCCACTTTGGTGCCGGCGTCGATCAGGGCGCCCGCCGGTGCCCGGGCCACCCGGCGCACCGAGCTGTGGCTGCTGCTGCTCGCGATGAGCATGGTCACCGCGTACCTGGCGGCGGTGGAAGCCAACCTCCTGGGGACCATCACCCAAGATTTTTGGGTACCGGTGGGGATCCTGACCATGGTTTTCTTGGCGTTGCACGTGGTCATCCGCTTGCGGGCGCCCTTCGCCGACCCGGTTCTCATGCCCGCGGTCGCACTGCTCAACGGCCTCGGGGTGACCTTCCTGCGCCGGCTGGACCTGGGCCGGGTCGGTCCGGCCGAGCGGGCGGAGCTGACCGCGTTCACCGGCGACGGCGGCCGCCAGCTCATCTGGACGCTGATCGCGGTGAGCGGCGCCGCGGTGTTCCTCTTCTTCATCCGCGATCACCGCTCGATCTCCAAGTACGCCTGGACGCTGGGGCTGGCCGGGATCGTGCTCGTGCTGCTGCCGGCGATGCTTCCGGGCAGCATCTCGGAGCAGAACGGCGCCAAGCTGTGGATCAAGTTCGGCAGCCTGTTCGCCATCCAGCCCGGCGAGTTCGCCAAGCTGGCTCTGCTGGTCTTCTTCGCGTACTACCTGGTTCGCAAGCGCGAGGTGCTGGCCCTGGCGAGCCGCCGCTTCCTGGGCATCGACTTCCCGCGCGGCCGCGACCTCGGGCCGGTGCTCGTGGTCTGGATGATGAGCCTTGTCGTCCTGGTCTTCGAGAAGGACCTCGGCACGTCGCTGCTGTATTTCGGCATGTTCGTGGTCACGCTCTATGTGGCGACCGAGCGGGTCTCCTGGCTGATCATCGGTCTGCTGCTGTTCTTCGGCGGCGCGAGCCTGGCCTATCTGCTGGCAGAGACGGCCGGCGGGCCGTTCGCCAGCTTCGGTCAGCGGGTCGACGTCTGGCTCGACCCATTTGCGGATCCTTTGAAGGATGGGTACCAATTGAGCCAGTCCCTGATGGGGCTGGGCACCGGCGGCCTGTTCGGCACGGGTCCGGGTGCGGGCAACCCCCTGCTCGTGCCCGAGGTACGCAACGACTTCATCTTCGCCGGGATGGGTGAGGAGATCGGGCTGTTCGGTTTGGCCGCGCTGCTGGTGCTGTACCTGCTCGTGATCGAGCGGGGCATCCGGGCTGGGCTGACCGTGCGCGACTCGTTCGGCAAGCTGCTCGCCGGCGGGCTCGCGTTCACCCTGGGTTTGCAGGTGTTCGTGATTATCGGTGGGGTGAGCAAGCTCATCCCGCTGACCGGACAGACAACGCCGTTCCTGTCCGCCGGAGGCTCGTCGCTGGTGGCCAACTGGCTACTGGTGGCGGTACTGCTGCGGATCTCGGACGCGGCGAGGACACCGGCGTCGATGGGAGGTACCCGGCAGTGAACGCCCCTCTGCGCCGCGTCGGCGTCGTGGTATTGGTCCTGTTCGGCCTGCTTTTCGCCAACCTGAACTGGGTGCAGGCGTACAAGGCGGACGAGTACCGCACCAGCCCGTACAACCGGCGGGTGATCCTCGACGAGTACAAGCGCGAACGCGGCATCATCATGCTGGCGGGCGGGCAGAAGCTGGCCGTGAGCACGGCGACCGAGGACGAGCTGAAGTACCTTCGCACGTACCCCCTGAATGAGAAGTACGCCCACGTGCTGGGCTACAAGCCGGTCAACATCGGCTCCACGGGCCTGGAGTATTCAGAGAACGATTTCCTCGCCGGCACCTCCGACAAGCTGTTCGGGGACCGCTTCCGCGACCTGTTCACCGGCGAGCAGACGGCCGGCGGCAACGTGCTGCTGACCATCTCGCCGACCGCACAGGACTTCGCGTTCAAGGAGCTGGCGGAGAACAGGGTCGGCGCCAAGCGGGGCGCCGTGGTCGCGCTCGACCCGGAGAGCGGCGCGGTCAAGGCGATGGTCTCCATGCCCAGCTTCGACCCGAACGCGCTCACCAGCCACAACACCGGAGCAGCGCAGAAGGCGTACAACGACCTGCTGGCCAACCCGGACAAGCCGCTGAACAACCGGGCCCTGGGCGAGATCTACCTGCCCGGCTCGGTGATGAAGGTGGTGGTCAGCGCCGCGGCGCTGGAGTCCGGCGCCAACGTCAACACGGTGCTCGACGGCGGCGCGACCTTCCAGGCGCCCGGCACCACCCACGTGATCAACAATGCCCCCGGCGTGAACTGCCCCGAGACGATCAGCCTGCAGCAGGCGCTGACCGTCTCCTGCAACACCGCCTTCGCCAAGCTGGGCTCGGATCTGGGTGCCAAGAAGCTGACCGAGACGGCGACAAGGTTCGGGTTCTACCAGAAAGGGCTGACCGTCGGCCGCCTGAGCGGCAAGGACAATGAGGCCGGCCAGAAGGTCGCCGAGGGCGTGCTCGGCGAGCTGACCACCAGTTCCGGCGGTGATGACAAGCCGACGCTGGCGCAGTCGGCGATCGGTCAGCAGAACGTAAAGATCAGTCCCTTGCAGGGCGCGATGATGGCGGCCGCGGTGGCCAACAACGGCAAGCAGATGCGGCCCTACGTGGTGCAGCAGCTGCTGGCGGCCGACACCACCAGCCTGGACGTGGCCAACCCCAAGCTGCTGCAGCAGTCGTGCGACCCGGCGGTCGCCGCCCAGTTGCAGCAGATGATGATGGGCGTCGTGCAGAGCGGCACCGGCCGGCAGGCCCGCATCGACGGGTACCAGGTCGGCGGCAAGACCGGAACGGCCGAGACGGGCGAGGACGACTCGCACGGCTGGTTTGTCGGGTTCGCGCTCAAAGACGGACGGCCGGTAGCGGCGGTTGCGGTGTTCCTAGAGAATGCGGGCAAGGGCGGCAGTGCGGAGGCCGCCCGAATCGCGGGACAGGTCATGCGCGGTGTGATCGCAGACAGGCAGGGCAAATGATGGTCACCTCCGGTGTGCTACTGAACGGGCGCTACCGCCTTCAGGAACGCATCGCCAGCGGCGGCATGGGCGACGTGTGGAAGGGCATGGACGAGGTGCTCGACCGGGTCGTCGCCATCAAGATCATGCTCACCTCGTTGATGGAGGAGAAGGGCTTCGCGGAGAGGTTCCGCGCCGAGGCCCGGACCATGGCGACGATCAACCACCCCGGCGTCGTGCGAATCTACGACTTCGGCAGTGACCAGGTCGCCTATCTGATCATGGAGTACGTCGAGGGCGAACCGCTGTCCAAGACCCTCAACCGGGTCGGGCGGCTCACGCCGGCCCGCTCCATGTCCCTGATCGCGCAGGCGGCGGAGGCTCTGCAGGCCGCGCACGACAGGGGCGTCGTGCACCGCGACGTGAAGCCGGGCAACCTGCTGGTACGGCCCAACGGCACGCTGGTGCTGACCGACTTCGGCATCGCGCGCGCCGCCGCGGCCGCGCAGCTGACCGCGACCGGTGCGGTGCTGGGCACCGCGTCGTACATCGCACCGGAGCAGGCCTCGGGCATCCCGGCCACCGCACTGTCCGATGTGTACTCCCTGGGAATTGTTGCGTACCAATGCCTTTCGGGTCACCGGCCGTTCGAGGGTGACACCCCGCTGGAGATCGCGATGAAGCACGTCACGGGCACGGCACGGCCGCTGCCCGAGGACGTGCCGCGGCCGATCCGGCAGGTGGTGGAGCGGGCCATGGCCAAGGAGCCGGCGACCCGCTGGCCCTCCGCCGAGGCTTTCGCCGTGGCGGCAAGGCACGCGGCCAGCGGCGTGGTCCCGGCGCAGCGCCCCGTGGTGTCCCCGCCGATCCGGCCGGTGGCGACCGCGCCGTACAAGCCGGGCACCGCCGTGGTGCCGCCCCGGGTCCCCCCGACGGCGAACTTGACGTACCGGCAGCCGGTGACCGTGCAGACCAGCGGTGGCGGACGGGCCACGCTGATCGTTGTGTGGGTGGTGCTTGCCGTAACAACCTTGCTGGTTTGCAGCTACGCCGGGTACAAGACCAAACAGAACCAGAACAAGAACGGCTCAATGCCGTCTAGCCAGGTCTTATCGGTGGCGCAAAGCCGGCCGGAGATGATCATCCAGACGACCGAAGGACGACTTACGCGATGAACGCGCAGGCCCGCCTGCTCGGGGGCAGGTATCAAGTCGGGGAGCTGCTCGGCTACGGAGGCATGGCAGAGGTGCACCGTGGCCGTGATCTGCGGCTCGGGCGCGACGTAGCGATCAAGATGCTGCGCACCGACTTGGCCCGGGACCAAACCTTCCAGATGCGGTTCCGGCGGGAAGCTCAAAACGCCGCGGCCCTCAACCACCCGGCGATCGTGGCCGTCTACGACACCGGTGAGGAACGTTCGCCCGCGGGCGAGGTGCTGCCGTACATAGTCATGGAGTTCGTCGCCGGCCGGACTCTCAAAGAGGTGCTCGCCGCCGAGGGCCGGCTCATGCCCAGGCGCGCCATGGAGATCACCGCAGACATCTGCGCGGCGCTGGAGTTCAGCCACCGGCACGGCATCATCCACCGCGACATCAAGCCGGGCAACGTCATGCTGACGCCCAACGGCCAGGTCAAGGTGATGGATTTCGGCATCGCCCGGGCTCTGGCCTCCGGCGCCACCACGATGACCCAGACCTCGGCCGTGATCGGCACGGCGCAGTACCTGTCGCCGGAGCAGGCGCGCGGCGAGGCGGTCGACGCCCGCTCCGACGTCTACGCGGCCGGCTGCGTGCTGTTCGAGCTGCTGTGCGGGCACCCGCCGTTCGTCGGTGACTCGCCCGTGGCCGTGGCGTACCAGCACGTGCGGGAGGACCCGAGGGCGCCGTCGGACTCCAACCGCGAGGTCACCCCGGACATCGACTCGGTCGTGCTGAAGGCCCTGGCGAAGAACCCGATCAACCGGTACCAGTCGGCCGGCGAGATGCGCGCGGACCTGCTGCGCGCCGCGGCAGGCCGTCCCGTGCTCGCCACGCCGCTGCTGCGCGAGGACGAGACGGTCCCGATGTCCTCCCCGGCCAGGACAGGCACCCGCCCGGCCGCCGCCCGCGTCGGCGACGCCCGCCGCCGCAAGACCTCCGGATGGGTGATCGCCGCGCTCACCACGCTCGGTGTGCTGGCCGTGATCGCGGTAGGGGTCGGCCTGTTCCTGATGAACCGGCCCAACCAGGTCGCCGTGCCGCAGCTGACCGGCCTGACGGCGGTCCAGGCGCAGGCGGAGCTGACCGGGGTCGGGCTTCAGGGCACGGAAGGACCGGCGGTCTTCAACGCGAACTGCACCCAGGACAGGGTGGCGCTGCAGAACCCGGCGCCGGGCAGCAAGCTGGAGGAGGGGACTTCCGTCACGTACCAGATGTGCGGTGGTATCCCGAACGCGAAGGTGCCCAACGTCGTCGGCCTCGACCGCGCCACCGCGGGCAGCCAGCTGGTGAACGCGAAGTTCCAGGTCGAGTACATCGAGGTGGACGGCGACGAGAAGTCCAAGGACAAGGTGCTGTCGACCGATCCCAAGGCCGGAGATGACGTCAGAGAAGGCACCAAGATCAAGGTCAACGTCTCGAAGGGCAACGTCAAACCGGTACCCAACGTGGTGGGCAAGACGCAGGCTCAGGCCGAGCAGCAGCTGAGGGCCGCGGGGTTCACCAACATCGATATCAAGGACGGCCAGACGGTCAACCCGGGCAACAACAAGATCGGGACGGTCGACGACCAGGACCCGGGGGCGGGAGAAGGGCCCAGGCCCGCCGACCGGACCAAGGTGACCCTCTTCATCACCCGAGCCGGGGCCGCTCCGCCGACCCCCTCGGCGACGCCGACGGGCGGCTAGCCCGACAGGCTTGAACGGCCGGGCGCTCAGGCGGCGAACGCCGCCAGGCGCCTGGCCTCGACCTCCTCGGCCAGCGCCGGTGCGCGGTCGAGCCCGGCCGTGAAGCCGCACTTGGCAAGCCAGTTGGCGAGCATCAGGTGCCCGCCCTGGGTCAGCACCGACTCGGGGTGGAACTGGACGCCCTCGATCGGCAGCGTGCGGTGGCGCATCGCCATCACCACGCCCGACGCCGTGCGGCCGGTCACCTCGATCTCGTCGGGCAGGGTCGACTCGACCACCGCCAGCGAGTGGTACCGCGTCGCCGTGAGCGGGTTCGGCAGCCCTTCCAGCACGCCGTCACCGTCGTGCAGCACCTCGGAGGTCTTGCCGTGCAACAACTCCGGTGCCCGGTTGACGGTCGCGCCGAAGACCGCGCCGAACGCCTGGTGCCCCAGGCACACGCCAAAGATCGGCAGCTTGGCGCCGTGCTCACGGATGACGTCCATGCAGATGCCGGCGGACTCGGGCGTGCCCGGGCCGGGGGACAGCAGGATGCCGTCCGCCCCGAGCCTTCCCGCCTCCTCGACGGTGATCTCGTCGTTTCGCTTGACCTCACACTCCGCGCCGAGCTGGCCGAGGTACTGCACGAGGTTGTAGACGAAGGAGTCGTAGTTGTCGATTACCAGGATGTTCATGTGTTACCGCCTCCTGCTTGGCGTGGGCGATGGGGCGACCGGCTCGTCCGTCTCGTAGCCGAGCTCGTGGTCCTCGGCACTGGGGCTCGGGGTGAAGATGTCCGCGGGGCCCGGCCCGCCCTCGGGGTCGGCCGGGTCGCCGACCTGCACATCCTGGTTGGGCATGATGGCCGGCTCGATCACGGGGAAGACGAAGAACCAGAGCAGCGCCGAGACCGTCCCGGCGAGCAGTATCGATCCCGCGAGCTTGCCGTAGAGCCCGAAGGGGAGCTTGCGCCAGATCCAGGCATACATCAGCGACCCAGCTCCTCAGGTCGGCCGGCGCTTCGCTCCATCGTCTTGTCCGGGTCGAGGGACGCGTGGATGATCAGGCGCTGGTAGTTGTCGAGCTTGGGGTTGCACGTGGTCAGCGTCAGCAGGCTGCCCGCCGCGACCTGCGACGGCCTGGACGAGACCACCTCGACCTGCGTCGGCAGCACGATCCGCTTGAGCACCACGTGGTACACGTACCAGTGGGTCTTGGTCTCGACGACGATGGGCATGCCCTTGTCCATCAGGTCGAGGTCCCAGAAGGTGGCGCGGTTGCGGTGGCCGGCGATGGAGAAGTTGCCGGGCTGGCCGGGCAGGGCGCTCTTGGGATAGTGGCCGGGCGCGTACCGGATGTCGGCCTGGGTCACGCCCTCGACGACCACCCATTGCTTGTTCAGCCTGGGGATGTAGAGGCGGGCGACCGCGTTGGTGAGGTTGGGCGCCGCCACGGCCGGTGAGGCGGAGGGCGCCGGGGTGGGGCCGGCGGAGACCGTGGGGTCGGGGCTGGCCCAGCTGTCCTCAAGCTGCTGGGCGAGCTCGTTCTGGTGGGCGTCGACGATCGCCGTGTTGCCCCAAATTTCGTAGCAGGCGAAAAGCAGCAGCACCAGGCCAAAGGTGATCATCATTTCGCCGGTGCCGCGCAGGGTGCTGCGCACGATGGACCCGACCGTGGTGCGGGTGTACTCGGAGTGGATGCTGCGCCACTGGTCCCCGGCTCTGATCGCCTTCACCGGCGGGGGTGGGGGTTCGCCGGACCAGCGGTCGTGCGGTTTGGACTCGGGCAGGGGTTCGTCGTCCTCGGGCGGCGGCGGCAGGATTATGCCGAGCAGGCCGGTTTCGTCGGTGGCGACGGCGCGCCCGCTGACCACGTCGGGGATCGGCTGGCGGCCGCCGGGGCCGGGCGAGGGCCTGGGCCGCGGGGACGGCTTGACCAGGGGCAGGTGCATCGTCTTGTCGCTGATCACGGGGATGATCCCGGTCGCGTCAGCGTCCTGCGCCACCTCAGGCGTGGAGGGCGGCGGAGAAGTTGGTGGAGACGGTGGCGGGGCAGCAGGCTGCACCGGGTCGACGAAACGCGGGATGAGGGTGGTCTCGTCGTCCGGGTCAACGGCTCTGTGCCTGCTCATGGTTACTCCGGAACCTTCGCGTACCGCAGATCGATCGGGCCACTATACGCAGGTGCCACGATGTCGGCCTCGGTGGTCAGGGAGTACCCCAGCCCGTAGTTGCGTACGGCGTCGCGGAACTCGATGACGCTCGGCGACGCCTCCAGTGCCGTGCGGAGCCTGGCCGGGTCGCCGATCGCCTTGATCACGAACTCCGGTGAGTATCGCTTGCCGTGCAGGAGCAGGGTGTTGCCGACGCACCGGACCGCCGAGGTGCTGATCACGCGTACCCCCATGATGGTCATCGCCTCGGCGCCCCCGGCCCACAGGGCGTTGACGACGGCCTGCACGTCCTGCTGGTGGATCAGATAGTTGTCAAGCTGGGCGTCGTGAAGCTCCTCTCCCGCGGGCAGGGCGGCGTCGTTGAGGCGGACGGTGACTCCGGGGCCGTGCAGCGCGGTCATGCCGGCAGCCTGGGCCACAGCGGCCGCGCGGGCTACCTCTTGAGCGACGGGGTCGTCGGTCTGGGCGAGCCGGCCGGTGGCGGCGTCGACCTCGGCGTTGAGCCTTCTGGCCTCGGCTTCGAGGCGTTCGACATTCGCATCCTTGGAGTCGATCAGCTGGCCGAGCTCGACCGCGCGGTCCTCGCGCAGGACGGTGCCGGCGGCGGTGTTGGCGCTGATCGTGAACAGGAAGCCGGCGGCGAGGCCGATCAATGGGACTCCGATCGACCAGCCGGGCCTGCTGGGACTGCGCAGGCGGAGTGCGGAGGCGGCACGACCGACGGCTTTTCGCCAGGACGACCCGCCCGATGTGTACTCCACCACTACCCCTTATCGCAAAAATCTCCAGACCTGACTAGGCTATCTGTCGAACATTATTCAGGCCCACGTCCGCCGCTGACCACGGCTGTGGGCGGGGCCCCTCGCAGGAGTAGACCGTGCCTAAGTCAGAGATCCGTAAGAAGAAGGTTTACACACCGCCTTCTGACATGCTTGTGTCGACCACCGCGAGCGATAAGCGGCCGAGCCCGATATGGCTGCCGATCACGGCTGTGTCGCTGATTGTCGTGGGCATCGGCTGGCTGGTGGTCTACTACCTGTCCGAGACCCTCTATCCTGTCGCTGCTTGGGGTTATTGGAACCTGGCGGTTGGGTTCGGCGCCATGGTCGCC
>DASUXL010000111.1:0-15114 GCA_036377915.1 Candidatus Limnocylindrales bacterium
GCCGCGACGGCCAGCACGTTCGAGTCTCGCCAGCTTGCCGCGTTCCCGGCGATGACCGGTGCCGACGTGCACCTGGAGGCGCTCGACGCGGTGAACGCCCAGGCGCGCACCGAGGCCATAACCGAGGCCGGTCCGGTGCCGACCCGCATCGAGTGGGAGAAGGTGTACACCGACAACGACTTCGGCGGCGCGCTCAACGCCGGCGAGGTCTGGGCGAAGGTGCTCACGCCGCCGAACCTGGCCGTGCCGCAGGACGTCGGCGGCGGGCTGGCGGCGCCGGCGCTCAGCGTCGAGGGCCTGTCCCGGGCGCACGGCCCGGTCTCCGACGCGCTCGAGATCGCCAAGGGCAACTTCAACCCGAAGAACTACTTCCCCGCCGACGACATCACGCTGCTGGGCGGGGTCGCGCTCCGGGAGGTCATCGCCCAGATCCCGGCGATCCCCGACCCGCGCGCACCCGAGGGCGAGAACGTGCCCAAGGTGATTGTCAAGCGCGGCAACGGTTTCGTCGATACCATCATCACCTGGCGGCCGACGCTGAAGGACGCCGCCGAGGGCCTGTTCGAGGCGCCGAAGACCGACGCGGACAAGCGGCTGGACCTGAAAGCGGTGTACCACACCGACCTCGGGACCGGTCAGACCACGACCACGGTCACCGGCGAGATCCGCAACTTCGCGCTCAACTTCGTCGGCACGGGAACGCTCGGCTTCGTGCGCCAGCCCGTGACGCGCCTGCGGTTCGAGAGCCGCAACGGTGGCAGGCCCGACCTGGACCTGCAACTGGGCAAGCCGTCGTTCCTCGGCGACCTCAGGTTCCTCGACGCGCTGAAGGACTACCTGCCCGCCCTGCCCGGCGGTGTGAAGATCGACCTGACTCCGCGCGGGCTCGCGGCCGGGCTGAACATCGCCATCCCGGCGGTGGCGATCGGCGTGGTGATGGTGCGCAACCTGTCCATCGGGGTGCTGCTGGACCTGCCGTTCAACGGGGACCAGGCGGTGCTCACGTTCAACTTCGCCACGCGCGAGCAACCGTTCCAGTTGACGGTCAGCGCGCTGGGCGGCGGTGGGTTCCTGGCGATCGGGCTCGGTACCCGTGAGGTGCAACAGGTCGAAGGCGCACTGGAGTTCGGCGCCGCCGTCGCCATCGACCTCGGGGTGGCAAGCGGTTCGGTCTCCATCATGGCCGGCATCTACTTCAAGTTCGCGCAGCGGCAGCTGCCCAGCGGCGGCAATGACGGCGAGTCAGGCAGCACGCTGGTCATCACCGGTTATGTGCGGGCGGTCGGCAAGCTCGACGTGCTCGGGCTCATCCACGTGTCGATCGAGTTCTACCTCGGCCTGACCTACCTCAAGGAGACGGGCAAGCAGGGCCGGGTGCAGGGCGTCGCCACGCTGAGCGTGCGCGTGGAGGTGCTGTGCTTCAGCAAGACGG
The DNA here is from genome assembly GCA_036377915.1 of Candidatus Limnocylindrales bacterium. Classification (GTDB taxonomy): domain Bacteria; phylum Actinomycetota; class Actinomycetes; order Mycobacteriales; family Micromonosporaceae; genus Allorhizocola. The sequence goes on from DASUXL010000111.1 coordinate 1,433, forward strand.
TCAGCGTCACCATGCGCAAGGAGTTCAGCGCCGGTCCCGACCCGACGTTCGGGCAGCAGATCACCGCCGGTGACTGGTCGACCTACTGCGCCGCGTTCGCTTCAAGCTAAAAGGATATGACATTGGCATACATCGAAACGTTTGTGTTCACCCCGCTGCCGTCCGGTGTGGACGGTTCGAAGCTGCGGATCGCGGTAGTGGTGAGCCCGAGGCTGAGCCGCAGTGACAGCTTCGCCGAGGACACCCTCGACCACTGGCCCGACGCCCGGGACTGGCCGTCGATCGAGCCGTCCTGGCAGGTCACGCTCAAGCAGGGCAGCACGGAGGTGACGCTGCCCGCGGTGGAGGTCAAGCCGGAACCGTACGACACGCAGACGTGGTCGCAGCTGTTCCCGCCGTCGATGCCGGTGGTGCCCTACCGGGTGGAGGATCGTTCGTCGGCGCCGATCTTCTCCTACCCCGCGGCCGCCGTCCGCGACACGGCCAAGCAGCTTCACGTGAACGCCTTGACCAGTTCCCGCGACGACTTCCCGCGGGTGAGCAACCTCAAGCGCGACAGCACCTTCGGCCGGTTGCGCACCGCCGCGCGGCCGCGCCACGCCGCGTCGGTGCTGGAGTCGCAGCTCGCCGGTCCGAGACCGGACGCGGAGACCCCGCCGGAGGACGCGTTCGCGATGGCGGAGATGTTCCACGGGGTACGGCCGGGTTCGCAGACCGGCGACGGCGAACCTCCCGCCATCACCGCCCTCAACTTCGACAGCGGCACGCGCGGCAGCGCGATCGTGGTCACCGGCCGGCACTTCGGTCCGGCGCCGCACGCGTTGCTCAGCAACGCCTTCGGCTGGCAGGAGGCGCAGGTGACGTCGGCCAAGGCGGACGGCACCGGCCTGACCTTCATCGTGCCCTCCACCGGGGTCGGCGGCGTCACGCAGCTGCGCGTGCGCAAGGGCGACCTGCTCAGCAACCCTGTCCAGTTCACCATCACCGGAGTGGTCAAATGACGGAAGCTCCAAGGTTCGACATGCAGTCGGCGCTGTCCGCCATGGCCGACTACCCGGCGATGCTCAAGCGTCTCGGCGTGATCCGCATCATCGAGGTGGATCTCGCCGGTTCCGGCATCGACCCGGCGGTGGCCGGGCCGGTCACCGTCAGGGCCGTACCCAAGTGGACGGCGAAGGTGCCCGAGGGCGGCCTGTTCGTGGCGTCGCTGACCGCGCCCGCCCACCTGTCGCCGCAAAGGTTCGCGCTTACCGACAACGGTCAGGTGGACGTGGCGGCCGCCGGGATCAGCGTGTCCGAAGTGGACACCGACAGCGCCGCGGTGCGGCTGGTCGACCTGGCCCGCCAGATCAACCGGTCCGTCATCGACGACGATTCGGGTGAAGATGACGACTCGGGCGAAGGTGAGGAGAACGGCGAGCCGACCAACCCGAACGTGACGATCCCGGAGCGGATGTCGCTGCCGTCGCTGCGCAACGCCGGTCTGGGCCTGGCGCAGGCCAACCGCGCGGTCGGCCTGCGCGGCCGGCTGGAGGCGGGACGGGAGCTGATCTCGACCGCCGGGCCGCAGGCGCTGACCGATCCCGGCCAGGCCATGCTCGGTCACGTCGTCGACGTCTGGGACGACCGGACCCGGCGCTGGCACACGCTTTGCGCCCGCCGCGGGACCTACCAGCTGCCCGGCGGCCGCTGGTTCACGCTCGACGACGAGGGCGTGATCAGCCTCGGGGCGACCTCGCGCGAGGGCGCCAACGAGTTCTCCACGATGTACCTGCACCAGTCGGTGGCGCGGTGGACCGGCTGGAGCCTGGTGGCCCCGCGCCCGGGGCAGCCCGTGATGACCGAGACCCCGGGCACCGAACCGCAACCCAAACCGCCCGCGCTGCCGGGGTTCAGCGCGAGCTTCGCTGTGCTGCCGGGTTCCTTGCCGCGATTGCGTTTTGGCATCGGGTACCGGTTCCGCCTGCGCCTGGTCGACCTGGCGGGCCAGAGCGATCCGTTAGCGCCGGAGGAGACCGACTTCGCCCGCGCCACGGACCTGGTGCGCTACTTGCGGTTCGAGCCGGTCGTGGCGCCGATCGTGGTGGCGGCCGCGCCGATGACCGAGGGTGAGTCGGTGGAGACGCTCGTGATCCGGCCCAAGCCCTGGGGTGAGGGCCCGGTGGGCAGCATCCTCGCGCCGCTGCTGCCGACCCAGCCGGCGCGGCACATCGCCCCGCCGAAGGTGAACATGTTGCTGTGCGAGGAGCATGGGGCTTTCGACCGGGCCGACGGGCGGCCGGATCCGGCGCGGTACCAGCTGATTGCCGCACGCGACGCCGCGGACCTGGCCAACGTGGGGGCGGAGGATCCGCGCCATCCCGGCCAGCGCTACGTGCCGTCGTCCACTTTGGAGGTGACCTGGCTGCCGGATCCGCTCTCGCGCGGGGCGGCGATCGCCGGCCTGCCGACCGGGCCGGAGAAGGTACGCTTCGATCCCGGGCCGTTCCAGGCCTGGCCGGCGCTGCGGGCGTTCCGGTTGCAGCTGGCCGACGGCAACCTCGAGCCACAGTGGAACGGGCTGTTCCGGCTGTTGACGGTGTATGTGCGGCGCGGCGAGACGTATACGGTGCGGTTGAGCAGTTTCGTCGACTCCGGCGATCTGCCGCTGCTGGGTCAGCTGGACTGGCTATCCTCGGCTCCGGCCGTGGAGGAGTCCACATTGGATGAGGCGCGCACGGACGTGCTCGCCGGGAAGGCGTGGCAGGTGACGCCGTTCCGCACGCTCAATCTGGTCAACGCGGTGCGGACACCGGTGCAGGCGCCCGTGCTCAACGCGGTGACGGAGGTCGAGGGGCGGGCGGCGGGCTCCACCCAGCAGGACCTGACGGTGGCGGCGACGGTACACCGGCCCAGCACGGGAACGCTTACCCTGCAAGCGAAGTGGACCGACCCGGTGGACGATCCGGCCGCGCCGGAGCCGTCGTCGGTGACCGCCCGGTCCACGCCGCGGGTCCAGTCCCTGGAGTACGAAGGCGAGTCGGCGGTCACCTTCCCCGCCTCGCACGTGTTCGGCGACACCAAGCGGCACCGGGTTGCGTACTCGCTCGTGGGCACGACCCGGTACCTGGAGTATTTCGTGCAGCGCGGCAACGTCACCCTGAGCGGGACGGCGCCGACGGTCGTGGCGACGTCGGGCATCGCGCCGGGGACGGATGCCGTACGGTCGGCGGCGGACAGCCAGACGGTGTACCGCCGGGACACCGACTACACCGTCGACAACGCGGCCGGGTCGATCGCCCGGGTCGAGGGCGGCGCGATCCCCAACGGCGCCACGGTCCAGGTCGCGATGGTGGCGCAGCCGGTGAGCCGCCCCGGGACGGGGGAGTCCACGCTGGACCTTCCAAGCACCGCAAGGCCTTTGCCGCCGCAGGTCGCCTGGATCGTGCCCACGTTCGGGTGGAGCGAGTCCAGCTCCACCTTCGGGTTCAGCCGCACGCGGGCACGCAAGGGCGGCGGGTTGCGCATCTTCCTTGAGCGGGGCTGGTTCTCCTCCGGGGTGGGGGAGCAACTCGCCGTGGTGCTCAAGAATCCGGCGGACGGCACACCCACCGACGCGGAGCTGCTGGCGATCCTGACCCGGGCCGGCGCCGATCCGACGGTGCAAACCGGTGCGCCGCAGCACTTCCCGGTGCCGAGTGACTTCCCGCTGGCGGTGCACCGGCCGGTCGACCTGGTCCCCGCGTCGCTGGCGTCGGGCAAGGTCGCGGTCGCCGCGCACGATGTGGTCTGGGACGCGGAGCGCAAACTTTGGGCGTGCGACATCGTGCTGTCGCCGGGTGTGTCGTATCAGCCTTTTGTGAGTCTGGCGCTGGCGCGGTACCAACACAATTCAGTCGCGGGCGTGGAGCTTTCGCCGATCGCCGCGGTCGAATGGGCGCAGCTGGCCCCGGATCGCAGCGCCACGGTCACCATGGATCCGCGTGATATCGGCAGGGTCAGGGTGTCGGTGGCCGGACGCGGCCACGGTGGCACGCAAGCCGCGCCGGGCCAAGCCAATGCGGTCACGGTCATCGCCCAGACGGCCACCAGCCTCACCCCGGGCGAGCTTGACTGGCAGGTCGTCGGCGCCGAGCAGGGCCAGGCGCTGACCGCCGCCGCGCAGCCGGACGGCACGACGGTGTGGAGCGGCACCCTGACGCTGCCCACCCGGTTGCTGCGCGCGCACCGGCTGGTCATCACCGAGCACGAGCGCAACACCGGGGGAGGGCGGCTGGTCTATTCCGACGTCATTCGCTTGTAGGCCAAGGTTTCTCGGGAACACCGCCGGGGATCGGAGCGTCCGGGTCGTACGGCTGCCGGGTCCAGACGAACGATCCAAGATCGAGGTGTGTGAGGCGCCCGGACCCGTCGCGGACCGGGCGCAACACCTCACCGGCGAAGTAACCGTTGAGACCGGTCCAGGTCCCGTCACCGTTGTCCCGGAAGCGCGTTCCACGGCCTTGCAAACCATTTAGGGGTACCAATTCCAGCCCGCCCTTCGCCGGAACGCGCAGTGCGAACCCCGCCGTGGCCCAGAACCAGGGCCGGGCGAGTTCGAGCACGTCCGCTTCCACGGCAGGCAGGGGCCGCCACGGCTCGGGCAGTTTAGGTTCGGCGTCGGCAACGATCGTGAGCAGGTCGGCGCCGAGCGAGCCGATGGTGATACCCGATGTCGTATTGGTCATGACGACCGAGGCGAGGCCCTCGTCCGGTTCGATCCACAGGGCGCAAAGGAAGCCCGGCATGGAGCCGGTGTGCCCGGACAGCATGCGCTCCTTGACCCGGATCAGCTGCAGGCCCAGCCCGTAGGCGCTGTCCCAGGTGGCCGGCTCCGGCGCGGCCGACGGCTCCCGCATCTCGGCCACGGAGTCGGCGCTGAGCACCCCGTCCGCGCCCTGCGAAAGAAACGTGGCGAAGCGGGTGAGATCGTCGACGGTCGACCACAACTGCCCCGCCGGCGCCATCAATCCCGTCTCCTGCACCACCTCCGGCATCGCCACGTCGGCGAACGGGTGCACGGCGAATCCGCGGGCGTACGGCTCCTCCGGAAGCAGGCTCGTGCGGCGCATCTCCAGCGGCTCAAGCACCTCGCGCCGGAGCACCTCGCCCCACGGCATCCCGCGCAACTCGCCCACGAGCGCGCCGAGCAGCCCGAAGCCCGGGTTCGAATAATGGAACCGGCGCCCGGGCGGGTGGCGGAACGGGTCCTCACCCAGGACGTCGCCGAGCTCGGGGCGGATCTCGCCGGGCGTGCGCTCCCACCACGGGCCCGGGGTTTCGGAGGACAGCCCCGAGGTGTGCGAGAGCAGCTGGGCGATGGTCCGGGAGCCGGCGAGGGTACCCCCCAAATGTTTGTCCAAAGGATCATTCAGGTCGAGCTTGCCCTCGTCGCGCATGCGCATGACCATCACGGTCACGAAGGTCTTCGTGAGGGAACCTATCCTGTATTGTGCCCCGATGTCTGTTTCAATCGCGTCGGACCAGACCGTCGTCCCGTCCCGGACGACAGCGCCAACCATCGACAGCGTGCGCCCCTGGACCTGGGCCTGCCTCAGCCTGACCTTCAACGCTCGCTCGGTGGACCCTAACAACATCGCGTGATCGTAGCCCGTTCCCTTCCCGTCCCCCTTCCCTTTTCCATGCCACCCTCCTAGGACGCCCAAGAGGGTGTGCCCCCCGAGACGCGCCACATATCCCGCGTGCCGGTCCACGTGGTCATGCGCTACGCTGTACCAGCCGCACGGGTCAGTGATCAATGTGGCATCGGGATGTGGCGCAGTTTGGTAGCGCACTTGACTGGGGGTCAAGGGGTCGTCGGTTCGAATCCGGCCATCCCGACAGACAAAACCGCAGGTCAGGGCCGTTCAGCCGCGAGGATGAGCGGCCCCGAATCTTGTTCCGGCCTTGATCTGGAGAAGTCCTGGAGACGATCTTTACCGGAGTCATGTCAGCTCTCCACGCCCTTCAGCAGTCGATCGAGCACTGCGACGGGGGAGCCGGGCGCCATCGCGCGACGCTCGGCCAGGGCCGCCTCCCACAGCTCCGTCAGCCCGTCCATCAGTCGCCTGATCATCGTGTCCGTGACGTGCGAGTAACCGGCCTGGACCGAACCGTCGCTGTGGCCCATCTGCTCATCCGTCAGCTTCTTCGGGGTGCCCAGCTCATCCAATAGAGTCTTGTAGATGTGATGCTCGCCATGCGGGGTCAAGGACCGCAGGGACAGCCGCAGCGGGCAGCATGAAGCCCGGCGTTCATCGACTCCGGCAAATCGCTGGGCTCGGGGCTTCAGAAGCTGATCCACTCGCGTAAGGGCACGTAGTCCCACGAGGGGAGCACGCGGTCCCCGCAGACCTCCTCCCGATCCGCGAGGAAGACCGGTCGGCTGAGAACGATGTCGCCCGCCCTCTGGACACGGAGGATTAACCCAAGATCCAGCAAGTGAGGATCGCCGGCATGCGTATATTCCAGGCCCAATCCGTGCCGTTCGATGTAGTCGAACGCCCACTGCTCAATATCGGAGGGCACTCGTCCTACGAGTGCGGTGCCGTCCATCGTTACCTGCGGACCGACGAGCGCGTTGATCGCCACGCAGAACAGCTGTCCGTTGTCCCTAAAGTAGGTCGTCAGCTGGTCGTATGGGATCTCAGACGCTCCGCAGGGAAAACTCGCGCCGGCCTCTCCCGGCTCGGCGAGTGCTGTATCCACTTCACTGCAACTCATGCCGAACCGCAGCGGTCCTACGTTCACGAACGGAACGAAGTCCCAATGGTCACGCTCGTCGTCGCTCTTGACCTCCCACGCCACGATCCAATCCCTCCTGTCCACCCTCGAATCCAACGAGAGGCTATCGGGCCACGCCATAACCTTGCCTCCGGCGGGGAGGGCCTCCGGCCCTACCACCCGGAGATGGCCTCCGGCGGCCAGGGAATCCCGCCCTGGAGCGGGGCACTCCGGGATGCCAGGCCACCACCGCATGGTCACCCGTCGCACACCGAAGGCCACCAGACCACGCCTGCGCGACGGGAAGCCAGGACCAGACGAGGATCACGGCCGTACCTGCGCGTGGGGAGAAACCTGGGAGACGATCTTCCCACTCTCAATGATCGGCACATCACTAGACCGATAGCCACCAACACCGTAACCATCGTGTACAGGCACAGGTGCACGTGGAGATGCGAACCTAACCTAGTTGACACGGAAGAGGGCAATCGTTCAACCGCAGCCTGTTTGGCCTCGGCCGGCATCCATGCTGTAACAATCGAACCTCTGGCTCCCTGCTCACCCCACCGGCGCTGGCGCTGCGCTTAGACGTGATGGAGCCGGTGCCGCCGTCGGCGGGGCATTCAGCGGGGCGCAGGGCGCGCACCCGGCACATAAGCGGGTCGCTGTCACAAGAGCAGCGCCTCGAGCTCCGGAAGCCGGCCGAACATGTCGGGCAGGGCGCGCACGCCGTTTCGCACGGACTCGTGCGACAGCGCGAGGCCGGGGCCTGTGATCGCCTCGACACCGGTGAGGCAGCGCAGGATGTTCCACCTCGTGAACCCCAGCCAGCTGCCGATCATGTACGCGAACCAGCTTGGACCCGGCGGCGGCAGCGCTCCGCCCTGTGCGACATAGCCGTCGAGGACCGAGCGTAAGATGGTGGGCTCGATGTGGTCGAAGCCGGGTCCCTTCGCGAGGCTAAGCGCGGTCGAGCCGAGCTCACCGGCCAGGTCGAGCATGCCCGAAAGCTCCCAGTCGAGCACCACCGGCCGGCCGTCTCGAGCGAGCAGGTTCCACGGTTGGATGTCCCTGTGGGTCAGCACGACGGGGCCTGGCCGTTCGCAGGCGTCGACGAAGTGGGCAATCGCGAGGAACGTCTCGACGTGGGAGGCGAGCTCGCCGGCCCACGGCTGTCCGGTCGCCGCCGCCCGCTCGGCGAGCTCGGGCCAGTCCCGTGACGCAGGCTCCTCGATCGACACGTGGGTCCACTCGACGTCGAGCGCGTGGATGCGCGCGAGGATCTGGCCGATCTCGAACGCGTACGCCGCCGGCACCGGCGCTTCGGGCACCTTCTGTCCCTCGACCCACCGGTGGACGAGCATGTGGTGGCCGGCCAAGATCGGCTCTGGCATCGGAATACCGGCAGCGAAGGCCGCCCGCTCGAACCTGAACACGTCCTCGACGTGGTAGTTCCAGCGGCGGTCGACGAGGTTCAACTCCTTCACCGCGAACGACCCCTGGTCGGTGTCGAGCCGGTACATCCGGTTGCCGAAACCGCCGTGGACGCGGATCATCGGCCCGATCGGCGCGCCGAGATGCGAAAGGTTAGAGGGCACATCGTCGTCCGCGATCACCCCACGAATCTAGGGCAACCCATCACGCCACGTTTCATCTTTTCCGAACGTTCTTCCAATGACGCCGGTCCAGTGTTCCCCCAAGAATCCGTCAGCCAATGACGAACTGGGAGGCAACAAACATGGCCAAAACCTTGGCCCCGAAGAACTCTGTCGTCCGCCACGGGCGGAAGTTGATGCTCCTGGCGGTGATCGGGCTCATGGCGGTGCCGGCCGCCGCCGCGAGCGCCTCGTCCGGAGCCCACAGCGCCACCGCTACCACCACCAACGCCGCCGCGGCCGGCGCTGCGAGCGCCGCGCTGGCCGACCTCGGCTGCGACCGCGGCGCGATCCACGCGTTCGCCAGGGTCAAGGGCGAACTGGCAGACTTCCCGAACATCTACACCACCAGCACGACGTTCGTGGACATCTCCTACAACTGCACGGGCGGTGCCATCTCGGCGCGCCGTGCCAGCACCGGTGTCTACTTCATACGGTTCGCCGGTGACGGGTCAAAGCTTGCGATCGCGCAGAACAACGCCGACGGCTTCGGGCTCGAAAGCACCAACAACGACAACATTCTGACCGTGGCAAGGGTTACCGACACCGATGGCGGCATCTCCTTCCGGGTGGAGGTGCAGGACGTCTGCGGAGATTGCTCCCAAGGCGCCGACCCGCAGAACGGCAGATTCGTCCTCATGGTGATCTGACGCATCAATTCCCCGCCGCACCGGATGCTCAGTCCGGTGCGGCGACTTGGGATCGGCGGCGGTTAGAACCGCCAGCGCGTCGGGGTGAACGACTCGCCGTCGGTCGGGAAGCCGAACGCCTTGGTAGGACTCACTTCGTAGACGTCGTACGGCGGGCCACCGGAGGTCGGCGCGCCATAGTCGGCGTCGAGCTTGCCCTCGCTGACCCTGGTCGGCCAGCTGTACACGTCCGCGAACGCGGCCGATGCCCTGGCCAGTGTCGCGTCGTCGGTTACCTTGCGGGCCGTACCCTCCACCACCAAGTGCATGTCGCCGGAATCGTGGCTGATCACGCAACGCCCGTCGGCGTTCAGATCGCGGCTCTTGCGGGTGGAGTCCTTCGAGGCGATGAAGAACGTCGACCCGCCCCAGGCGGCGAAGACCGGCATCACGTGGGGCGTGCCGTCCGCGCGCACGGTGGCAAGCCAGAACCAGCCGCCCTCACCGAACCGGCGTTGCGCCTCGCTCCAGTCGGTCGGTCGCGATTTGCCCTGCTCGCTGGTTGCCTGAGTGCCCCGTCCCTCACGCGACATAGCCTCGGCGACCGGTGCGTTGGTCATCCTCCGACCCTATCAAGGATCATGGCCAGCCGAGCGGTGTCGGTCCAGCTTTCGCCCAGGCCCGCGGACGGCGCGAGGCGAATCCCGGGAGGCCATCACGTCCTCCGTCACCCGACGCTGAGCGCGGCCCGCGGCGAGGTCTGGGTCCGGAAGTAGGCGCGCGCCGATCGCATCGTCAGCAAGACGATGATGAGCAGAGAGCATCCAAAGACGACGGTGTTGCGGGCGTTGGTCAGCAAGGGCAGCCAATCCGGGTAGGCGGCCAGGGTGGCGTCGAACAGCGATTGGGCGTTGAGGCGGCTCAGGTTCGCGTCGTTGGACTGGTCAAACATGGTCTGCAGAGCCGTGACCGCCGAGGCGTTGCTGACCACGATTGCCGCATTGGCCAATATGATCAACGGCATCACGATGAGCGACACGATCCGGGCGGCGCGCCTGGCCGTGAGCATCCAAAGGCCCAGCGCCGCCAGCGCCAGCGCGATGACAACCGGAATGGCGATCGCGATCCCCGACTCGCGGAAGCTGAGGTTGTTGTCTGCCAGCACCGAAACCGGCAGGCCCTGGCGGACGACCTCGGCGTCGGCGGCCGCCTGCACCTCCTGCCCGTAGAGGAGCCCAAGAAGCGGAACGGTCAGGAAAGCCAAGCCGATCAACAAGTGTGCGGCGGCAACGATCTTAATCGCGGTTGGCCGCTGGGAAGGTTCTGTCATTGCCCCAGTCTGTTGTCGCGTCCTGGTGAGATCAACGCTGCGTTCAGTAACGCCCGTTCACCTAACGATTAACGGAGCGGCAGTACCCCGATCACCGATAGATCATTGACCATGTGGGTACCGGATGCAACAGCCGCAATGGTAAGCCTGAGGCGTCACCGTCCACATCTGGCTACACTGGTCCCGGTTTCACTTTGAGACAGTCAGGCGGGGAGCATGGCCGGTCCGGCGCAAGCCTGGCGGCGACGGTTGGTGGGAGTCGTCGCGGGACTCGCTTGTGCCGTCATGTCTTCGGCCGCGGCGCCCGCGGCAGACCTGTCGCGCAGGCCGCCCCTGCGCGTGCTGCAGATGAACCTGTGCAACAGCGGCATGGCCGGCTGCTACACCGGCCTGGCCGTGGCCCGGGCCGCGGCGGTGATCCGCGCCGAGTCGCCGGACCTGGTGACGCTCAACGAGGTCTGCGAGGACGACGTCAGCGCCCTCGCCCCGGCTGTCGCCCAGGCGCACAGGGGCGGGACCGTCGTCCCGGCCTTCCTGGCCGCGAGGAACCGCAACAGCGGTGGGGTGGTGCGTTGCGTCAACGGCCAGCCGTACGGCATCGGCCTGCTGGTGCATGTCGCCGGGCCGCCGCGGGCGCATCGCAGCTACGGCGGTGTCTATCCGGTGCAGAAGAGCGCGATCGAGCAACGGGTGTGGCTTTGCCTTGACACCGCGGCCGGGTACTTCGCTTGCACCACCCACCTTGCCAACGGCAATCCCGGTGTGGCGCTTGCCCAGTGCGAGCACCTGCTGAAGACCGCGATCCCGGCGATGTGGCAAGGCAAGCAGGCAAAGCACACGGTGGTCGGCGGCGACCTCAACCTCGGCCGCGCTGACGCGCTGCCCTGCGTGCCGGCGGGCTACAAGCACATCGACGACGGGTTCGTACAGCAGATCATCGCGACCACCGGCCTCGTGGTGGGCTCCAGCCGGACGATCGACATGCGGGGCGCGACCGACCATGCCGGTCTGCTCGTCGCCTTTGCCGAATCAGTTGCGTAGCACCGGTACCCAAAGATTGAATTTCGGCCATGAAACCTACGGCCCTCCCTGCCCTGTTGACCGCGTTGGTACTGGCCGCGACCGGGCAGGATCTCCTGGTCGCGAAGTATGCCGCGGAGTATTTTGTCGCCACTGACGGCAACGACACCGCGGCGGGCACGTTCGACGCACCCTGGCAGAACCTTTCGGTGGCGATGGCGCGGCTGCGCGCCGGAGACACCCTCAACGTGCGCGGCGGCACCTACTACGAGGGCGAGAACATCCGCCCGGTGCTCGCCCCGGGCACGGCGGCGGCCCGGATCACCATGCGCGCCTTTGAAACCGAGCGGGTCGTCATCGAGTCGCGCTTCGATCTGCGCAACCCGAGCTACTGGACGTTCGACGGGCTCAACGTGACCGGGCACCGCCTGACCGAGCCGACGCCCGCCGGGCTCAGCTCGGCGGCGTTGTCGATCGTCGACGGCACGGGCTGGATCTACCGCAACGGCGAGATCTGCTGCATTGACGACTATGCCACGGTCACCATCATCGGCGAGGCCAAGGACTGGCACTTCACCCACAACGTGGTGTGGGGCAACAACCAGCTCGACCCGAACCGGCCGGACCAGTTCCACAACCTCTACCTTCAGACGTACCCGACCGGCGGCCCCGGGTTCATCGAGCGCAACATCCTGGCCGGTGCACCCAACGGGGCGAACATCAAAATCGGCTCGGGCAGGTTCGACCCGCCCCACCCGCGCGGCATCCACCTGCGCAACAACACGCTGTTCGCGGCGTCCTACAACATCCGGCTCGTCCTGGGCAGCGCCGACAACGTGCTGGAGCGCAACATCCTCGGCGAGGCGACGCGAAACTACAACGGCATCAACGCAATCGGGCCGTACTGCCTGTACGGCCGGGGCAACGTGACCCGCTCGGACCTGTGGTTCGGGGCGTTGGTGCAGCGCCACACCGACATCGCCAACCGTGGCGCCAGCGGGCCGGGCTGCCCGATCACCAAGCCGGCCCTGTCGACCGTCCTGACCGATGCGAACAACCATGTCAGGCTCGACCCCGGGTTCGCGATCACGCCGGAGCGTACCTTCAGCGGCGCCCTGGGGGATTTCACCGAGGACGCCTTCCGGCCCACCGTCGACGCGGCAAAGAACTACGGGCGGTTCAGCCCGTTCGATCAGGTGCTCGCGGCCGACTGGGACGGCGACGGCGTGGACACCCCTGCGGGCGTGCTCGGCAACCGGGTCTACTTCACCAACCGCCACGAGGACACGGCCCCGCGCGGCGGCGAGGCGGAGACGATCCTCGCCTACGGCTCGGCGGGCGACCGCTACGTCGCGGGGGACTGGGACGGCGACGGCGACGACGAGATCGGCGCGTACCGCCGGTCCAACAGCACGTTCTATCTCGGGCCGGCCGCGCAGAGCTTCCAGTACGGCTCGGCGGGCCTGAACTACCAGCCGGTGGCGGGGGACTGGGACGGCGACGGCAGGGACGAGGTCGGACTGTTCTATGTGGACGATCGCACCTTCTTCCTGCGATCGTCCACCGGACCGGCCGAAAGCACCTACGCCACCTTCACTTTCGGCTCCGTCGTCCCGGCCCGCGCCGGGGACTACCTAGCCGTCGCCGGGGACTGGAACGGCGACGGCCGCGGCGAGGTCGGGCTGTGGCAGCGCAGCGTGCACACCTTCCACCTGCGCCCGCCCGACGGCTCGGCGGCGCGTGCCGTGACCGCCGGCGAATCCCGGTACCGCAACGAGTACCAGCCGCTGCTGGGCCGGTGGCGGCCGGGCGCCCCGGATACCGTCGCGGTGGTCAAGTGGAACACGTGGGAACGCCGCGCCACCAACGAAACCGGCGACCCCAGCTTCCACCCACCGCGGCCGTTCGACGGGTGATGCCCTAGCCTGATTCCTAGCCCGTGCGCGGCAGGCGCCTCAGGCGCCGGCCGATGACGATCAGGATGACGGCGCAGGCGACCAGCACCACCTCGACCGCGATCGTGATCAGGACCACCAGGATGGTCGGCAGCGGGCCCAACGCCCGCAGCAAATCCAGGACCCCGTTGAAGATCAGCTCGATCACCACGCCGGCGGGGTCGTGTACCCGGTCGGTCAAGGCCATGCCGGCCGCCGCCGCGCCCCACGCCCACACGATCACGGCCAGGATGAAGCCGACGACCGGGACGACCAGCGCGGCCGCCAGAAGCAGGCCGGCAAGGACGTAGCACACGATGCCCATCGATCGCGCCATGGCCGTCGATACTAGGCCATCGGTACTAAGCCATCG